>NZ_JCANTV010000013.1:0-299420 GCF_059568665.1 Pseudodesulfovibrio halophilus DSM 5663 | reverse complement strand
ACGGCGTTGAGCTGGACTTTATCCAGCCGGGCAAGCCGACACAGAACTCATATATCGAGCGCTTCAACAGGACATATCGGGAGGAAGTATTGGATCTGTATATCTTCGACAGCTTGAGCGAAGTCCGCCAAAGCACCGAGGAGTTTGTCAGGGAGTACAATGAGGAGCGGCCTCATGAATCTCTCGGCAACATGACGCCAATCGAATTTGCAGCCCAGAGGGCAGGGGGGACCCCCTGCCCTCTGGGCAACCTCAAAAAACCGGTCGGAAATCTCTACACTTAACTGGCCCTAAGATGGGGGGACTTTACAAATTCTCTGGCGTCCCCAAGGGGATTTGAACCCCTGTTATCGGCGTGAAAGGCAAGAAAACGAAACCCGGAAGGTCGCTTATTTACATGATTTCAGTGGGTTGGGAAAGACACAGATCGCATGAAAGTTACGTTTGAAAGGGGTGGGGACACGGGGGAGACACGTAAAGTGATGCCTTGAGCATTAATTTTTCATCAAGATCTTCATTCCCAAAAGGGTCGTGGTGAAAGCCCCGACCCTTAGTCTTCTTCACTTAGCTTTTAAGGTCCTCCGATGGCTTCCCTTCATTCGTTATGAACGATCATTCAGTTAGGATGTTGTCCTTTGCAAGGCTGTCATAATACTGGGAGGTAAGCTGTGAGATTAGATAGTCATCATTGAGTAGTTTTAAAAACAAAGTGCGCGCTTTTTTTGTATGAAGTACCAGTTTGTCCTTGTTTGCATTTGCTTTTAAGCTCGTTTTGAGCATCGGGTGATTTTCAACAAAGCTAACAACTGTTTCATTAGGTATTGTTCCAAGAACTGGTGAGGTCGATAGAACCTTCGTGAGTTTTCTTGAAAATGATACATTCTCAATCTCTTCAAGCAGGAAGTTGGGATTTTCGAGTATGTCAGCAGCACGAATGTTATCTACACCTTTCTGTGCTTCCTTTTTGATAATATCTGAAAACCCAAAGAACCTCTCCAACGATTTTAAATCACATATGAAGATTTCGTCGTTGAATTTAAAGAATTCAAACTTTGAATTAATTTTGATTATATCAGAGTCAAGTTGGACGAACCTATTCAGGTTGGATCTATACTTCATAATGAAGGAACTATCTTTTTTGATCAAGCTGACAGGGTAATGTCGCTTATATAAGGCTAGTTTGTTCTCATCGTTTCCAATTAGCACCAGAAAACCTTTAATGCTTCCCATGTTGTCATTTTGAAATGAAAACTGTGGAAGTTCAGCATCTTCAAGTATCGTGTCGAGCAATTCTAGCTCATTCGGAACATCATCCAGATCGTATTTGTACACCACGTTGCTTCGTTCATCAGCTGCAGACAGAGGGAGAAGTGAAATGGTTTCGTCTTGTATTATCTTGTCGTCGAGGTTTTTGACGAACTGGTCTTTAAGATTTTCTTGGGCATCTGCTTCAAGATCAGCAAACTTTGCCGCTAATGCATCTCCATTTTTTAATATGAAGTAGATTTCGGCCCCGATGTGTTCTCCTGTGAAAGGTATCAATGCATCACGTAGTTCTTGAATGGTCATTGTGATTTCCTCGCATAAAAGATTTTTTGGTCTAGTTTCATATAAAAGACTTTATCTGATGTGCTGAGTTTTTCTTTTGAAATAAGAATAACACCTGACTTATCTTGCCCTCTAAAGTCTCCGTCTACTTTGTAAATATGGTATCCAAGTAAAGCCAGTGATGGGTTTGCATAGAATATATTGGTTTTTATGTATACCATCCCAATAATGACTAATAAGACTGCCATTACAAGGATGTATCTTGTTTGTGACAAGTCGAAGCAAATTAGGGGAATGATATAGGTAGTAAGGAATGTGAGGTGCTCGTAGTTGACATTCTCGACGTTGGATATGGTGAGAGGAATATTTGAACTGCCTTCTAGTTTATATTTGAATCTACTTAAAAATATAAGTCCGAGTGCAAGCAAAATAACTGAAGTAATTGGTACGCTATTCCTTTCTATTATAGGGACAATCCCAATGAACTTACAATGATCACCAAAACATATTGGTATATCCACGGTTATAACTATTATGAGTAAGAATAACGGCCATAGGGACACAATGAATAGTTCTACTTTTTCCCGTGTTTTGGCTTGGCCTTTATCTGGTTTTGTCATAGTGGTGCTACTTAGTAGCTAAGATGTTTTTGAATATTAGTGCCTTCCTTCGACTTGTCGTAGATGGTTTTCGTTAATTCAAAAAACTTGTCAGGTTCAATCATTTTGCCGCAGATCATATCGTTTGCAATTAGCGTCCTGAACAAGGCTAAAGAGAAGGCTTGGCAATTGATTGATTTTTTTGGATTAAATTCGATATCGGTAAAGGCTGTGTATTGGTCTAGTTGAGCCAACAACTCAGGGTTGTTTAATAGTGTATTAATGTACAACCAATCATAAAAAAAACTTTGAGGATTGAGCTTGAATGAGTAATCAAAAAAGTCAAAACGAACCAAAGGGCCTGAATTTTTTATTCGGAAATCTTTTTTTGCACTTCGAGAGTCTGCAAATATGAGATCAGTATATGGGCCTCCATTTTCAAAGACTTTGCTTCCTTGAAATGCTGTCTCAACAGAGAACTCTTTGTCATTCTTTTTTGTTTTAGTTTTGAGATTGAATGCACTTAGTTTAACACCTAATTCTATCGGCGATTTGCTAGATACTTCTAGGATGTTTTGTATCCCTCGAAAATGCCCCTGATTATGAAGATCTTCGATTGATTTCTGTTTTTGACTTACAGAATACCCAGGATGCCATTTGAAATGGACATTAATCATCTTAACGCCTAATGATGATAGGGAGGCTACGAATATTGGGCGGGTGGCCATTTTTTACCTTCTAAAGGTGTTGATGTTTAATATTTTGTTGAGAGGAACCCCGTAGGGGATCAGTATTTCTGATTTCTTTGCGTTGTTCTTTCTTTCTTGGTTTCCCTCAACTCTAAAGTCTAAGAACTGATATATCCCATCAAGGTCAATCGCCTCTTTTGCTTCATCAGCCGTCAGTAGTGGAACATCAACTTTATTAGAAACATCTGCGGTATACATAACCTCTTCATTGTTTAGCAATGTTAGGTCGATTTCTAGCCAGCATGTTTCGGTGATCCTTCCATCCTGCCGAGCACAATATTCCATTGGATGATTTGTGTCGAAGCAAAGATGTACGTATTGGTTGACTCCCTTTCTGGCATCTGCTTCATGAGACCAGTCGTTCCCGCCATATCGAATGTCCGGGATATTTTGCCCCCGAAGTACTGTTAGTGGAAGGAGTCCGTCGTTTCGTATAATTGATTCGATGTTGGCCCTATCTGTGAAGTGATAAACTGCGGCGACTCCGCGATTAACTAATGTTTGATACATGTGCTCCCTCTCAATAAATTATGGCTTCAGGTAAATGTAAATAGCAAACCCGATAAAAAAGTACCAACAATTTTAAAAAAGTAAAGCACTATAAAGGGTCTTTTGTGTATGGGGCTTGCCTCAAGCCTAAAGATCGCCGTTTAGGTGAAGCCTTAAAGGCCTACACCTCATCCGGAGCACTGTCTAATCCCATTTTTTTAAGGTCCAGAGATGTGGTCTTTAGAATTCCTGTTACGATACATTCGCTGAATGGGAGTATGCCCCTTATTTCTATGGTGGACTGAAAGGTCGGTCCTTTGCTGCCCTTGGGATTGCCCAAGCAAAGAAGTGGATTCAGCTTGTTGGTCCACTGGGTGAACACTATTAATGGAAAGAAGCTTCAATCGGGCTAATCCAGCATTTTATAGACTTTCTATTATCCCTTGAGCCTGACCCGAAACTGCCATCCCCGTCGCCTTCGCATACTGTTATCGCAGCACGGGAAAAGCGGTTTGGTCAAGACCGTGTGGCTTTGCCACACGCACGAAGTGCTTGGTCTTGACCAAAGCGACGTCCGTGCCATTCTGCGTTGTAGGCGACGGGCGGCAACAAAAAAACTTCAGAAAGTACGGCCTGTGATTGGAAATCGGAGAAAGTGCCGTGGTATCAGAAGCCATAAACCTTGATACAAAGGAGGCACTACCACCGATCTGGTCGTCATAAGTTCGCGATGGAATCCGAACTGATGACGACATACGAAGCCTACGGCTTCAACGCTTACCGCCGTTTTTCCAAAACAAACGGCACCCTTTCCGAAACCAACGCCGGTTCAACACAACCCCATTACCCGATGAACGGCTGGACCAGAGCGCCAGCCATTGCCAACGTCCCCGATGGTCACTTTTCTGCATCTGCCGCAGACGTAAGACTTATGCGCTTACGTTGTGACATTCCCTATTAACTGGACATTCATGAAAGATTCTTCTTTCTCTGGGAACAGGGCATTCATTTATCCCGTAATTTGAGTTGTGTGGCAGCTTCTGCCACGGGCGGTCCGCTTCGGACCGCTTGGCCCACCCGGAGTGAGACGGTATCACCGCCTTGTTTCCGGGAATTGAAAGCTGATCTTTCTTGTCCAATTGGCGTTTCGGCTCCGAGCCGATACCTTTTTATCCATGTCAGACGTCCCGCAGGGACGACGGACCTTCATGACAAGACCCTTGCTTAGAGTATAGTTGCGTCAGGCATTCATATTTTCAAGAGAAGCCCCTTTCTGGGGCTTCTTCTGCGTCATGAGCAAACCAAACAAAGGGGGTCGTCTTGCGCCCCCCTTCTAGATTTGCATTTCGGCTTTTTGGCGCCGCCTTCGGCGTACGAAAAAAGCCGAAATGCAAATCTATTCATCCCCTGCGCGCGCGGTTTCGGTCGCGCCCCCCAGCGTCATTTGATCCGCAGCAGCGGCGCTCGCTTCCGGCAAAGCCGTACGCGAGCGCCACTGCTGGAAACAAATGACAAGGGGGTTTTGCAAAAAGCCAACTAAAAGGCCCGGGAAAAAGAAAACGCAAGGGGGCTTCTCAGTGTTTTCCCCTAACCAGTCAGGGAGAAGGGCTGGACGAGGAAAAACCGTCTTCCAAAACGACTTTTTCGACCGCTTTTATAACAGTCCAATTTAATTGAATATAAATTTTCAAAAACCTACCCCTGAACCTAGAGATTTTCGTTTCGCACGTTGTAAGCAGGCGGGTTAACCAACAATCAGGATGGTCGTTTGTGCCCGATGTGTTGAAGGTCAAAGACGTGGCGAGGATGCTGAACTGCTCCGAAAGCTTGGTGCGCCGAGCTGACATGAAGCAGCGTCTTGGCGCGCTCACTGTGGGGAAGCGCGGGATACGCTTTCACCGTGAAGCCGTCGAGGCTTACATGCGGCAGGGAAGCGTTGATGCTCCAGAGCATGAAGTCTGCGGGGAGCGCGGTACTCCCCGTCGGCGCAAGGTCAAATTGACCAGTGCCCACAGCCTTTGGTAATATTCAGGCAATAAGCGGCCTTCCGGATAAGGAGATACCCAATGCCCTATAAGGAAGGCAAAAAGTGGCGGGGAGTGGTGCGGTTTACCCCGTCAGCCGGAAGGCAAATGCGACGCACCCAGCTCTTTGACAAAAAGAAAGATGCAACGGTTTGGGAAAATGAGACCCGCAAGGCGCTGATCCAAGCAGATCGCCAGCACCAGAAAGACCTGAGCACCGTTGGTCGGGCCTTGACGGTGGGTGAATGGGGCGAACGATACATGGATTTCGCCGAAAGCACGATGTGCCATTCATCATACTGTGAAAAGCAAGTTGCCTTGCGTCGGCTGATTCAGCATTTGCCGAATCGGGAAAAGACATTGGTGGGCGAACTGAGCACAGCTCTTGTGCTGGATTGCCTGACAAAGGTCTTTCGCGAGAAAACTGGCAATACGGCCAACAAGGACAGGAAGAACCTTTGCGCTGGCTGGAACTGGGGCGTGAGATACCTTGGCATGGACCGTGTGAATCCGTTCCAACTGGTGGACAAGTTCCCGGAGAAGCGCCAACCGCGTTACGTGCCGCCCCTTGATGACTTCCGGCGTGTGCTGGATTTTGTCGGGCCAAGGGAAAGAAAACTGCTTCTGGTTACCTACCACACGGCAGCCCGGAAAAATGAACTGTGGCGCTTGCAGTGGGAAGAGGTCGATTTCGATGGTGACATGATCGGCCTATGGACGCGCAAGCGACGTAGCGGCAATGACGAATTCGACCTAATTCCTATGTCCAAGGCGTTTCGGGCCCTGATGGCCGAGTGGCGATTGGCGTCTGGTGGAAGCGGCTTCGTGTTTGATGACGCTTTCGATGACTTAAAGGATCCGAACAATCGCTGGTTGAAGAGGGCCTGTGACGAGGTCGGTGTCCGACGTTTCGGCTTTCATGGCATTCGGCACCTCTCCGCAAGCATCGCCGTCCATAACGGGGCAAACCTGCTTGAGGTTCAGCAACTGCTTCGGCACAAGTCCGTGGCCACGACGCAGGGGTATGTCCATCGGGTGGCGAGAACGACCGGGGCGGTGGATGCGCTGGACGCTGCGCTGAGCAAGCAGTCCGGTGAAAGAAAAGGCAACCGTCATGGCCTGTTTGGCAAGGCTGCCGGAAGCTGACATGGGTCTGAAGACACATAGGGGAGACACGAAAAGACGAAAAAGGCTTACGTGAATCACGTAAGCCTTTGATTTCGTTGGCGTCCCCAAGGGGATTTGAACCCCTGTTATCGGCGTGAAAGGCCGACGTCCTGGACCGGGCTAGACGATGGGGACGTGCTCGGTGAAGAGGGTTGATACTTGCGCCCGCCGAGTTTGTCAACAACTCTTTCCGGCAAACGCAAACTTTTTTCCCACAATCCCGATTATCCCAAAACACACTCCCCTGCTTCACCGATTCAACACAGCGAAAAGCCCTCGGGAGCAACCGAAAGCCCGCCGGGAGCCAACTTGAGCGCGACCATGCCTACATCATCAGCAGCCAGGCTCCGGCGAGCATGATGACGGCGGCAACGAGCCGTTTGCCTATTTGTTCTCCGAACGCTCTTCGGGCGAGCACCAGGGTGACGAGCACGCTGAGCATGGAGGCGGGCTCGGCTATGCTGACGTCGATTCTGGTCATGGCGACCAGCAGGAAGAGATAGGAATAGCCGTTGATGCCGCCTGCGATTGTTGCGGCCACGGGGCGTTTTGTCATGAGGGTGACGATGTCGCCGGTCCGCTTGCGTACGAGCAGCGCGATGAGGACGTACAGGGCGATAACCGAGTAGAGCACGAAGCAATAGGCGACCGGGTCGGTGTTGAGTCTGGCGGCGGAGACCACATGGGCATCGGCGACTCTGCCGCAGGCTATGAGCAGTGATGCCAGCACCATGAACCGACAGGCCGAGTCCGTGAGGATGGCCTTGACGGATTTCAGGAAGCTGCCCTGCGGGTTGAGTTGCGAGGCCCCGTAGACAAGAAGGGCCAGACCGCCTAGCTTGGGGAGCGTGAGCGGCTCGCCGAGGAAGAGAAAGGCGAGCACCGCAAGAAAGAGCACGTTTGCGTTGTAAAGAGGACTCACGAGCGAGGCTTCGCCCATCGAGAGTGAATGAACATAGCAGGTGAAGGCCGCCGCGTAGAAGATACCGGAGCCGAAACTGACGGTCATGGCTTTCCATTGTTCGGCGGGCAGGTCCCACGGCACGAAGGGAAGCAGCAGGACGGCCCCGAGGGCGAAGAAGAGAAACGTGGGCGCGAACGGGTCCACATTGGCGCCGAGCCGTTTGACGACGATCCTCTCGAAGCCGAGCAGGATGATGCGCGCGGCGAGCGCGAGTGCGGGCAGCGCGCCGTATGAGGTAAACCAGTCCATCGCCAGCGAATACGCCTCTTTGCGGGCGCTGGCAACAAGGTATTGCAGGGGGTTGTGGATGAAGATCGAAGCGCCGCTGATTCCGGGTGCGACCTATGTCTCCGAGCTTCGGGCTCTGGGGGACAGACTGGACAGCGTTCATTTCGCGCTGCCGGGGCTGGGAGCGTTCGACGCGCGTCAGCACGGCAAGGAAGACAGGAGTGCGGTGCTCGATGCGTTGCGTGAGCTGCCTGAAGTGCCTCGGTATCTGCTGCTCAACGGGCGGATGCTGCCGCCGGAGCGCTACCTCGACCGTCAGGCCATGGGCGCGCTGGCGCAGGATCTTGACGCGCTGCGGACCGATGCCGGGCTTGCCGGGATCGTGGTGGCGGACTTTCATCTGCTCAGGGCGCTCGGCGCGGCTGCGCCGGAGAGCTGTTCCAGGCTGGAAGCGGTGCCCAGCGTCAATGCCATGATTGATTCCCCGGCGAGGCTCAATGCCGTGCTGAACGCCGTGGAAACCAGC
Organism: Pseudodesulfovibrio halophilus DSM 5663; assembly: GCF_059568665.1. Lineage (NCBI taxonomy): Bacteria > Pseudomonadati > Thermodesulfobacteriota > Desulfovibrionia > Desulfovibrionales > Desulfovibrionaceae > Pseudodesulfovibrio > Pseudodesulfovibrio halophilus. Next base: position 291,126 of record NZ_JCANTV010000013.1, on the reverse strand, counting down.
GGCTTCGCCATGCCGTCGCGGGTGATACTGGACCGCTCGGTGAACCGGAATTTCGAGACGCTCGAGCGTACCGCGCAAGCGGCCCGGGCACGTCTGCCCGGTGCGCAGATAGTGCTTCTGGCGAATGAGGGCTGCCTGCCGCAATGCCCATACAAAGGCGCGCACAACGCGCATGTGGCCATGGTCAATCTTGGGCTATGCGAAGAGCGAACCCATGAGGCCAATCGGGAGTTCGCCTGCCTGAAGGCTTTCGTGGAGCATCCCGCCATGCTGCTGGCCTCCCCATACATCAGGCCCGAGGACGCAGCCCGCTACGAAGGCGTGGCCGATGTGCTGAAGGTCTGCGGGCGCACCCGCGGACCGGAGTTCCTGCGCCGGGTCGTTCGGGGCTACGTGGAGGGGCGCTGGGACGGCAACCTGCTGGGGATGCTCGACGCCGTGGGGGACGCGTCGCACCTGCTGCATGTGGAGAACCGGTCCCTGCCGGAAGATTTTCTCGACCGGATGGACGGCTGCGATCAAGGTTGCGAGCGCTGCGGCGCCTGCGCCCCGATGCTGGAGAAGGCTTTCCGACGTCTTCCGGTCGGGCTGTAGCTTTCTGCGGTTCCCTTGCGGCGCAAGCTGGGGTACACTCCGCCGTCAAACAAGGAGCGAATCATGAAAAAATCTCTGGGTTCCAAGCCCTTTGCCCTGCCCGCCCCGGTCTGGACCGTGGGCGCATACGACCTCGACGGAAAGCCCAACGCCATGATCGCGGCCTGGGGCGGCATCTGCTGCTCCGACCCTGCCAGCGTCTGCGTGGCCATCCGCGAGAGCCGCCACACCTATCCCGGCATCATCGAACGCGGCGCGTTCACGGTGAGCGTGTGCAGTCAGGATCAGGCCGAACAGGCCGACTACCTCGGCATCGCCTCCGGGAAGGACGTGGACAAGTTCGCCAAGACCGGCCTGACCCCGGTGCGCGCCGAGTTTGTCGACGCCCCGTACGTGCAGGAATTCCCCGCCGTCATCGAGTGCGAGCTCACCGAAAAGGTCAACCTCGGCATGCACATGCTGCTCGTGGGCACGATCCGCGACGTCAAGGTGGATGACGACAAGCTGCTGGACGGCAAATTCCCGGACATCGAGAAGATTCGTCCGCTGGTGTTCACCCCGGGCGCGCGCACCTACCACGGCGTGGGCGAGCTTGCGGGCAAGGCCTTCGAGTGCGGCTTGAAGTACAAGTAATGCGCGCCGCCATAACCGCTTTCATGGCGGTCTTTCTTCTTTCGCTGCCGAGTGCGGCCCTCGCCGACGGCTTCGCCGAGAACCTGCGGGCCGGCACGTTCGTGCTGCACACCGAAAACGACAAGTTCGGCGGCGGAACGGACGAGTTCTACACCAACGGCGTGCAGGCGACATGGGTCTCCCCCGTGCTGGAGAGCTGGGAGGACGCCGACGTGCACGCCAGCATCGAGATGCTCGCCGGGAGCCTGCCCCTGATCAACGACGAACGCCGACACTCCATCTCGTTCGGCGTCGGGCACACCATCTTCACGCCGGTGGACACCCAGACCACGAAGCCGCAACCCGACGACCGCCCTTACGCCGGCTGGCTCTACGGCACCCTCGGGTTGCACGCCAAGAACAGCCGGCAGCTGGACGTGTTCGAGCTCACTCTTGGCATAGTCGGCCCTTCCGCCATGGGCGAACAGGTGCAGAACGACTTCCACAGGCTCATCGGCGTGGACGAAGCCAACGGATGGGAGCACCAGCTGCACGACGAACCCGGCATCCTGCTCACATGGGAGCGGAACTGGAGACTGTTCCCCGACAAAGACCCCGCCCGCACCGGAGGCTGGGGCTTCGATGCCACCCCGCACTTCGGCGCCACCCTCGGCAACGTGAAAACCTACGTCAACGCAGGCGGCGAGGTCCGCTTCGGCTACAACCTGCCCGCCGACTTCGGAACCTCCTTCATCGGCCCCGCCGACGGCGTCAACGCACCCATCGAGGGACTCGAAGACAGCCGCCCGGGTTTTCACGTGTTTGGCGGACTCGAAGGGAAAGCGGTGGCAAGAGACATCTTCCTGGACGGCAACACCTGGCGCGACAGCCCGAGCGTAGCCAAGCGCACCCTCGTGGGCGACGCCTACTTCGGCCTGTCCGTCCGCCCCTCAAGCCACTTCGCCGTCACCTACACGCAAGTGGTGCGCACCAAGGAGTTCTACGGCCAGACACATCCCCACGTGTTCGGCTCCCTTTCGTTGAGCTTCAACTTCTAGAATGTCGCTGAACCCGCGAGAGGTCCTTCAGCCGGACCCAAGGAAGCCCGCCGCCTTTGCGGGGTGCAGGGGCAGCGCCTCTGCCCTTCGGAGCCCGCCGGAGACCTCTTTGTCTCGTGGTGTGCCTAGAAGAACGCGTCCATGATCTGGTCGACCTGATCTTCGTACTGCTCGACGGCTTCCCGCAGATATTCGGGGGGCAGTCCGAGCAGCTCCCATGCTCCGTCTTTGAAGCCGGGGACGACGTACATGCCGCCTTCGGCCACTTCCACCGCGTTGGCCATGTTGTCGGCCACATGCAGGATGGCGGGCTCGAGGGCGTTGGGTCGTGTCATGGGGTCGTGATGGTGGTTGATCATTTCCGCCAGAGATTCGGGGAACTGCCATTGCTCGAGCAGCAGCTCGCTGACGTCGGTGTGGCAGAAGCCGATGACGGTTTTTTCTGCCTCCACCTGCGGAATGCTGTTTTCGCGAGCGAAGAGCATGGACTCTGTGCAGGCGTAGGGAAGCATCTTGAACATGATGAGACGCCCCACGTCGTGCAGGAGGCCGCCGATGAAGAAGCGCTCGGGCTGCAGGCCCTGCTGCTTGGCGGCGAGGACGCGGGCGAAGATGCCGCAGCTGATGGAGTGCCTCCAGAAGCTGCGCATGTCCACGAGCTCTTTGGGGATGTTCTTGAAATAATTGATGGTGGACACGCCGAGGGCGAGGGTTGAAAGCTCGTTTCCGCCCACGAGGGCCACGGCGCGGCTGATGGAGTCGATACGGGAGGGGAATCCGTAGAACGGGCTGTTGACGAGCTTGAGCAGCTTGGCTGACAGGCCCACGTCGGTACTGACGACCTGTGCGACCCGGTCGGCGTTGCCGGACTCGGATTCGAGCACTTCGCGGATTCGGAAATAGATGTCGGGGAAACTCTCGAGTTCGCTTTCGCGGTTCACGCAATCCTGCGGGCCGCCCATGCCTTTGAGGAACAGGTCATCGAGGTGCTCGACGTTTGCGGCTCTTCTCTCGCTGGTGTCGGGCAGTACCCATCCGCCGCAGACTGCGGCGGCGGTGCGGTCGAGTGCTATCCGGAAGAGCTCGAGGACCACGGGGCGGTCCGGGTTGCAGTAGAGAAAGAAGTCGCGAACGTAGTCCGCAATGACTTCCGCCTCCTCGGCCTCGGGTTCGCAGACCGTCCGTGCGTTCGCCTCCTTGACGCCGAGGCGTTTCAGCAGGTCGACGTGGCGCTGCTCCAGCGTGAGCCCTCTGGGCAGGAGCATGCGTCCGTCGGCGGCCTTGAGGTCGTCGGCGAGGACCATGCCCGGCTGTAGTTCATCAATGGTATGTATCGGCAAACAGACCCCCCAAGCCTACTCTTTCTTGTAGGCGATGGCGCCGGGATGGAATATCGGTTTGAAGGTCTTGGAGACCTTGTGCAGCGATTCCGAATGTCCCAGCATGAGATACCCGCCCGGTACGAGGTTGTCGTAAAACGAGTTCACGACCCTCTTCTTCATGCTTTCGTCGAAATAGATTATGACGTTGCGACAAAACACTATATGCGACCGCGGTATCCGTTTCAATGCCGCGCTTTCATTCAGGTTCATGAGCCTGAAATCCACCATTTTTGTCACGTCCCGGTTGATGCGCCAGAGTTCGCCGTCCTGCTTGAAGTACTTCTTGCGCATGGCGTCCGGGGTGGTCTTGAAGGCGTACTCGGGGTAGAGGCCTTCGCGGGCCTTGTCGATCATGGCCTTGGACAGGTCGTTTGCGGAGATGCGGATGCGCCAGCGGGATATTTCGAGGCCCAGCATCTCGTGCAGGATGATGGAGAGGGTGTAGGGCTCCTCGCCGGAAGAGCAGCCTGCGGACCAGATGTTGAGCTCCATCTTCCTGGCGGCCCGCTGCTGGTCGATCACATCCTTCAGGACGTGGTCCCGGAAGGCGTCGAGCTGTTTCTGGTCGCGGAAGAAGCTGGTCTCGTTGGTGGTGACCATCTCGAACAGCCGCACCATCTCCTCTCGCCGTCCCGAGTCGAATTTGAGAAACTTGATGTAGTCCGAAAAGCTGGAGAGCCCGAGCTCTCCGAGCCGCTTGCGAAAACGGCTCTCGAAGAGATACTTACGCTTCTCGTCCACGAATATGCCGCTTTTTTCATATATGAAGTCGCGCAGTTCCACGAACTCGGCATCCGTGATGCGGATGGAGTCCTTGCGAAGACCTATGCTATTCGAAAACAAAGACATGAAACCGGTTTACCTCGCGACCAATGCATGTGTAATAAAAGTGGCAGTATATACCGGAGAGTACCCGTGTCACACACGGGCTGTCAATTATTGCCGCCCGTATCTGTCGTAGACCGGATGAGCGCGGTTGACAAGTCGATTAGAAACGGTGGGTGAATACGGGAGGCGGTGAACGCCGACGCGGCGCCGGGTTCGGCAGGACCGGAGTCGGGAGATGTCTCCGCCCGCTACTGCCGCCACAACCGCCCGCACCCCCTGCCCGGAGGCCCGATGCGCTGGAACGCACAACAATATGAAAGCTGGTTCGACTCGCCAGAAGGTCATGTCGCGCTGAGCCGCGAGAACATGCTGCTCGAAGCCATGACGGCTCCGTGGCAGCGCCGCGGCAGACGCATCCTCGAGGTGGGCTGCGGCACCGGGATATTCCTCGAATCCCTCTGGCGCAAAGGCTTTGACGTCACCGGGCTGGACAAGAGCGACTCCATGCTTTCCGGGGCACGCCGCAGGCTGGGCAACAAAGCAAGCCTGTATGTGGGCGACGGCACGCACATGCCCTTTGATGATGACGACTTCGATTATGTCGTACTCTGGAGCGTGCTGGAATTCTGCCCCCGGCCTCAGGAGATGCTCGAAGAAGCCGCACGCGTTGCGGAACGTGGACTGCTCATCGGCTTTCTCAACCGTTTTTCCCTGTATCACCTGCTCAACGTACGGCGCAGCAGCGGCACCATGAGCCGCGCGGACATGCTGACCAGCTTCCGGGTTGGTTCCATGGTCCGGGCCACCGGCAACCGCCCCAGCTTTTCCCGCTCCGTGCTGCCCGGTCCGTTGATGACATGGAAAGAATGCGTGCCGTGGGCAACACTCAACAACAGACTGTATCCGGGCTGGCTCGGAGCCTTTTCCGCCATGCGCGTGGATATCGGTCCGCACAAGCCCATGACTCCCCTGCTGCTCTGGAAGTCCGACCCCAACAAGCGGTTCAAAGAGGCCAGCTGCGGCAGCGGCGCGGTCCGCTGGGGTTCGTAGGATTCTCATGGTCCTTTTCACCCGTTCAGGCGTATATGGAATGAAAAACGGGAGAATGACTATGAAACGATTGGCACTCGGCCTCATACTGCTGTCACTTTTTCTTGCGCCTCAAGCCATGGCGCAGGACACCCCCCTCTCGACAGTGGATTCCATTCTGGAACGAGTCGATCGCACCGCCGATCAGGTGGAGCGGGCGCGGCGGGCGCTGGAGGAGGCCCGCCGTATCGGCAACGGCGACATCATCGACGAGCGCCGTCAGGAATATGAGCGCTCTCGCGAACGATACCGCGACGCGCGGCAGTCGCTGGATGAAGCCAAGGTCGACGCGCTGGCTCGCGACTCGGGACGCTCAAGGGCCGAGATCAGGAGCATGCGCGACTCCGGCATGGGCTGGGGCCGCATAGCCCGCGAAGTTGGCGCGCACCCCTCCGTGCTCGGCAAGGGACAAGGCCCTCCGGCAAGAGCAAGGGGCATCCCGGAAAGGGCAAAGGCGCCAAGATGAAAGGCGGCAAGGCGAAGGACCGCGACTTTGACCGCAGATACGAGGATGCCGAGGAATATGATGCCGACCGTGGCCCCGGAGGCAAGGGCAAAGGCCGTGGCGGCAAGGGTAAAGGCAGACAAAAGTAGTTTTTTCAGCCCGCTTCAATGGAAGCGGGCCGTTTTCGTTCCGGACTTCCAAACCGCGCCCAAACCGGATAAAGCTGTGCGCGGAGGTTGCAAGACACATGATTTCACCCGCTCTGGAAGAACGACTGCGCCGGCTCACCTTCGGCGTCCCGTGGAACATCGCCCTGATTACCGCCGGCTCGTGGCTGCTCGCTTTCGCGGTCAAGGCCATCGCCATCCCCAACGGCCTGCTCACCGGCGGCATGTCGGGTCTGGCGCTGCTTTTCTATTACGCCTTCGGGGGCCTCACCACCGGGCAGTGGTACTTCCTGCTCAACGTGCCGGTCTTTGTGCTCGGCTGGGTCTTCGTCAGCAGGCGGTTCTTTTTCTACAGCCTCTACGGCATGTTCGTCTCGGCCCTCTTCATCGACCTCATCGACTACACCCTGCCCATCGAGGACGTCTGGCTGGCGGTGATCACCTGCGGCGGCCTGCTCGGAGCCGGGGTTGGCATCAGCCTGCGCTCGCTCGGCTCCACCGGCGGGTCGGACATTCTCGCGGTCATCGGCAAGCAGCGGTTCAACCTCTCCATGGGCGCGTTCGAGTTCTGGTTCAACTTTCTCCAGTTTCTGGCAGGATTCTTCTTCCTGCAGCTGTCCATCGTGCTCTACTCCATCGCCATGGCCTTCGTCATCGCCGTGGCCATCGAGTACGTCATGGGCATGTTCGGCGAACGCAAGATGGTCATGATCATCTCGGAAAAGCCGCAGGAGATCATGCAGGCCATCTTCAGGAAGCTGGACCGGGGGGCCACGGTGCTGGAAGGGCGCGGCGGCTGGACCGGCGACAGCAAGGACGTGGTCATGACCATGGTCACCAACGTTCAGGTCAAACGGCTCGAGGAGATCGTCTACTCGCTGGACCCGGAAGCCTTCACCATCACCGGCTCGGGCTTCCATGTGGTGGGCAGCGGCTTCTCGGCAAGGAAACTGTATTAGCCATGCATTCCGTCATTGCACTGCTTACGGACTTCGGCCTCGACGACCCGTACGTGGGCCAGATGAAGGCCGTGCTGGCCCGAGAATGCCCCGACTGCACGGTTATCGACCTCACTCACGGGGTCGAACCGTTCAACATCGCGCAGGGGGCCTTCTTTCTGGCGGCCTCGGCTCCGCACTTTCCGGAAGCGTCTGTCCTGCTGGCCGTGGTGGACCCCGGCGTAGGCTCGGGCCGTCCCATCCTTGCGGCCCGTCAGGACGGTCGGACCATCGTGGCCCCGGACAACGGACTGGCCTCGCTCGCGCTGGACCCCGCACACGCCGAATGTCACCATGTGAACCGGGTGCCGCAAAAAGCCTCCGCCACCTTTCACGGACGCGACATCTTCGCTCCGGTCGCCGCACGCATCGCCACAGGTCAGGACCTCTCCCAATTCTGCCATCCCGTCTCCGCCGAAGAGACCGTGCGCCCGCTCTGGACCGAGCCGCTGATGGGCCGGGGCCAGTGTTCCGTGCGGGTGCTGCATGTGGACCGGTTCGGCAACTGCGTGCTCAACCTGCGCGCCGGAGCCCTCGGGCCGCTGGACAATCTTCAGATCAGCACCCCGCTGGGCCGGGAGCTCCCGGCGGTGGACACCTACTCCGACCTGCCCGAGGGGGCCCCCGGCCTGCTGGAAGGCTCGCAGGGGTTCTTCGAGATTGCGGTCAACCTCGGCTCTGCCGCGCGGCAGCTCGGGCTTTCCATGGGCGACGCCGTGACCCTCAGGTGGGACGCATGAAGGCGCTGAACGATTTCCTGCTGACGCTGGGGTTCCTGACCCGCCTCGCCCCGGCGCGCGCCGCCTCGGACGAGGAGATGCGCCGGACCATGCCGTGGACGCCGCTCACCGGACTGCTGCTCGGAGCGGTCATCACCCTTCCCTTCGCGCTCGGCCTGTTCCGGGGCGAACCGTGGGTGCAGGCGTGGCTCGTTGTTCTGGCCTCGATCTGGCTGACGCGCGGCCTGCACTATGACGGCATCGCCGATGTCTGCGACGCCTTCACCGCGCACTTTGATCCGCAGCGGTTCTGGACGGTCATCAAGGACAGCCGGTGCGGCGCGTTCGGGGTCATCGCCCTGGTCATGACCCTTGCCGGACAGATCGTGCTGTTCGCGGCGCTGTTCGCGAAGGGCAACCCTGCGGCCGCGCTCTGGCCCTTTGTTGTCGGTCGGCTCAACTGCGTGGCCTTCGGGGTGGTCGGCAGACGCTTCGCCCGGCCGGGACTCGGCTCCCTGTTCTACTCCGGAGCCTCCTTGAAGAGCCTTGCGGTCAACGCGGCGCTCGCCCTTGGCCTCGGCGCCCTGCTGTTGCCGCCGCAGGCCCTCGCGATCACCGCCGCTCTCATGATCATCACGCTCATCCCCCTGCACAAGCTGGCAAAAGACGTCAGCGGCAGCAACGGGGACTTTCTGGGAGCGAGCATCGTACTGGGCGAACTGTGCGGCCTGCTCGGCATTGTTGCGGTCCTCTGAAGTCACCTGCTCTTGATTGTTCGATCAATCCCCCCTTGCGAACGGCGGTCCTTTGCGGTAGACAGGTTTTCGATCCGATAGGGGTGTCCCGGCGCGTGCCGGGGCTGAGATCATACCCTTGGAACCTGATTCAGTTCGCACTGACGTAGGGAAATCGGAAGCCCTGTCCCGCGCCGTCCGGCAACGGGACATCTTCTCAAGACACTCCTGACGTTCGTGCCTCCTTGCCAAAAGGGGGTCGGCGCCTTTCGGATCGCGCCGACCGCAACAAACCGCAAGCGGAGGAAACGCATGTCCCTCAACGAAAAAGTCATCTCTGACGCCATCATCACCGAGTACTACAACAAGTTCCGCGACTCGCTGGAGCTCGACGTCGCCATCGTCGGCGGCGGCCCTTCCGGCATGACCGCCGGCATGAACCTCGCCAAGAAGGGCCACAAGGTCGCCATGTTCGAGCGCAAGCTCTCGCTGGGCGGCGGCATGTGGGGCGGCGGCATGACCTGGAACATCATCGTGGTGCAGGACGAGTCCAAGCACGTGCTCGAAGACATCGGCGTCCCCATGAAGCACTGGGAAGACGAATACTGGACCTGCGACGCGGTCACCGCCACCACCACGCTGGCCTCCGCCGCCACCATTGCCGGGATGCGCGTGTTCAACTGCATGAGCGTCGAGGACGTCTGCATCCGCGAGGAGAACGGCCAGAAGCGCGTCAACGGTCTGGTCATCAACTCCTCGCCCGTGGAGATCGCCGGGCTGCACGTGGACCCGCTGGTCATCCACTGCAAGCACGTGCTGGAGGCCACCGGTCACGACACCGAGGTGCTCAAGACCCTGTGCCGCAAGAACGACATCACCCTGAACACCCCGTCCGGCTCCATCGAGGGCGAACAGTCCATGTGGGCCGACGTGGCGGAGACCAACACCGTCAACCACACCCGCGAGGTCTTCCCCGGCGTGTGGGTCGCGGGCATGGCCGCCAACGCCACCTTCGGTTCCTACCGCATGGGCCCGGTGTTCGGCGGCATGCTGCTCTCCGGCGAGAAGGTCGCCGAGGACATCCATCAGCGCCTTATCGCGGAGGACTAGCATGAAACGGGGTTTCGACCTCGCCTGCTATCTCGTCGCGGGCCGCTTCTCATGCGGGGAGCGGCCCCTCGAAGAGGTGGTGAGGCTCGCCGTGGAAGGCGGCGCGACGATGGTTCAGCTCAGGGAAAAGAACGTCTCCACCCGTGAATATCTGGAAACCGCCAGCTCCCTGAAGCGCATCCTCGCCCCTGCGGGAGTGCCGTTGGTAATCAACGACCGCGTCGATGTGGCGCTCGCCGTCGGAGCCGACGGAGTGCACGTGGGCCAGTCCGACATGCCCGTGGATATCGCCCGGCGCCTCATGGGACCTGACGCCATCATCGGCCTGAGCATCGACACGGACGCGCAGGTGCTTGAGGCCGAAATGCTGGACGTGGATTATCTGGGGCTCGGACCGGTGTTCCCCACCAACACCAAGGCGGACCACTCGGAACCGCTCGGGCTGGGGGGCTTCGCGCGGCGAAGGGCCATGACGAGGCACCCGTCCGTGGCCATCGGCTCGGTCACCGCGGAATACGCCGGGCGGCTGCGCTCCCTCGGGGCCGACGGGCTGGCCGTGGTCTCCGCCATCTGCCGCGCGCCCGACCCCGCGGAAGCCGCCCGCGAGCTGCGACGCGCCTTTGCCGAGGTAAAGGAATAACGCCCTCTCCCTTGGCATGAACGCGCCGAAGCGTGTATAGACCCGGTATGATCCACTGGGCCTACGACAAGCGCTGGCTGCTCATCACCCTCGCCGCCGTCGGCGTGCTCCTGCTCCTGCCGGTCCCCCCGGGCCTCACGTCCGCGGGCTGGAAGGTGCTGGTCATGACGCTCGCGACCACCACCCTTTTCATCAAGGAACCGGTGCCGCTGCCCTCCGTGGCGCTGCTCATCGTGCTGGGGCAGATATTTCTGCTCGGCCTCGACTCCTCGGATGTGGCCCGCAGCCTGATGAAGGACGCGGTGCTGTTCATCATGGGCTCGCTCATGCTCGCGGTGGCCATGGTCAAGCAGCAGCTGGACAAGCGGCTCGCGCTGGTCATCGTCAAGGCCACAGGCACCAACACCTACCGCATCGCCTTCGGGATATCCCTCGTCTCGGGCCTGCTGGCCTCGTTCATCGGCGAGCACACCGTGGCCGCCATGATGCTCCCCGTGGCCCTGACCCTGATCCAGCTCGCGGAGGAGGACGAAGAGCGCAGGCGCAGGCTGGGCCTGCTCTTCCTGTTCTCCATCTCCTACGCCTGCTGCATGGCGGGCATCGGCACCCCCTCGGGCGGAGCGCGAAACGCCATCATGATCGAATACTGGGCCGATTTTCTTTACAGGCCATCGGACCCGTCCACGGCTGTTTACGACGTCGGCTACGGGCAGTGGATGCTCTTCGCCTACCCCGTCTTTCTCGTGCAGCTGCCCTTCATGCACTGGATCCTGCGCCGGACCTTCCCGGCCCCTTCCGAGGACCTCTCGCGCGCCGTGCGCAAGCTGCGGGAACAGGTGGGCAAGCAGGGCTCGCTTCAGGGCAGGCACTACGCCACCATCGCCATTTTCCTGCTCACGCTCACCGCGTGGATACTCTTCTCCACCGAGGTGGGCATGGGCACCATCGCCATAGCCGGGGCCGCCTGCTTCCTGCTTGCCGGGCTGGTGCGCTGGGAGGACCTCAACTCCGGCGTGAACTGGGGCGTGGTGCTGCTCTACGGGGCCGCCATATCCCTTGGCCAGCAGATGCAGGAGACCGGCGCGGCCGCATGGGTGGCGGCGGGCTTTCTCAAGCTGGCCGTCCCCGTCGGGCTGGGGTCGGGCATCGGGCTGCTGGCCTGCATCATGCTCCTGACCACCGCCATGACCAACACCATGTCCAACGGAGCGGCCGTAGCGGTTCTCGGCCCCATCGTGTTGAGCATAGCGGTGGAGGCGGGGGCCAACCCGCTTGCCGCCGGTTTCATAACGGCCATGGCCTCGTCCTTCGCCTATCTGACCGTCATCGGCACGCCAGCCAGCGCCATCGTGCGCTCATCGGGATATCTGGCGAGCACCGACTTTCTCAGGGCGGGTTGGAGGCTGGCGCTCATGTCCTTCGTTATCCTGATCATCTTTGCGAAATTCTACTGGCCGCTTCTGGGAGGTTGAGGAGACAGCATGCACAAAGACACCATGAACATTCTCGTGAGCATCGGCGGGGGGCCGGAGGCGTACGAGGCGCTGGCCTTCGCGGCCCTTCTGAGCCGCCGCCAGTGCACCGACACCTCCCTGCTCACCGTTCGCGAACCTGACAGCGGCCTGCACTCCGGCGGGCTGGAACTTCGCGTGGCCCGCGAGCAGATGCTCGGCTGGGGACTGGAGCTGCCCGGACTCAAACGACTCAAGAAGGCCCGGGACATCTTCGCCGAACTCGGAGAAATCCCCGGACAGGGCGGCGAATGGGAGCACCGGGATATCACGGGCGACCCGGCGGGCGAGTATGTGGTCTCGTACAACACGCCCTGCGGCGGGATCGTGGCCCTGCACCTGCGCAGCGGCACGGACATCCCCGGCGTGATCGCCGAACAGTGCGACATCGAGGATGTGGACATAGCCATCGTGGGCGCCCCCGGCGAAACCCCCACCGGCCTGAAGAAGCTCGTCTCCGCCACGCCCATGGCCTACCGCATCGCCCAGCGGCTGCCGTGCCCCATCATCATCGCCCGCCGCCTCAAGACCGAAGGGGCCATCCTCGCGGTGCTGGACGGCTCCGGCCTCGCCGCCGGATGCCTGCCCCGGCTGACCAAGATCGCCCGAGCCTGCGGCATCCCCCTTTCCGTCGCGAGCACTGCGGGCATGGAGGTCATCGAGAAGGCGCGGCGAGCCCTGCCGCTGGACAGCCCCCCCATCCACTCCGCCTTCGAGGTGGAGGATTCCGCCGAAGCCGTGCTCGCGGCGGCCGAAGACTACACCCTCGTGGCCCTGCCCGCCCCCGTGGGCAAGCTACGCGGGACCATGGTTGAAAAAGTCATGGAAAACGCACCTATATCCGTGATGATCATTCGATAATCCCGGCGATCGTGCACCATGAAAAACGGGCCGCTCCCAAGGGGGGCGGCCCGTTTTTCATTGTCGTATCGCGGACCGGGTTATTTACCGGTGAGCACCTTGCCGACACGGCTCAGGGCGTCGCGCAGGGTGTCGTCGTCCACGGCGTAGGAGAACCGGATGCAGCGGTCGTCGCCGAAGGCAGAGCCGGGCACCAGCGCCACGCCGGCCTCCTCGAGAATCTTTGTGCACATGGCGGCGGAATCCGGAGCGTCCTCGGTATAGAAGGCGTCCAGCACCGGGAAGAGGTAGAACGCGCCGTCCGGCTTGGGGCAGGGCGCGCCCCACGAGGTGATTATCTCGTGCGCGATGTCGCGGCGGCGCATGAAGGCTTCCTTCATGTCCTCGACGATGTCCCACTCCCCGGCCAGCGCCACCACGGCCGCCTTCTGGGAGAAGGAGGAAACGTTGGAAGTTGACTGGCCCTGAATCTTACTCATGGCCTTGACCAGCTCCTCGGCTGCGAGGGCCCAGCCCATGCGCCAGCCCGTCATGCAGAAGCTCTTGGACAGGGCGCCCACCAGAGCGCAACTCTCGGGATGGGCCTGCCAGAACCGCGCGAGGGTGGCGGGCTCCACCGGAGCGTAGACCAGCCGGTCGTAGACCTCGTCGGAGATGATGAACACGTCGTTGTCCAGCGCCCACTGCGCGATCCCGTCCAGCTGTTCCTGCGTGTAGCAACAGCCCGTGGGGTTGGAGGGGGAGTTGAGGATCAGCACGCGGGTGCGCTCGGTGCGGGCGGCCTCCAGCCCCTCGACGCTCACCAGAAAGTCGTTCTCGGCCTCGGTGGTCACGGTGACGCAGCGGCCCTCTGCAAGCTCTATCATGGCGGGATAGCTGACCCAGTACGGGGCCGGAACCAGCACCTCGTCGCCGGGGTTCACCAGCGCCATGAGCAGGTTGTAGAGCACCTGCTTGCCGCCGTTGGAGATTATCGCATTCTCCTGTTCGGCGCTGATGCCGTAGAAGCGGCCGTAGTAGTCGGCAACGGCCTCGCGGAGTTCCGGGATGCCCGGCACCGGGGTGTAGCGGGTGAACCCTTCGTCAAGGGCGGCCTTGGCTGCTTCGACCACATGCGAGGGCGTGCCGAAATCCGGCTGCCCCACCGCGAGAGAGACGATCTCCCGCCCCTGCGCACGAAGTTCCTGAGCTTTGGTGTTCACGGCCAGGGTGGCCGAGGGCTTCAGTCTGGACAGTCTTTCGGAAATACGCATCGCTTCTCTCGAAATGTTGGAAATTCATCCCTGTGCAACTACTCGCCTCCGAGTCCTTGTATGGAAAAACGGGACGATCGTAAATCCGCTTTGTGCAGGTTTTGAGGCCCGCCCTTCCCTGCTCGCGATTGTTTATTTGCATTAGAAATTCATCAGCCAATATAGCCTGCGTTTCTTTTTTGGGGTAATAATCGGCTAAAGCTCTATATCCTATGCAAGATTCAATCACCATCCTCATCATCGACGACGACCTCAGGTTCCGCATGCTGCTCGCGGCGCGGCTGCAGGCCCTCGGCTACACCGTAGAGGAGGTCGAGACCGGCGAGCAGGGCGTGGACCGGTTCGACCCCGACAGGTACTCGCTGGTGCTTGTCGATCTGCGTCTGCCCGGCATTTCCGGACTTGAGGTGGTGGAAAGGCTCTCGTCCCGTGCGCCCGATGTTCCGTTCATCATGCTCAGCGGAGAAAAGAGCGCAGAGGAGGCCGTGCGCACCATCCGCGCCGGTGCATGGGATTACGTCATCAAGGGGCCGGACTTTTCCCGCGAGCTGGAGAGCGTCATTGCCAAGGCCGTGGCGCGCACGCGGTACCTCATGGAGCGCAACAGGGAGATGCAGAAGCTGCGCGACGCGGAGCATGAATACAATCGACAGCTCACGCAGGCCAACGAACGGCTTCAGCAGGAGATACGCGAACGCATGGGGGCTGAACAGGCTCTCTCCAATCAGGTGACATTTCTTCAGACTGTGCTGGACGCCCTGCCAAACCCGACCTTCATCAAGGACGCCGAAGGGCGATACGTGGGCTGCAACGACGCCTTTCTTGAACAGTTCGGGCTTTCTCGCAGCGAGGTCATCGGCTCGGACGTGGCCGGTCTTTTCAAAGACAAGGGCGCGGAACTGAGCGAGAAGGATGCGACACTCCTGCGGGAGCAGGAGGTTCAACAGTATGAGACCTCCATACCTTCTCCGGATGGGCAGTCGGTACAACTGCTCGTGCGCAAGGCCGTCTATTACGATGACAAAGGGGAGGTGGCCGGGATGGTCGGCACCGGCACCGACATCTCCGAAATACGGGAGATGGAGCGCAAGCTCAGGCAAAGCGAGGAGCGACTCCGGGAGCTCATGGAGCACTCCCCCCTGCCGGCCGTGCTCGTGGATATCGACAGCAGGGCGCTGCTCTTCGCCAACCGCATGGCGCTGGACGCCTTCGACATGCCCGCGAACACGCCGTGGGAAATGACCACGGAGGGGTTCTACGTCTCCCTGTCGGAAAGGGAGCGACTCATGGGCCGACTCAGGGAGGTGGGGAGCTTCGAGTCGGAGGCGGTTCAACTCAGGAGCTACACCGGCAGGCGGTTCTGGGCGCTGGCCACGGCGAACCTCACGAACGTGGACGGCCGGGAGGCCGCTTTCATCTCGTTCGCCGACATCACCGACCGTATCCAGATGGAACAGCGACTGCGGCATTTCGAGGCCATCACCAACGCCTCGCCCGACTTCATCATGATGCTCGACAGCGACTTGACCGTTGTGGCGGCCAACAGTGCGCTTCGCAAGGCCGTGCACGTCGCCGGCGACGTGCACGGCATGCACGTCCAGAACCTCTGGACCTCTGCGGCGTTCAGGACCATGGTCCACCCGCATCTGGCCCGCTGCTTCGAGGGGCGCTCCGCCACCGTGCGAAGCTGGCTGCCCCTCCTGCCGGAACAGGCGGGCTGTTACGAATTCGAATTTCTTCCCTTCAACGACGGGGAAAGCACGACGCACGCCGTCGTCGTCATTCAGGACGTCACCGAGGAAGAGCGCGCCCGCATCAAGGAGTCTCGCAGCAGGGAGCGCTTCCGGGCCCTGTTCGACAGCTCGCCGGACCCCATCCTCCTGTTCGAGCGCGACTACACCATTTCGGCCATGAACAGCGCCGCAGTCCGAACCTTCGGCCTACGGCCGGAAGAGGACGCTGGAAAATCCGCCTCCGTGCTCCACGTCTCCGGCAACAGCCACCGCACCCTTTTGAACACCATGGGGCCCGCTCTCGCCCGAAAGGGGAGCTGGAGCGGCGAGTGGACGCTGGCCCGACGCGACGGCACGCCGCTGGAATGCGAAATGTCATTCTCCTCCATCGCGGACGCGCAGGACGGCGCGGATTACGGATATATGGCCATCATCCGCGACATCACGAGGCGCAAGCAGAACGAACACCGTCTGCGCGAGGCGCTCACCGAAACCCGGACCCTGTACCAGAACTCGCTCATCGGCATCGGCATGACCCGTCAGGGGCGCATCACCCGCATCAACGCCAAGGGCGCCCAGACATTCGGCTACATAGTCGACGCGCTCAAGGGCCGCAGCCCGGCAACCTTCCTGCCGGACCCGGGGCAGTATGAGGAGCTCAGAAAAGAGATATACGAAACCCTGCGCAAAGACGGCCGCTACCAGTCCGAAAAACAGCTGGCCCGCTCCGACGGTTCGCTTTTCTGGTGCAACCTCCAGGCAAAGGCGCTCGATCCCGGCGATCTGGAAAAGGGGGTCATCTGGACCTTCATGGACATTTCCGAGAGGCGCCACAACGAGACCGTGGCGGCCCTGCTCTACCGCATCGCCAACGCGGTCAGCGACTCCGGCGACCTCGACGCGCTTTACAAGCGGATTCACAACGCCCTCAACGAGTACATGGACGCCCACAACATGTTCATCGCCCTGACCGAGGACGACGAAAAGGCGTTTCGCTTCGTGTATTTCGAGGACGAAAACGACGACTACCTCGGCACGGTGCACCCGCTCAACGATGCCTCTCAATACAGTCTCTCAGCACACGTCATCCGTAGCGGGCGCCCCCTTCTCCTGACCGGAGAAAACATGCCCGCACGTCTCTTCGGCGAGGACAAGCCCCTCGCCGGCGGAGCCGAGGTGCTGTCGAGAGCGCAGTTCGTCCATACGTACGACTGGCCTGACGAGGCCATCATCGGCACCCCGTCTCTGGTGTGGCTCGGCGTGCCGCTCAAGGTGGACGGGCGGACCATAGGGGTCATCGCCGTTCAGCACTACACAGACCCGCAACACTTCACCGCCCGCGACGCCGCCCTGCTCCTGGCGGTCTCCGAGCAGACCGCGCTGGCCATCACCCGCAAACGCCATGAGCACGACCTCATGGCGGCCAAGGAACTGGCCGAGGCGGCAAACCACAGCAAGAGCGAGTTCCTCGCCAACATGAGCCACGAGATCCGTACCCCTCTCAACGGCGTGCTCGGCATGCTGCAGCTCGCGCAGACCACACCTCTGGACGAGGAACAGAAAGACTATGTGGACACCGCGCTCTCGTCCGGGCGCAACCTGCTGTCCATCATCAACGACATTCTCGACTTCACCAAGATCGAGGCGGGCAGGCTTGAAGTGCTTCAGGAGGAATTCGAGCTCCGCCCCTTCATGGAAGACTCGGTGCTCCCCTTCCGGGACGAGGCAAGGCACAGGGGCATCGACCTGTCCCTGCACGTTGACGACGACGTGCCCCGCCACGTTGTCGGAGGCAAGGCCAGACTCCGGCAGGTGCTGTTCAATCTGGTGGGCAACGCCGTCAAATTCACGGATGCCGGCAGCGTACGGGTCTGCGTGAGCAAGACACGGGAGAGCGACAGCTCGGTCCGCCTGCTGTTCATCATCGCCGACACCGGTATCGGCATCCCCGATCACAAGCAGCACATGATCTTCGAACCCTTCACGCAGGCCGACGGCTCCTACGTCAGACGCCATCAAGGGACCGGGCTCGGCCTCGGCATCGTCAAGCGTCTCGTGAGCCTTCTCGGCGCCTCGCTCGCCGTGGACAGCGCCGAAGGGCAGGGTACGTCGCTGTATCTCGCCATGGACTTCCACGCCAAGGTGCACGCCACCGTCTGCCGGCCCTCCAGCGAAGAGCTGCCCGGGGCGCCAACCGGGCTGCGCCTGCTGGTAGTGGAGGACAACCGCGTCAACCGCACCATGGCCGTGAAGATGCTCGCCAAGCTGGGGCATCAGGCGGACACCGCCGCCGACGGTCTGGAGGCTATCAGGATGATGAAGGAAAACGATTACCACATGATCTTCATGGACGTGCAGATGCCCACCCTGGACGGGGTGGAGACCACCAGACGCATCCGGCGCTCGCATCCCGACAGCGGCATCGACCCGTTGATCCCCATCGTGGCCATGACCGCCCACGCCATGCATGGCGACAGGGAGTCCTTCATCGAGGCGGGCATGAACGAGTATCTGCCCAAGCCCGTTGAACTGGACCGCATTGTCTCTTTGCTGATACGATTCTTCCCGGACTGCCACCGGGAGGAGCCATGAAAGACCCAAGACTGAGCATCGTCATTCCCAATTACAATTACGGCCGCCACTTCGAGCGTCTGGCGCGCAGCCTGCACAGCCAGACCCTCGGCATGGACATCGTCGAGATAATCCTCGTGGACGACGGCAGCACAGACGACTCGCTGCGTCAGGCCGCCCACTTCGAGGCCCTGCGCCCGCAGCGGTTCGAGGTGCTCTCGGGAATCCGCGACGGTCGCCCCGGCAACGTCCGCAACCGGGGCCTTGCCGAGGCACGCGGCCAGTATCTGCTGTGCGTGGATCCGGACGACCTGCTGGCTCCGGGCTATCTTGCCGCCTGTCTCGCCGGGCTGGACGACGACCCGGACAAGGGAGTGGCCTACACGGACTTCGTGATGGTGGAAGCCAACACCCCCCGCGAGGTGTCCCTCCCCCCCTTCGCCCCAGAGCTGCTGGCCTCGCAGAACATCCTCTCCCCCACCGCGGTCATGCGCCGCAGCGCGTGGGAACGGACCGAAAGCTACCGCGCGGGGACGGACTACGAGGACTGGGACCTGTGGATTCAATTCGCCCTCTCGGGTGCCTCGTTTCTGCGCGTCGCCTCGGCGTTGTATGTCCACATGGTGCACGGAGAGAACTTCTCGTTCACGGCCCGCGAAAACGATGCACGCGCCAAGGCGCTCATCGTGCGGGAAAACGAGAAATTCTTCAGCGCAGCCACCCGACACTGGGCGCGAGGCGTGCTCGCCGGCGAACCGTGGGCCATCCCGTTCCCCAGAGGCATCATCCCCGGAAGGCACCATGTTGAAAAGTTGTTGGAAAAAACAGGATAATCGACAGCCATCCGACAGGACCGGCTATTTTCACGAGAAAACAGCCGATTGCCCATGGTTCGGCTTGGCTTTCAACCTCTTCTGTACTATGCCCGAAGCATGAGTTCGGCTAAAACGGCTGACCGGCCGGTTTCATTCTTTCCAGTATCGCCCGTCATGCTCTTTCCTGACACCATGGGCACCTTTTCGGTGTATCTGTGGCAGGGAGGAGACTTCGTGCTGTACACGCGGTCCGGCCAGATGTTCACCGAACGGCATCGCAGCCGCCTCCACGGCAACGGCGTCAGGGAGGTGTACGTCCAGAGCGGGGAGAAATCCCGTTACGACGCCTACGTCGAGGAGAATCTGGGGCGCATCCTTCAGGATGAGACACTGCCCGCGTCGGAAAGGTCGCGGGTATTTTACGAGGCGTCCTCGGCGGTGGTGCAGGACATCTTCGTCAGCAAGCTGCCCGCCACGCTGCCGCGGGCGCACTTCGAGCGCGTCAGGTCCATCGTTTCCAACAGCATCGACTTTCTGGCGCACAACGGCTCGCTGTCCGCCATCGCCCCCTTCATCTCTCACGATTACAAGACGTATACGCACTGCATGCACGTCTTCATCTTCACCGTCACCATTCTGAACACCTTTTCGCTGGACGAGAACGAGCTCTTCGAATGCGGGCTGGGCGCGCTGCTGCACGACGTGGGCAAGACCCGCATCCCGCGAAAGGTCCTGAACAAGCGCGGCTCGCTGACCCGGGACGAGCGCCGCGAAATCATGAACCACCCCACCCACGGCATCTCCATGTGCTCGCGCCTGCCCCTGAGCCAGAACACCATCAACTGCATCCTCTTTCATCACGAAAAGATGGACGGCTCCGGGTATCCCGCCGGGCTCTCCGGTCCGGACATCCCGCTGCCGGTCAGGGTCATCGCCGTTGCCGACATCTATGACGCCCTGACCACCGCGCGGCCCTACGCAGACGCCATGGCCCCCTACGAAGCCCTCACGCTGATGCGGCACGAGATGCGCGAACATCTCGACATGACCGTGTTCAAGCGCCTCGTGGCCGTTCTCGGCGGAGCGGAAATCATATAATCCGGTTGCCCTGCTCCCCAGTTCGGGTATGTTCAATGAACAGACCCATCATCCAGAGGTGAATATGGTTTCAAGCCCCAACGGTACAGCCTTCAAAGATCTCCTGTGCAAGTTCGGCATCGAGGACGACCCTCACTGGACAGCCGTGGTCCTGTTCGTGCGAAACCTCGTGCGCGACCTCTCCGTGTTCACGGAGCAGGACAAGGTCGCCATTCAGCAGGACATTTTCGGTCACATCGCCACACGGGACTTCTCGGACCACGGGTATGACAAGGTTCTGGAGCGGCTGAACCGCTTCATCGGGGACAACATCGTGACCCGTGAGAGCCGCTCGGCGCTCGAAGCGGAAAAGCGCTCCACGGCCGCCCTTCTGGACGAGATGCGCGAGACCATGGAAGCCATGCGCAAATCCGACGACAGACGCGAGAGCAAGCTGGATCAGGCCCGCAGGGACACCGAGGAGGTCATCGAGCGCGAACAGGAGCGCGAGCAGATCCTCGCGCAGGTGCGGAAACAGTTCGAGACGCTGATTCAGGAGCTGCGCGACGAGGCCAGCGAATGGCAGGCGCGCGCCCGCAGGCTGGAGCACACCGCGCGCTTCGACCCGCTCCTGACGCAGCTTCACAACCGCCGGGCGCTGGACGCGCACATCAAGGAAATGACCGAGAATTTCCACAGGACGGGCGAGACGGTGGCTCTGATGATGATCGACGTGGACCACTTCAAGCGCGTCAACGACTCTCTGGGACATCAGGTGGGCGACGAAGTGCTCAAGGAGCTGGCGAGCGTGGTCTCCTCGCAGGCCATGCTGGTCGACGGATTTCCGGCCCGCTACGGCGGAGAGGAGCTCGTCGTGGTCGCCCGCGGACTGCCCGCATCCGAGGCCGCCATCAAGGCGGAAGCCATCCGGCGGGACGTGGAGCAGACCCGGTTCACCCCCTCGGTGAAAGGCTACGACGGCGGCGAGATCTCCTTCACGGTCAGCATCGGCGTCGCCAACATCCAGCCGGGCTGGATGGCCAGCGACCTCCTGCGCGCCGCGGACCGTGCCCTGTACCTTGCCAAGGAATCGGGCCGCAACATGGTGGTCACCCACGTGGTCAACTGATTCCACGACGCCGCCCTTTCGGGAAACGCCCTCTCCACCGCCATGCCATTGCGAATACTCACACTTTTCCTCGCCCTCGCCGCAGTGCTTCTCTCGACCGCGTCCGCAGGCCGGTGCGCTCCGAGCGAACATGACGGGATTCTGGTGCTCTTCTCCGGCACGGAGCCGCCGCCGGGGGCTTCGGCCCTTCTCCACGGCGTGCGCAGCGAAAGTAGCGAGCTCCCCGTCACCAGCATGTACCTCGGCCTCGGACCGGAAGCCGACGAGGAGGACGCCCTCGGCGCGTGGAAGCGCCTGCGCTCGCGGGCCGACGCAGCCGGAGCCGGGATCATAGCCGTGGGCGAACCGGCGGTCTCCTTCGTTCGCATGTTTCGACCGCTGGCCCCCCTCGACTCCCCCATCAGTCTGGTGAGGCACGCCCCGTTGCCCGAGACCTTCGCGACCGCCGACAACGGCACGGCAGCCGAAACAGTGAAAATGGTCTTCGACGCCGCCCCCGGCACGACGACGCTCATAGTCTTCACCGGGACCGGCCGGAGGGCGCACGCCCTGCGCCGGACAACGGCGAAACGCTTTCGACCGTACATGGGACGGGCGCAACTGATTTTTCCGGGATACGAGAAGGGGCGCGAGGGACTGTTGAGGCGGCATGAGATACTGCGCATCGCGGCCAACGCCCCGTCAGGGTCGAGCCTTCTGCTGCTGGGCTACCCGACAGAGGACTCCGTCGCCGGACTGACGCAGGCGGTCGTGGGGAAAAGCCCCGTGCCGGTCTTCGCGGGCGAAGACGTCCCGTTCGTTCCGGGAATGACGGGTGCCGCCGTGACGGACTGGCGAGCGCACGGCAGGGCTGCCGCAAGGGCGCTATTCGAACACCCCCGGTCCGGGGTGCGCGCCGTGCCGCCGCTCGTTCAGCGGGACCTGCCCCGGGAGCCCCGGGGACGCGCCCTCAGCGTGGACGACGCGCCGGAGGATGCGCCGCAGCCGGACGAGGGCAGCCCGCTGACAGTCGCGGCCGCCGGCGTCGCGGTGGCGCTCCTGGCGGCGATTCTCCTGAAGGGACGGCGCGGTTAAAAGGTCAGGATCACCGCAAGGTGCATCAGGCACATGGCGCCCAGGGCGCAGCCGGCCACCGCGGCCATGCGGCGGGTCTCCATTGCGGGGTTCAGGCAGATCGCGGGCAACGTGTATTCTTTCAATCGAATGAACATGGTTTCTCTCCTTGTTTGGAGAGACCACCCTCTCATGCCATTGTTACGGCCTCGGTACCGGCATTTGCTTGTTCAATGACGCTTTTCATCGGCGAACCCCTTTTCGCCCCGGCGCACCCCGTCCCCTGAAGGCGCTTGATGTCGACCGCATGGCAAAAGCGACGATCGCGTTACCCGGGGATGCCCTGAAGATACTCCACAAGCGCCCGGCAGACGCGGTGATCGTAGGCCCTGTCCATCTTCAGCAGCTCCACCGCCGCCTCCACCGTGTTGCGACGCCGGGAGTGAGGCCGGTCCGTGACCATGGCGCAGAAGGAGTCCGCCACCGCCGCGATCCGCCCGTACAGGCCTATGTCGCGTCCCTTGAGCTGACCGGGGTAGCCGCTGCCGTCGATGCGTTCGTGATGTTGCAGGCACGGCTCGAGGACCTCTTCCGAATCCAGCCCGAGCTTTTCCAGAATCATGCGCCCGTCCTTGGGATGCTCCTTGAGCTTCCGGCGCTCGGTCGCACTGAGCTGCGAGGTCTTTTCCGTCATCAGGCGGGAAACCCGGCTCATGCCGATGTCGTAGAGGAAGAAGCCTAGGCATACCGGCGCCAGATTCTCGATGACCACCTTGTCACGGTTGAGCTGAAGGTAGATGGCCAGCGCGATGATGCCCGCGTTGACCCGCTGCCGCTCGCGGTCCCGGTTGCGGTGGGACACGCTCACCAGATGGTCGATGTTGTCGTAGTCCACGCCCACATAGACCGCAAGACTGTCCACGACCTGCGTGAGCCGCTCCAGCTGCGGCACCATGGTGTGCTCGAACAGGTCCTTCTGGCGGCAGGCTATTTCGGAAACGAGAATCCCGGCCAGATCCTCGGGCGTGAGGTTCGGGTCGTCCAGCGCCGCGTCGGGATCCGAGGCGGCGCAACGGGCGTAGACTTCCTGATCGTTACGGGAAAAGAACAGGCGGCCGCGGTCGGCCAGATGAACGAGGTGTTCCAGATGGTCAGGGGGCATGGCCGCCCCGGCTGCGTAGACGTTTACAAGAGAATTCAGCTTTTTGCGGTATCGGTAGAGGTTCAGCGGCATGGGCCCTCTGGGCTGTGCCCTGAGTACGGCCGGGCCGATCTGGTTGAATTCCTCCACATTGAGGTCCTCGGGAATCTCGTCCTTGTCGAGGTAGTCTTCGGCGTCGCTTCTCATCAGGCTCTCCGTCGTCCCCCGTCAGCTGCGGGGGCCGATCATCAGGTACGCGGCCAACGCGCCCCAGCACAGGGCGCTGACGCCCAGCCCCGCGGGAATCGTCCACCAGCGAAGGTGAACCGCCCTGCCGCGAAACCGGAACGTGCCGCAACACGTGAACAGTCCGAGCACCATCTGGACCAGCACCCCCGAAGCCGCAAGCGACGGCAACAACAGCACCCAGACCAGAGGATCACCCAGCCAGCCCACCGATCACTCCATCAAAGCGCAAGCGTTCGTGACGCCGATACTATACTGCAAACAAAGAAAATATCCGCCCGAATTCTTCTCAACAGCAATCATCCGCAATCAGTCCTCCAACCAGTCGGCCAGAAGCGGCGGCGTGGGACAGCCCGCCATCTGACGCCAGTCGCAGGCCGCCGTCAACTCGATGCCGTTCTGGATGATCGAGACCGGCCTGTCCGACGAGACCACGATGACCACGAGGTTCTCGTTCTCCGCCGTGAAGCGAAGCGCCGAATTGAACCGCGCCCCTCGCCCGCGGTTCTCGCCCGGCACGCTGCGTCCGTCCATGAGGCAGCCGAAACCGTGCAGCTTGAGGTCCGCTCCGATATGCAGGGCTCCGTCGATCTTTGCCAGCGAGCAGGCCAGCTTGATCTGTCCCGGCTCGCGCAGATCGGGAGGCACCTCGAAGCGCTGCCCCGCCGTGGGCACGAGCATGTGCCCGAGGTCGAGAATCAGCGTGCAGCCGTGGCGGCGGTCGCGCACCCGGTTCACCAGAGCGTGAACCAGCCGCATCATCTGATGCTGGGACTCCATCTCAAGACGCGACTCCAGAAGGATTTCCTCCAGTTGCACGAGGTTCGCCTTGAGATTGCGGGAATGGAAATTTCCGTCCGTGAAGGTGCACACCTGCTCGTCCCTGAGCATGAGCGAGCCGCGGCTGCCGCCGAACTGCGCGGCCAGATAGGCGCCCGGCACGGAGCCGATGGCGATGCCCACGATGTCGCTGCCGTCCGAGACGAGCACGCGCCCGGAATACTCCACGGCCTGCAGCATCTTTCTCACATGCTTGAAGTCCGTGAGCCGGGGCCGCTCGTTCTTCGGGAAACGGCAGATGAACCGCACAAGGCCCAGATCGTTCGGCTCGACCACCACCAGCCGGCCGCGGGGCCACGCGCCCTCCTCCTTGGTGCGGGAGATGCCCAGCACCGCGTCGAGGAAAGGATAGACCCGGATACTGCTGTCCAGAAAACCCATCTCGCTCCGGGCATCCACGATGTAGTCGCGGATGGCGTGGGACGCGCAGTTCTGCAGCACGTATCCGGCGGTATCCACGTTCATCACGTTGCGGAGCTCGTAGTTCTGGGCGAAGAGGCGCACAGCGTACTCCATCCAGCGCCGGGTGGGGCCGAGGCTGCACATGTCCGGGTGCTCCTCGGTGAACCACATCTGGTACTGCACGGCGCGGGAACGGCCGCCGAAGGGGATGATGCCCGCCAGTTGAAGGTCCTTGTATTCGCGTTCGTCAAGAAAGGCCACGTCGGAGGAGGTGCATTCGGTTTCCCGCCACGCGTCGGAGCCGAGGTAGTGCTCCATCAGCCGGGGTTCGTGTCCCCGGAGCAGTCCCTGAGGATCGTAGATGCGGGGCGGGGAGTCCATGCGGGGGGCATAGACGAGAGCTGCGCGGCTGTTCCCCGAAAAATGGGAAAGCCCTTCGCGCAGTCCGTCGAGAATGTGAAAAATGCAGACGCTTTCGAACGAATTGTCCGACATCGTCCCCCCTCCCCTCAGGCCGAATGCCTTTTCACAATCCACTAGGACGAATCGGCGATTATGTCCAGACCGGGGACGCTTTCGGGCGCCTTGCCGGGTGTCGCCGCTCCAGCCCCGTCAGTGCACGCATCAGGCGTTGGAATGAAGGATTTCAGCCAGTTCTCGCGCCACGCCCTCACCGCCGCGCGCATCGAACACATGCCGGACCGCCTCGCGCGCCCGGGTCCACGCGTCCGCGGGGGCGGCCGGATATCCCACGGCCCGCAGGCACGACAGGTCGTTCACGTCGTTGCCCACGAACATGGTTCGCTCCATGCGCCAGCCGTTCTGCCCCAGATGCTCCTTCAACGCCGTGAGCTTGTCCTCAAGCCCATGCACGGCCGGAATCCCCAACTTGTCGGCGCGGGCCCGCACCACGGGGTTTCGCTCCGTGCTGAGGATAATCTGCGGCACCCCCAGCTTGCGGATGATGCCCACGCCCATACCGTCCGCGCGGTTGCAGGTCACGGTTTCGTGCCCGTCCTGATGCACGTGGACACGGTTGTCCGTCATGACCCCGTCGAAGTCGTAGACGATCAGGTCCAGATCGGAGGGGCTGAGGCCGGAAAGCTCTTTCCTGTCAGTCACAAGCAGGCTCCTGCGGATTGTTGCGGTCGTTGCGGTCCGGTCACGCTTCGCTCTCGGTGCCGCGCTTTCTTTCGTACCACTCGTGCATTCTCGTGAGCAGTTCCCAGAGCACGGGGATGATGAACACCGTCAGGGTGGTCGCCACACACAGGCCGGTGACGAAGGTCGTGGCCATGGTCCCCCAGACCAGTGAGTAGTAAGGGATTCCGAGCGCCATTGGCAAGAGCCCCAGCGAGGTGGTCAGGGTGGTCAGCAGGATGGGCCGCAGCCGGATGCGGACCGCCTCCCGGAGCGCCTCCGTCCTCGACAGCCCCGAGGCGTAGAGCTTGTTGATGAAGTCCAGCAGCACAAGCGAGTCGTTGACCACGACGCCCGTCACCCCCACCGTGGCCACGAAGCTGTTCACGGTGAACAGGGACCGGGTCAGGAACGTGCCCCAGACCACACCGGTCAGGGCAAAGACCACCGCTGAAAGGATCACGAGCGGCTGGGTGTAGCTCTGAAACTGACAGGCGAGGATGGTGTAGATAACCAGGATGGCGATCATGAACGCGTACGCCAGCGAACGAAACGACTTGCCAGTGCTCTCGAACTCGCCCGAGAAGTTCACGGTGGCGCCGGGATACCCCTCCCGCACGCTCTCATAGAACTGACGGGTGTCATGCACGATACTGGCCGTGGTCACCGGTGCGCCCTGCTTGATGTTCGCGGTGAGCGTGATGGCCCGCAGCCCCTCGAACCGGTTGCGCTGGCCCGGTTCACGGTATGTCAAGACCTCGCACAGGTCGCCCAGCCGGACCGGGCCGCTCGAATGCTCCACCACCGGGATGTCCAGTGCGTTCGAGGGGTTCTCCAGATGCCGGGGGTCGATCTTCACCCGCAGGTCCACATCCTCGTCCGACATGCGGAACTCGCCCACGAACCGCCCGTCCAGTACACTCCCGGCCAGCGCCGCCACCTGCCGCTTGGTGAGGCCGTACTCATGCACCCGCTCCGGGTCGGGCACGAAGCGGAATATCCGGTTGTCCGTACCGGTGTCCGTCTCCAGATTCACGAGGTACGGGGCGATGGAGTCATTGTTCACAAGCCAGCCGAGCACCTCGTCCTTGAGCGCGCGCACCGAGGCCGGGTCAGGCCCGAGCACCCGTATGTTCACATCCTTGCCCGTGGGCGGGCCGTCCTTTTGCGGCCAGATGCGATACTCCCACCCCCCTTGCTTGTGTTGCGCGAGCCTGTCTCGCATCCACTCGAACAGCAGCAGGGGGTTGTTGTCGGGATTGTCCGGGAACCGTTGATCAGGACGGTCCGGCAGCTCCACGATGACTATGCCGAGGTTTGAGCTGAAAATGTTCTCGTAGTCCTCGTTGATATCCGTCCCCGCCAGCGCGGTGCAGGACTTGCTCACCCCGTCGCCGAGCGCGCGTATATCTTTTGAGATGGCCTTGACCTTCTCCGAGACCGCTTCCACTGGAGTACCCACCGGCCCCTCCACGCTCACGTAATACACACGGTAATCGTCCGGAAAGAACTTTACTTTGATAAGGGGTATCGCCCCGGACATGGAAACACCCAGAATCCCGAGCGCAGCTGCGAACGCCAGCCCGATTGCCCCGAGGCTCAGGACCTTGTGCCGCAGACAGAACAACAGCACTCTGTCCACGATTTTCCTCAACAGCACCAGAAAGGCCGGGTCGTCGGACACGGCGTGATCATGCGCCTGCCTGCGCAGCTTACGGCCTCCGGGCCAGTCCAGCACGTGCAGGGGCAGGATGATCAGACATTCGATGAGGGATGCGGCGATGGCAAAGGTCACCGCCTTGGGTACCAGCGCGAAGAACTCGCCAGTGGAACCGGTCATGATCAGCATGGGCAGGAACGCTGCAACCGTTGTGGAGGTGGCCGCAACCACGGGCAGAAACACCTCGCTGGTGCCGTCGATGACCGCCACGCGCAATTCCTTGCCCTCCTGCACGTGCCGGTAAATGTTCTCCACCACCACGATGGCGTCGTCGACAATGATCCCGCTGACGAGCACGAACGAGAAAAGCGTTATCTCATTCAGTGAGTTGCCCGTGATCCACATGATGATCATGGTCACGAGGAAGGCAAACGGAACCCCCACGGTGGTCAGCATGGCGTTGCGGAATCCCATGACCACCCAGATGGTGATGCACACGAGCGCGATACCCACCAACAGGTTGGACCCCAGCGTGCTGATGCTGTCGTCGATATAGGCCCGCTGAGCCTGCGTGACCACCGCCTCGACCCCCTCGGCCTCCAGCTCGGGACGAAAATCCTCCAGCACCCGCCGCACCGCCTCGTCGATGTCCAGTGCGTTGCCTTCGGCGGTCTTGACCACCTTGACGCTCACCGAATCCTTGCCGTTGACCGAGGTGATGACGAACGGATCCCGGTAATCCAGCCCGGCCCGGCTGATCACGTCCGCCACCCGCACGAAGGACCCGTCCGCGTCGTTGCGGACCACGGTCCGCGCCACCTGCTCGCGCGAGCGGAAACGCTCGTCCACGAGAATGACGTACTCGCCGGAATCGCTGACGAAATCACCCGCAGGAATGGACACGTTCGCGGAATCCAGCGCCGAGGAAACTTCGTAGAAGGTTACGCCGAAGCGCCGCATCTTCTCGGGGTCGAGCACCACGTGGAACTCACGGGTGTACTCCCCCTCAATGCTGACCTCCTTGACCCCCTCTATCCGTTCAAGGGGAATCTTGATCTCCTCCGCCATCAGCGTCAGGGCGCGGTTGGACCGCTCCCCCACAAGGTTCACCGAAAGAACCGGGAGCCACTCGTCCACGTTGATGACGGTAAATTCGGGAGGGTCCATCTCCTGCGGAAGGTCGTTCTGTATTGAAAGCACATTGAAGCGCAGTTCGTCATACAGAGCGTCATAATCAGTATCGTCCAGAAACTTGACCATGATGCTCGAACGCTCACGGTACGAGCGGGAACGCACGTACTCCACATGCTCAAGATCATCCAGTGAATCCTCTATCTTGCGCGTGACGAGCGCCTCCACTTCCGTGGGGCTGGCTCCGGGCAGATACGCTGAGATGACCACCTTGCCCATCTGCACGTTGGGGTACCGCTCCACCGCGAGGTCCAGCACACAGAACGCACCCACGACCATGAGCATGACAAACACGAGGTTCACGAAAACCTTCTGCCGCAGAGTCATGGCGATGAACGCCCTGACCGGGCCGGGGGGTGTGCTCCGAGAGGCCATCAGCCACGCCCCCCGCCGCCGTCAGGTGCGACCACGAACCGGTCGCCGGGGCGAACGTCCGGCGAAGAGACTCTGACCGTGCCCCCGGGACCGCCACCCAGCAGCACCACCCGGACACGCCCCCCTTCCGGCCGGACCAGAAAGAATTCCTCATACGCCTTGAGCAACGCGGTTCGCGGCACCAGCACCGCCCCTCCCGGATCCGGCAACGGCAACACCAATTCCGTACGGATGCCCCCGCGCATCGAGATGTCCCCCGATGTTATCTCAAGGTCCACGTTGATCTTGCGGGTCTCGGGATCGTACCCCGGCGCAACCCGTTCCACGCGAGCCGTAACCGCCCCACCCTCATCAGGCAGACGCAGCTCGATGGCCTCACCCATTTTCTTCAAAGCGGAAAACTCGCGCCTGCTCAGGGCAAACGGCACCAGCAACGTTGAATAATTGCCGAGCGTCGCCGCAGTCTGCCCGCGCGTTACCCACTCCCCCGGCTCCAACTCCCGATGCTTGACCTTCCACCCCTCCGGGGCCTTGATGATATGCCGCACCAGCCGCTCCTGAAGCCTGCGCTCCTCCACCTGCAACGCCCTGAGCTGCTGAAGCGTCGTGTCATGCGCGCGCACGTTGTTATCCAAAGTAGACTGCGCCGCAGTTCGTCCCTTCACCAGCTCCCGATACCGCTCCATCTCCTTGCGATGATACGCCAACTCGCTCTTTAACCGCCCCTGCTCCGCACGGTTGTTCTCCAGATCAAGCCGCACAAACGTGTCGTCAAGCTCCGCGAAACGCCCGTCCTCGCCAATGCTATCACCCACGTCCGCAAAAACTCTCTCCACACGTCCGTCCACCTCCGCCACCAGCGTCATGGTATTCCGGGCACGGGTGAACCCCGTAAGGACGGCCTCGCGCGCAGCCTTTCGTGCAGAAAACGTCTCCACTTCACCCCGAGGCCCCTCAGCAGCCTCGTCCACCCCCTCCTCAATGGCGGCCACACGCTCGCCGTCCTCCCGATGCTCACCGGACTCGGCAGGCATATCCCCGCCGCACCCGACAGCCAAAAACAAAACCACAAATGCAAACAACCACAGCTTCGGCATCATCCACGCCCCTGAAATAGCACGTTAACAACCGGCTCAGGCACACCCTTTCGCAGCCCCGATAATCGGATACACAACAACCTGCCCGCTCCATGCAGATCCTACTGGCTCCGACCATAGCACAGTCACAAGCCAACGGCCCGCCCATATACCATCTCGGAGCACCACGCGCTTTCGCATATGCCCGCTCATAAACTATTTTTGGGTCATGATTTGCCGTTAGCAACCATTGGCGAATGTGTAAACGCCGGTCACGCTTTTTGATGCTCGCTGACAAGTGTCGTCGGATGACGTTAAGGAATCCTCCGAAGGCCCTCCGGGGGCTTAAGAACCCTTTTGCAAAAGGGTTCTTAAGAATCTCCCAAAAACCTTTGGCTTGCCAAGCCGCGTCGAGCTTTCCGAAAGCCTCAGCGCGTAGGCGGCTTGGCAGGGGCGAACGGCGGTCGCTGGTCATAAGGGACGGAAAGCGCTTAGAGGGAGAACTGATGAACCGAGAAGTTCACACATGAATCCCCATCAGCCAAGACGCCCGGAACCAAAATCCCGTCAGCGGGGTTGCAGCATGGACGAGGTTTGTGCGGTCGCATGAACCCTGCGCCGCAGCCCCGCTGATAAATCAGGGATTCCAAAGGAGGCTCGCCCCTTTGGTCCGCCTGAAGGGCCCGCCGGAGGCATTGCTGCGACACTTGGGTAGCGGGACAGGATGGTTTATTGGGAGTTCTGGTGAGGGAATCTGTGCACCGAACACGTTCCGATTGACGAACCTGGCTAACAAAATTCGTCAGCCAAGACGCACGGAACGTAAATCCCCGTCAGCGGGGTTGCAGCATGAACGCGAGTTCTGCGGCCGCATGAACCCGGCTGCTGCAACTCCGCTGACAACCCGGGGATTGCAAAGGGGGCCCGCCCCTTTGCCGGGGTGCAGGGGCGGAGCCCCTGCCCGCCGGGGGCAGCATTTACTTAATTCTTTTCTGGTACCAGCCGAGTCTGCCGGTGGAGGTCCGGAGTTCTTTCCAGTCGGGGTATTTTTCCAGTTCGACCCGGAGTTTTGCCAGTCTTTGCTTGAGTGGCGGGTGGGTTCCGTACCAGGAGCCTTTGACGGTGGCTCCGGACTGGTTTTTTTGCAGGATTTCGAGCACTTCGTACATGGCTTTGGGGCTGTAGCCGGTGCGATAGGCGGTCTGCATGGAGAGCCGGTCGGCTTCGAATTCCATCTGATGGCTGAGGCCGGTATCGAAGAGGGTTTCCTTCATGCCTGAGACGGCTTTCTTGAACTTCTTTCCTTCTTCGCTGTTCATGTTGGCGGTGGTGATCTGGGTCACGCCTTGGAGCAGTTGAGCCTGCTGGATGGATTCAACGGCGTGCTTGGCGGCGACGTGTCCTACTTCGTGGGAGAGGATTGCAGCCAGTTGTGCTTCGGTCTTGAGGGCTTTGACGAGTGCGGAGGAGAGAAAGACGATGCCGCCGGGGCAGCTGAAGGCGTTCATGAGGGGGCTTTGCACCACGACGAAGTGGTAGGGAATGTCCGGTCGGGTGGAGTTGGCGGCGACGGCTTTGCCCATGAGGTTGACGAAGCGCTGCACATGTTCATCTTCCACGGGCATTCCGTAGCGCTGGAAGCCTTCGAGGGCGAGGCTTTCGCCGAGGGCGAGTTCGGATTCGTAGTCGAGCCCCTGTGCGCCGCGCAGGATGGTGCCGATGCCTTCGAGGGTCTTTCGTTCCTTGGAGCCTTCTTTTGTCAGGCCTTTGCTGAGGGCGTCGAAGAGGTTGCCCTGTGCGAGGGCGGGGGCTGCGGAGAGACCGGCCATGGTTCCGGCGAGAAGGGTGATGACTTTTCTTCTGTTCATGTTCTCGCTCCTACTGGGCGTATTCGCCGATTTTTCCGCGCTGGAGGAACTCGCGAACATCGTCGCGGGTGATCTTGCGTTCCATTACGGAATCGAGGGCCTTCTGATAGGACTCGGGGGTGCCTGTGCTTTCAGCGTAGGCTTCGGCTTCGGGGGACAGCCCTCTGATGGCGCGGTCGGTGCTGGCCCTGCCGGATTCGATGTCCGAGTCGAGGCTGCCGAAAAGACCGGGGGCGCCCTTGGAGGCGTCACGCTCGGGCTTGGATGAGCTGATCTTGCCTCGATAGACCCAGCCGCTTCGGCCGGAGTCGCTCTTGACCTTGTACCAGCGGCCGGATTTGTCCTGAACGGAAAGGCGCTCGTCTAGCCGGAGGCTGCTCACGACTTCGGAACCGCCTTTCGGGGAGCTGCGGAGCTCCGTTCCTTCCGAGGCGACCCAGACATAGCGGGCGGCAAACGCGGTCCCTGCGAACAGGACCGTAAACAGAAATAGTGCGGCGATTCGTTTCATGAGGCTATCATCTCCTTGCTGAGAGCATTCAGTATAGCTCACCGCCAACGGAATGCAATACCCTCGCCGCTCTCTTTGCACGAGATACATGGCAG
This sequence comes from Pseudodesulfovibrio halophilus DSM 5663, assembly GCF_059568665.1. Lineage (NCBI taxonomy): Bacteria > Pseudomonadati > Thermodesulfobacteriota > Desulfovibrionia > Desulfovibrionales > Desulfovibrionaceae > Pseudodesulfovibrio > Pseudodesulfovibrio halophilus. The sequence goes on along the minus strand of NZ_JCANTV010000013.1, from coordinate 258,202 downwards.
GGCATACAACTTGTATGGTCCGCCATATAATGTGCGAACGTATTTGATTCAGGGTAGTTACTTCAATACGTCCAGAATCTGGATTCTGGCGGCCTGCCATGCGGGATAGGCGCCGGCGGCGATACCCAGCAGGAAGCTGGAGACGAGGGTGCCGCCGACCACGAACGGGTCGGCGATGAAGGGGAACCCGCCGAAGCGGGCGACGAGAGCGGCCGCTCCGACCGAAACCAGCACCCCTGCGCTGCCGCCGACACCTGACATGACGGCAGCCTCGAACAGGAACTGGCGCACGATGTCTCCCTGCTTGCCGCCGACAGCCCTGCGGATACCGATCTCCACGCGCCGCGAGCGCACCACGAGCACCATGATGGAGAGGATTCCGAGGCCGCCCACGGCAAAGGAGACACCGGAGGCGATGCCGCCGAGGGTCTGCATGAGATCCAGCGCCTGCTGTTGCAGCTGGATGGTGTCGCGGGCGGTGAGCGTGTCGAAGTCGTCTTCTTCGCCGGGGCCGATGCGGTGGCGTTTGCGCAGGATGGACTCCACCGCGCCGTCCACGACTCCACGGTCAGCTGAGTCGGCCAGCGTGATGAAGGCCCCGTCCACCCAGTCTTGATTGCTGGCGCGGCGCATGTATGTGGTCAGGGGCATGAGCAGAATCTCGTCCTGATCGTCGCCGGAGATATCGCGACCCTTGGCCTCCATGATGCCGATGACCCGGAAGCCGGCCCGGAAGATGAAGACCATCTCTCCCATGGCCCCCCGCGCGGAGCCGAAGAGCCTCTTGGCGACTTTGCGGCCGAGCACGACCACCTTGTCGGCGTCACGCACTTCCGCGGCGGTGAAGAACCGTCCGATGTCCGGTCCGAAGCTGCGGATCTGCGGGAAGTTCTCCCACGCGGCGGTGACCCGTGCGGTGGTAGCCTCTCCGCCTCCACGCACCGGCATGGCGTTGACGATGAACGGGGTTGCGTCCAGCAGCGACGGGACGCCGGCCATCAGCGCGCGCACGTCGGAAACCGTGAAGTTGCGGTGGTAGGTGCTGATGCGCGCCCCGCCGCTTCTGCGGAAGCGAACCTTGCCCGCCACCACGGCGTAGAGATTCGGGCCGAGCTTCTCGGTCTCGATCTCGGCCTGCCGCACCATCATCTGCGAAATATTCTGTACACCGGTGAACGCCAGCGCGCCGAGGAACACTCCGAGCATGGCCAGCACCGCGCGCAGTTTGTGGGCGGCCAACGAGGAAAGGGCGATGCGCAGGTTCAGGGGCATCCGCATCATGCCTCCGGATGGTACCGGGACCGGTTCCAGGCGGTGTTGCCGTTGAAGACGAGATGCCAGAGCCGTTCAAAGGCGTGACCGGTGTTGAACCGGTCCTGCGGGTCGGCTTCCACAAGGGCGAGCGCGTATTCGTAAAACGTCTTGGGACGAGTGCGGATGCGCTCCGCCGTCACCGCAAAATTGCCGGTCACCCCCCGGGCCACGAACCGCTCCGGGACCGGCCCATCGAACAGTTTTCCGAAGGTCTCCGCCACCGGTATGTCGCGCCCCCAGCCGGGCCAGCGCCCCTCGTTTTCCGGCTTGCGCAGGTCGTGCGGTCTGCCCAGCCCGTCACACTCGAGCCTGAACCACGCGAATCCGCCGAATGGCCGCCCCTTTGCGGCGTATGCCTCTATGATTTCCGCCAGATCGTCCACGGTTCCGCCCTGTTGCGAAAGGTGGTCGAACGGGTCGCCCTGCAGAAAGACCGTCAGGCCGTCGAGCGTTTCGTAATGCCTCACGATATGCGTCAGGTAGGTGTGGGCCTCGCGCCCGATGTTCGGCAGCGGGGTCGCGCCGGACAGGCCTTCCCCGCTCTTGTCATAGACCGTCGCCGGGTACCCGAGCCGGGAGACCCAGCTCACGTCCTCTCGATACCGCGCTATGACCAGATTGACCTTCATGCCTGAGGCTCCGTGACTATGTTGTGATCACCCATATCAAGTTCAACGTTCCGCAATGAGCTCGAGGTCCGGTTGCAGCAACGCGCCGCAAGCGCATGAGACATCCGGAACAGCGTGTGGAGCTTGGCTTTCCGCTCGACGTGGAAGGCCGTCGCGTCATTCACGGCCGCGCTGATGCCGTCCGTGATCATCAAGTGACTCCAAATGTTCTGCATACGTGCCGCCGCTTCGGGCCGCGTCAGAACCGGTCCATGAAAGCAGCACCGTACCCCACGGCGGCAGGGACGGCAACAGCCGGTGCGTGAATCGGCGACGACTTTCCGGAGCGTGGTTGCCCGCCGTCCCCGTCTCAGCCGAATAGCGACCCTGCCGAGCCTCAGGAGTCGTCGTCCACTATGCGAATCTCACGCCAGCTGCCCAGCCGGTAGCGGGCGGTGTATACCACCGTCAGCACCACAACGTACAGCAACAGGCAAGCCCACGCTGTCTGCACGCCGAAGCCGAAGCCCTTCACCAACACGGTCAGCGGCAGGATCATGCCGAAAATGGAGGCGGTCCCCATCACCTTCATGATGAACCGGGTGTCGCCGGCCCCCTTGAGCAGGCCCACCAGGGTCATGACCACCGCGTCCAGCACGGTGTAGGCCGCAACCCAGCGCATGAGCACCACCCCGGTCTCCCGCACCGAGGCCCACTCCTGCGCGCTCAGGTCGCCGCTTCGGAACATGTCCACGAAGAATCCGGGGAACACCACGAACAGCAACCCCATGAAGCTCATGTACGCAAGCGTCAGATGCAGCACGGAATGCATGCCGTAGGCGGCTTTTTCCGGTCTTCCTGCTCCCATCGCCTGACCGGTCATCACGCTCGCGGCGATGGACATGCCGATGGCAGGCAGGAAGGCCAGCGTGTCGATGCCGATGGCAATATTCGAAGCCGCAAGTTCCGCCTTGTCAAACCAGCCCACCACGATGCCGAAGTAGGACACGGCGAGCATGTCCAGAAAGAACTGCGCGCCGCCCGGCAGACCGTACTTCATGAACCGCCGGAACAGTCTGGGGGCATACCGCCACTGCGAGAAAATCCCGAAGCGCTCTTCGTGGCGGGAGCGGAAGACCAGCAGCGCCATGGCCGCGAAGTTGACGAAGTAGGCCGCCACCGTGGCCAGCGCCGCGCCTCGGATTCCCAGCTCGGGAAAGCCGAAGTATCCGTTGATGAGCGCATAGTTCAACGGAACGTTCACGGCGGCGGAGAGCATGTTGACCACCATCACCGGCCGGGTGATCCCCCTGCCCGAGAAGAAACACGACAGCGCGATGGACGCGAACCCGAAGAAGCTGCCGTGTGCCACGGTCTCGAAGTAGGCCGTCTCCAGCGCCCTGACGGTCGGCGCGTGTCCCGCCAGCGCAAAGATGTGATCGCAGAACACGCCGATGAAACTCATGATGAGCGCGGCCGGTATCACGAAGTACAGGCCCTGCCAGACTGCGGCCCCGACCCGTTCGTTGCGCTCCGCGCCTACGTACTGCGCTACAAAGACGCTCACGTATTCCAGCGTGCCGAGGAAGAACGAGTAGAACAGAAAGTACATGATGCTGGCGGGAAACGAGGCCGCCAGCGTATCCACGGAGTACCTCCCCAGAAAGATGCGGTCCGTGAAGATCATGAGCGTCGTCGAGGCCATGCTGATGACCAGCGGCAGGCCGATGCGCAGGGCCTCCGCGTATCCGTAGGGCTGGTTCCAGCGTTTGACTGAGGGCAGTATCATGGCGTTCCCGTTTCATGTGTTTGGTTTTCCGGGATAAAAAAAGGCGGGGTCCGCAGTCCCCGCCTGAAAATCGTCCTACCGATCCGATTCTCGGGATAGGGGCGGTTCGCGGTCTCCCTCCTCGGCTGGACATTCGCCGTTGAGGATTTCGCGGATCACGTACGGGCGGGTCTGCATGACCGTGTCCATGGTGTCGCCGATGGCCTCGAGGATGAACCCGGTGGACATGAACCCGAGGGAGGCGATGTAGAACAGGATGGCCCCGAAGAACGGCGGCCGCGTGCCCATGTCCACGCCCATGAATATTTTTTCGATCAGCACCCAGGCCATGACCAGCGAGGCGAACAGGAAAAACGCCAGCGCGATGCGGCCGAACAGGTACACCGGGCGCTGCTTGAAGGCGTTCTGGAACCAGATGGTCACGATGTCGAACAGCACGTCCACGATCCGCGACAGGCCGTAATGGCTCTTGCCCGCAAACCGCGGCGGACAGGTGGTGGGAATCTCCGTAACCGCGCCGCCGATGCGGTAGATGAGCGCCGGGATGAACCGGTGGTGCCCCTCGCGCAGGTGCAGGCCCCGGGCCATGTCGCCGTTCACGCAGGAGAAGCCGCCCATGTCGTAGATTTCGCAGCCGCTGGCCTTGCGGATCATCCAGTTGGCGATGCGGCTGGGCAGCAGCCTCAGCCAGCGAGACTCCGAACGGTTCACCCGCTGCCCGGAGACGGCGTCCCAGCCTTCCTTGATTTTTTCCACCAACAGGTGAATCTCTTCGGGCAGGTTCTGCAGGTCGCCGTCCATGATGACCACCCAGCGGCCTCTGCTGTTCTGCAGCCCGGCATACAGCGCGGTGCACTGGCCCCGGTTGCGGGAAAGGTTGATGCCCTTCACCTTCGGGTCCTTTTCGCAGATTTCGCGCAGCAGCCGCTCGGTGCCGTCGGTGGAACCGTCGTTGACCAGAACTATCTCGTAGCTGTACCCGGCCTTGCGCATGGCGGCGTCGGTACGGCGGTAGAATTCCTCGATGCACAGCTCCTCGTTGTGCATGGGCGTGACTATGCTGACTTCTATCTCGTTCACGTGTCGCTCCGTTATAGCTCGCCGAACCGCACCAGCGTGGCGCCGAGTTGGGCAAAAACGTCCTTCCATTCGTGCGAAGACAGGGATTCATACTCCGCTTTCCACTGCGAGTCCACGCGCATCCGACCGTAATCGGCATCCAGCTCCGGATCTTCGGGCAGGGCGTTGCCGGGGTGGCAGCAGATTTCCACCACCGTCTCCGGGGTATTCAGCCCGTTGCCGCGCACATGAGCCGCAAAGCGCTGCGGGGTGAGGCGATTTCCCTGATCGGAGATGCCCCACAGCGAGTCGGGAGTGACGATGGCCTCCGGCTCCTTCCGGAAAAACGAGCAGATGTTGAGAAACCGCACCCGGGCCATCCCGCGGTCCAGCCGCATGAGCCTGCCGCACTCCAGCGGCTTTCGCATGTGGCGGATGCCGAAACGCCGCGCCACCCTTCCGGCCACGTCCATGAGCGTGGGCCAGGCGTGCACATGCTTTTCGCTGTCGATATGGTCCGGTTTCATGCCAAGGTCCAGCAACCGCTGCAACTGCAGGCACCACTCGGCGTAGACCTGCTCGGGATCGACCCTGCCCGTGACGTAGCGCATGAACAGCCGCGGATAATCGGCCAGAAACATGCCGTCCTCGTCCACGAGGGTGTTCAGCTCGTCAGGGTCGCCCAGCGGCCTGCCGCGCAGCACATTCAGGTGAACACCCAGTCCGAGCCCCTGCATTGACGCAGCATCGCGCACATGCCTGCCGTTGGCCAGCACGCTTGCGGAGCTGACGGTTCCAGCCTGCGCGAGCTCGGCAGCCGCCCGGTTCACCGCCGGATGCAGCCCGGCATCGTCCACATTCACCACGATTCGCATGACGGATATCTATATTCTCGGCCCTTTTCCGTAAAGGCCCAATTGCATTGCCCGCACGCCTCTCTACTGATACATACCGATTCATGGCCGACCATATATTCAAATCCGACGCCCCGGACGCCCCTCTGCTCGATGCGCTCGACCTGCTCGGACGCTCGTACCGTGACGCGCTTGCGTCGCGTCTCTCCCCCTATGGCTGCAATCCCGGATACATTCGCGTGCTCAAGGCCCTGGACAGTGAAGCCGGCAGCTCCCAGAAGACGCTTCTGGCCCGCCTGGACCTTGACCAGTCCACTCTCTCGCGCACCCTCGCCCGCATGTTGCGCGACGGTCTCACCCGCGCCGAGCGATCGGAACAGGACCGTCGCACGACCGTCATTCACCTTACAGACGAGGGCCGGAGAATGATCAAGGTGGCGGACAACGCCCTGAGCGACCTCGACGCGGTCGCCAGAACCGGGCTTTCCGTCAACGATGTGCGGTACTTTCGCCGCGTGCTCCAGCGCATCCGGGCCTCGCTGGAGGCCGACGGACAGTCGCAGATTCTGGTGCTCGCGGACGTGCTGGACGAGTAAGCCGGTTGCCAAGTCGGTCCATCAGGGGTATCCATGCCCCACTTCGTCCCGTTCATCCGGGACGACGGCGGCATACGCAACATTCAACAACAAACACCAAGCACTTCAGCGGAGCGTCTTCGTGAGCATCATTCACTCATTCCGGACTCGCCCCGGCCTGTGGGCCTTCCTGCTCATTGCCGCGACCTTTGCCGTGCGGCTCTACTTCGTGGCAAGCGGCCAGCTCAATCTGGTTCAGGACGAGGCGCACTACTGGGACTGGACCCGTAATCTACAGCTCACCTACTATTCCAAGGGGCCGCTCATCGCATGGATCATCGCCGCGTGGACCGGCGTGTTCGGCGACACCGAGCTCGGGGTCCGCTTCGGTTCCATTGTGGGGCTGGCCATGACCCAGGCCGTCATGTATTTCGGGCTGGCAAGGCTGTGGAACCGCCCGGGCATGGGGCTGCTCACCGTCTTCGTGCTGACCACCATGCCCCTGTTCATGGCGCTCGGCATCCTCATGACCACGGACAACTCGTTCGTGTTCTTCTGGGCCGCGTCCATGTTCAGCCTCTACGCCGCGTCCAATCCGGGGGGCAACCTGCCCGCCATGCACACGCGCGTGAACAATCTTCCCTTCGTGATCATGGCCGTCTGCTTCGGCCTCGGCATTCTCGCCAAATACACCATGCTCGGATTCCTCGGCCTGAGCATCATCTACGGTCTGCTTCTGCGCTGGCGCCGCATGCTCCCGCAGGGGTTCTGGCCGCGGCTGATCATCGCGCTCGCAGTCGGCGTGATCATCGGGTTCCTGCCCACGCTCATCTGGAACATGCAGAACGACTTTGTCGGGTACAAGCATGTCATTTATCTCATCGGCCTCAAGGGCAAGCAGGCCTCTCAGCTCATACGATTCGATCATTTCCCCGAATACATCGGGGCCCAGTTCGGGCTGGCCACCCCGTGGTGGATGATCTTCGCGCTCATCGGGGGCGGCTCGGCGGTGTTTCGCTATTTCGACACCCGCCCTTCCCTCGTGGAGTCCGAAGCGCCTCGGCTGAACGCGCGGCAGGCCACTCTTCTGGCGGTCTTCTTCTGGCCCATGTGGATATTCTTCCTGCTCTGGAGCTTCCACGCGCAGGTCCACCCCAACTGGACCACCGTGAGCTACGTGTCCGGCTCGATCCTCGCGGCATACGCCTTCGCCGGATTCGTTCGCCGGCGCAAGGGGACCGGCATGCGCAACCTCGTGATGGGCCTCTCGGTACTGTTCTTCCTGATCGTGAACCTCTCCCCGCACCTTCCCATCCCGCCGGAGATCAACATCACCAACCGCCTCAAGGGGTGGAATCAGCTCGGGCACGCCATCGAGTTCCTTCGCGATGACCACTTCAACGATCCGGACAAGGTGTTCATTTTCTCCGACGTGTACGACATGACCGGTGCGACGGCCTTTTACACCCCCGGCCAGCCCCGCACCTACTGCGCTTGGATTGATGACCGCCGCATGAATCAATACGACCTCTGGGAGGGGCCTTCGGACAAGGTCGGCTGGGACGCGCTCTTCGTCCAGAAGCGCGAACAAGGGTCCGCACCGAAAAAAATTCGCGACATGTTTGACAGTGTGTCCAATCCCATCATCATTTCAACCACTTTCAATGATCAGCCCGCACGCACCTTCACCGTGTATACCTGTGAAGGCTTCAATGGCTACTGGCCTTCCCACAAGGGCAGATACTAACAAGATCAGAAAGATAGACTTCAGCCCCCGCTGGATCGCCTCCGGCGGGGGTTTTTTCTAGATGTTTTTTAGACTTGTTGAACTGCGTTGTACTTTGTTGACAAGCTCTGACAAACTGTGTCATCGGATGTTCAGTCAATGAACCTGCTGGCAAAGACGGTCTATGGATTCGACAAGCAAGAGACCCGTACTTCTGACTGTGAACGAAGTCGCCGAGATCTTGCGCGTCCATTATCGCACTGCCTACCGCCTGGTAACCGGCGGAAAGATCAGGGCCATTCGGATCGGCAACCAGTGGCGGGTGCCTGAAGAGAGCCTGAACGCTTTCATCGAAGAGGGCTGGAAGGAGTCTGTTCCGCAGAAACGCCGCAAGAAACCGGTCGGCCCGCAGCAGTTGAAACTGCCCATCGACAAGGAGTAGCCTTATGGTGAGAAAGCCCATGCCCGGCACTGATTCCGGAACGCAACTGGTCCTGGACATCACCCTGCCCAACGACTTCGGCAAGAACATCTCCATCACCGGCAGCCTTGTCGACGAGGAGATGTACTTCAACGACGATACCGGCATGCTGACCATGGAAAAGCTCTACCGCGACGAATCCGACTCCTACGCCTACAGCATCATTTCCGCCATCGGTCACGCCCGCGAGCGCCGTGCCTACAGCATCCGTCCCGGTGAGGAGTACACCCGCGTGGACAACGGCTGCATGGAACTCGACCTTCCTACGGAAATTCTTTTCGAGCTGCTCGAACACGCCGTCCGCTCCGAGAACGCCCGCGATACAGAGAACAGCGAACACGTCAAACGCAAGCTCGCCGTCAACGAGTAACCCCTTTCGGCAGACGTCGAAAGAAAAGGCCGGGAACAGGATTCTGTTCCCGGCCTTTTTCTGTGGCGAAACAGATGAATCAGATTCGTTCGGATTCAATCTCCGGCAGGCCGTCTATGGACTCAAGAATCTGACCCGGCGTAGCCGTTGCGGCACCGATGCGCGAGACCACTATGCCCGCCGCATGGTTGGCGAGCGTAGCGGCCGCCACGAGATCACCACCTGCTGCGAGGCCGAGTGCAAGCGTCGCAATGACCGTGTCTCCGGCACCGGTAACGTCGAAGACGTTGCGGGCGAACGTGGGAATATGGTGGACGGTTTCACGGTCATGGAACAGGGCCATCCCGTCGCGACCGAGCGTTACCAGGAGATGGCGACACTCGAGCCTGTCGAAGAGCCTCTTCCCGGCTTCAACGGCCTGGTCCCGGCCGGAGACGTGCATTCCGGCCCCCTCCCCGGCTTCCTTGGTGTTCGGGGTCAGCAGGTCCACACCCTGATAGAAGTCGTAGTTGACGGTCTTGGGGTCGACCAGCACCAGCGGCCTATTCTCCAAAGACTCCAATGCGGACCACAGGCGATCCATGAGTTCGCGGCAGACCAGACCCTTGCCGTAATCCGAAAGAATAATGACCGGGGTATTCTCCAAGTCTTCCGCAATGTCTGCAAAGAGCTCGTCAAGCTCTGCCGATGTGGGGTTGCCGAGTTCCTCGTGGTCCACCCGCACTATCTGTTGATTGCTGGCCAGGACCCGGGTCTTGATGGTCGTGGGACGGGTCTCCGAGACGACAAGCCGGGTCTCAAGTCCGGTATCGTTGCAGAGTTTGGTCAGGGTTTCCCCGTGGATGTCCTTACCGCGCATTCCTGCCAGAACCGGTTGACCTCCGAGCTCGGCAATGTTTCGAGCGACATTGCCCGCGCCGCCGAGCACGTGCGTTTCCTTTTCCACCCGCACCACGGGCACCGGGGCCTCCGGAGAAATCCGCTCCACACAACCGGTCAGATAATGGTCGAGCATCAGGTCGCCGAGGATCAGTACCCGTCGACCCGCCACCTTGCCCAGCAATTGCTTCAGTTCTTCTCGCATGGTTCGTGATTCTTTCCTTTATACGATCAGCGACTCATCACACCGCTACTGCGGCCAATCACCGCCGAGCATATCCACAAGGGACCGCAAATCGTCTTCGGTCTCATATTTGATCGTAATTTTGCCTTTTTTCTGGCTGCCGGACATCGTAACAGCAACATTCAGCGAATCGGCTATGGACTCCTGAATTGTGCTCACGACCGGATCAGGCTCGCTCTTTGCTTTCGTGGGAGTGCTTCTCTTCGTGGAAACGTCCTCGCCGGCGCCCGGCAGTCTTCCGTTGTTCTTCCAGAACACCGCCTGCGCCTCGGCCTGACGAACGGTCAATCCGTTTTCCAGAATCCTTTTATGCAACTCCGTCTGGGTTTCGGCATCGGTAACCGCCATGAGCGCTCTGCCATGCCCTGCGGAGAGGTTCCCTTCGGAAATATCCCTGCGGATCGCTTCCGGGAGGTTCAGGAGCCTGAGGGCGTTGGCTACCGCCGAACGACTCTTGCCCACCTGCTGCGAAAGCTCTTCCTGACTCAGCCCGAACTGGCCCTGGAGCTGCTGATAGCCCAACGCCTCTTCCACGGGGTTCAGGTCTTCGCGCTGCAGGTTCTCGATGAGAGCGACCGCGAGACTCTCCTGATCGGTCATCTCCCTGATCAGGGCCGGGATATCCCGCAGCCCGGCTATCTTGCTGGCTCTCAGGCGACGCTCACCGGCGACAAGTTCATAGCGATCATCACCGACAGGCCGCACCAGCACGGGCTGAAGCACACCCTGACTACGGATGGATTCGGCCAGATCCTTCAGAGCCTCTTCGGAAAACTCTCTGCGCGGCTGGTTGGGGTTCGGGATTACCGATTCGACCGGGACCATGGTCACGGAAGCCGCTTCCACTCCCTTTTCCTGATCTTCGCGCACACCGCCCAGCAGGGCGTCCAGTCCGCGACCAAGTCCTTTCTGCATCGAACTCATGGCACATTCCTCCATATTTTCGGGCGCGAGCTCTTGCCCAGTTCCGGACAAGCGCCTATATATCCATTCAATTCATTAAAGACAGTCATCTCAAAAAGGATCCATCATGAACGATCATGTCCGCGAACTATTCGACAAGGACGGCAATCTCATCGGCTGCCTGCTCACGGCCGAGGCCTGGCAGAGCGTCGGGGACAAAGTCAAAAACCTTCTCGGCATCAGGGAAGAGCCCGCTCAGGCTCCCGAACCGCTCCACGAGTGGGAAACTCTCAAGGAGTATTGGGACTTCAACTACGAGCCCGACATGCATGTCCACTGCGAATGCTGCGGCAGCTCCACTCCGGACTGGCAGCAGGACGAGCCGCGCAAGTTCCTGCTCAGCTCCGCTACCCTCGGCGGGATGGTCACCTTCACCTGTCTGGAGTGCCGGGCCAAGGTTCTCAAAAAGCATTTCAAAGATGAAATCGTCACCGAGTGCAAGCCGTTTCAGGACAAGGACAAACGCCTCGAAGCCCGCTACTAACAATGCTGGGGAGGTCACCTCCCCTTTTTCTAGTTCGCCGTCTTTTTGAAAACTTCCTGCGCCAGAGCGAGGTAGGCTTCGGCGCCTTTCGACTTGATGTCGTAATTGATGACGGGTTTGCCGAAGCTCGGTGCCTCGGAGAGTCGTACGTTTCGCGGCACGATAACCTCAAAGAGATGTTCCGGAAACGCTTTTCGGACCTCGTTCTTCACTTGCCACGAGAGCCTGTTCCGGGCGTCATACATGGTCAGCACCACACCCAGCATTCCAAGCTGCTGATTCAGACGGTTTTTCACCAGCTCGTATGTCATAAGCAACTGCGCAATACCCTCTAGTGCGTAATACTCGCACTGCAACGGGACGAGCAGCTCCGTGGCTGCGCAGAGAGCGTTCACGGTCAAAAGCCCGAGTGACGGTGGACAGTCAATGATGATGAACTCGTAATCATCATCAAGAGTATCAAGCAACTCCTTGAGATAGAACTCTCGGCCGAGCTTATCCACCAGTTCCACTTCCGCCCCAACAAGATCCTGTGTCCCCGGAAGAATATCCATGAACGGAACACTGGTCTCATACACCGCCTTACGGGAATCCTTCACATCGAAGAGGACGCTGTAGATGTTGTCCCGACGGTCACCGGGATAAAATCCAAGCCCGCTGGACGCGTTCCCCTGAGGGTCACAGTCCACGACGAGCACCTTTTTTTCCATCACCGCCAGAGACGCGGCAAGGTTGATTGCCGTCGTTGTCTTACCGACACCGCCTTTCTGGTTTGCCACAACAATTCGCCTTGCCACTTGACGCCTCCTTCTGGAAATTCGAGCTTCCGGCCGGATTGTTTCACGTGAAACATCGAAACAGAGTCCTTCCCTTCCTTAGATGCTCCAGGAAAAGTTGGCAAGAAAAACGATCACGACAAACGAAAAAAACCGGCCCGAAGGCCGGTTTTCCCGGTGATGACGATGATGATCGACTGTCTGCGGAGAGCTATTCGGGCCTGCCGTAATAGTCGAGATACCAGTCGATGAAGTTCTTGATGCCGACCTCGATGCTCGTGTCCGGGCGGAACCCTACGTCCTTCTGCAGGTCGCTCACATCCGCCTCGGTTGCCGGAACGTCGCCGGGCTGCATGGGCATCATGTTGTAGATGGCCTTTTTGCCCAGACACTCCTCGATCACCTCGATGTAACGGGTCAGCTCAACAACGTTGTTATTGCCGATGTTGTAAATCCGGTACGGGACCGAGCTGGTGGCCGGATCCGGATTTGAACCGTCCCAGTCCGGATTCGGCGCGGCAGTGTTCTGCGTGACGCGGACTACGCCCTCAACGATGTCGTCAATGTAGGTGAAGTCGCGCCGCATCTTGCCGTGGTTAAACACGTTGATGGGCTTGCCTTCGAGAATGTTCTTGGTGAACAGGAACAGTGCCATATCCGGCCTGCCCCACGGCCCGTACACGGTGAAGAACCTGAGCCCGGTGGTGGGGAGGTCGTAAAGGTTGCTGTACGAGTGAGCCATCATCTCGTTGGACTTCTTGGTGGCGGCGTACAGCGACATGGGGTGATCGACAGCTTCGTGCGTGGAAAGCGGCATATTGGTGTTCATGCCATAGACTGAGCTGGAAGATGCATAGACAAGGTGCTCGACCTTGTTGTGCCGGCATCCTTCAAGGATGTTGGCAAAGCCCACGAGGTTGGAGTCGACGTAGGCCCGGGGGTTTTCGATGCTGTAGCGCACACCGGCCTGAGCGGCGAGGTTGACCACATGGGTGAACTGCTCCTCGCGGAAGAGTTTTTCCATGGCGGCGTTGTCGCTCAAATCGATCTGCGCGTGCTTGAATGCCGGATATTCGCTGATAATCTTCAGACGATCCCACTTGATCGCGGGGTCATAGTAGTCGTTGACGATATCGAGACCGACCACCTCGTGGCCCATGTCCAGAAAGCGTTTGGAAAGGTGGAACCCGATGAAACCAGCGGCTCCGGTGACGAGAATCTTCATCTACTCTTCCGTGTTGTTTGGCGTGTTCGTTTCGTTATCCGTATTACGCTTTGTCAGCGCATCGGGCTTGAGTATGCCGAGTATGTCCAGCGGTACGGGAATTATGGACGAAGCCTTGCCGTCCGACGTCATCTCCCTGAGTGTCTGAAGGTAGCGCAGTTGAAGCGCTTCGGGATTTCGGGAGATAATGTCCGCCGCCTGAGAGAGCTTGTCCGCTGCCTGGAACTCCCCTTCCGCCGCGATGACCTTGGCCCGGCGTTCGCGTTCGGCCTCGGCCTGCTTGGCCATGGCGCGCTGCATTTCCTGCGGAAGATCGATGTACTTTACTTCCACCGTGGTCACCTTGATGCCCCACGGGTCGGTATGCTCATCGAGGATTGCCTGTATCTGCGAATTGACCTTGTCCCGATGGGACAGAAGATCGTCAAGCTCGACGCCACCACATACGCTACGAAGGGTCGTTTGGGCAAGCTGCGAGGTGGCAAACATATAGTCCTCGATCTCGAGGATGGCCCGGACCGGTTCCACCACCCGGAAATAAACGACGGCGTTCACCTTCACGCTGACGTTGTCCTTGGTGATGACGTCCTGATTGGGCACGTCCAGCGCGAAAATGCGCATTGAGATTTTGACCATCTTATCAACAATCGGAATCAGGATAATCAGGCCCGGGCCCTTTGCCCCAATGCAGCGCCCGAGGCGAAAGATGATGCCGCGTTCGTATTCATTGAGGACGCGTAAGGCCGCAACGAGGAAAAGAATAACCAGTGCGACGATGGGAAGGATCGTGTACATGACGTACTCCTTTGTTAACCGTTGGCATTCGTGGGTTCCGGGACCAAAGGCTCAATTTCGAGCCGTAGACCGTTTCTGGAGACAATTTTGACCCGCGCATCGCGAGAAGGGTTAAAATCGCTCTGAGAGGCCGTGGCGTGCCAAATTTCGCCTCGTACCCGAATTTGCCCGTGTCCGTTATCCCATGAAATGACGGTACCTTCCGATCCGACGATGGAATCACTGTCGGACGTGAACCGGGTGTTTCTGGAACGGACGATGAGCCAGATGATGAGTGAGGCAAAGCCGACAAACACAAGAGACGGAGCAAGAACCAGCCACGTGGGGATGTGGAGGTATCCATATGGATCGCGGAAGAGCAGCATGCCGCCCATGAAGAGCGCGACCGCGCCGGCGACGGTAAGCAGACCGTAACTGGTTATGGCCACCTCCAGCCCGAGCAGCACGAGCGCAAACAGGATGAGCAGAACGCCGGCCGCCGTGGTCGGGAGCACGGAGAGGGCATAAAGGGCCATAAGCAGACAGATGCCGCCGAGAACGCCGGGGAAGATGGCTCCGGGATGCGTAATTTCGAAAAAAAGACCGATCATCCCGCCGAGCAACAGGAAGTAGGCGATCTGAGGATGCAGCATCCATGAAAGGATGGAATAACTGAATCCCGGTTCGAATGTTTCCAGCACGACCTGATCGCCCGCAAAGGACACCGCTTCTCCGTCGTGGGTGAAACCGCCCTCTCCCATATCGGCGAGATAATCCTGCACTGAGGGCGATACATATTCCACCACATTCTTCTCCAGCGCCTCGGCAGCGGTGATGCTGGCAGCTGACTGGACCGACTCCGCATACCAGTCGATATTTCTATCCCGCCGAGCGGCAACAGCGCGGACCAGACTGATGAAGTCGTTTTCAACCTTGGCCTGCATGGTCTTCTGGATGTCGTCGCCGGTGACATTGACCGGGGACGCCGCTCCGATGGTTGTCTGAGGTGCCATGCCCGCCACATCGGAGGCAGCCACAAGAAAGACCCCGGCGCTGGTAGCTTGGGCACCGGCAGGACCGACCCACACCGCTACGGGAACCGGCGAATTGAGGATGCTCTTGACCATTGAGCGCATTGACTGCCCCAACCCGCCGGGAGTGTCGATGCGAAGCAGGATCAAATCCGTATTGGAGTCTTGAGCATAAGAGATGCTCTCTGAGAGCATCTCCTCCGATGCAGGGCTGACGGTACCCTCGAAGTTGACCTGGAGAACCCGGAAAGGAGTTCCCGATGCCGAGACAGGAAACACAAGCAACACCAACATAATGAAAGTGAAAAGACGGATCATGAAAGACCTCCGATTCTTCCTTGTTGGCATAAGCGGCAGAAGAAGGAAAGCACATGATTACGGAGGTCCCTCAAAAATGTTTCATGGGAAACATTTGAGGTTATGAACCTTAACGAACAAGGAAATGACAGTTTACGAACATAAAATAGCTACATTTGTTCATAAAGAAACTAACAAACTGGAATATAATGATTTAACGCCGTATCAAAAAAGGCTTTGCCACGAGGAGTTGACTTTTTTGAAGGAGTGATGAGGAATAGATCTGGTAGTGAGAGAACTATATAACAGGAATAATTACTAGTTTTGGATCAAGCGCTATTCACAAATTAGGCTGTGACAAAAACCCCCGACTGAGGTAGTCTAGACAAACTCTAATTACATTGCCCGAGGGCGTTTCCATAAACAATACAACACGTATGAATAATTGCAAAAGAGGGTGAAGATGGCTGCGATACCGATGCCTGAAAATCTGCCGGAACCGAACATCAATCCGAACGCCGACGTGGTGCTGACGCGCCGATACCTGAACAAGGATGAAGCGAGGAATCCCAATGAAACCATCAAGGAATTGTTCTGGCGGGTTGCGTCGACCATTGCAGCGGAGGAATCGAAGTACGAGAAATCAGAATATGACGCCGGGACCCTGAGCCGGGAATTCTATGACCTGATGACGGGATACTGGTTCCTGCCAAACTCCCCTACCCTCATGAACGCCGGAACACGCCTCGGCCAGTTGGCCGCATGTTTCGTGCTGCCTGTGGAAGACTCCATCGAAGGCATTTTCGATGCGGTGAAGCACGCGGCAATGATCCACAAATCCGGCGGGGGAACCGGGTTCTCATTCTCTCGGCTGCGCCCTGCGGACGCGGTTGTCGGCTCAACGGGTGGAGTCGCGTCGGGGCCGCTGTCATTCCTGCGGATCTTCAACTGCGCCACCGAGCAGATCAAGCAGGGAGGCACGCGCCGCGGAGCCAACATGGGCATCCTGCGCGTTGACCATCCCGACATAATGGATTTCATCAAGGCCAAGGAACGCGACGGGGAACTGAACAACTTCAACCTGTCCGTTGCCCTGACGGAAAAATTCATGCGAGCGGTCGAGAACAACGAGGAATACAACCTCGTGGCCCCGAACACGGAAGAAGTGACGGGAACCCTCAACGCGCGCGAAGTGTTCTCCATTCTCGTACGCAAGGCCTGGGAGTCCGGAGACCCGGGGATCGTCTTTCTGGACCGCATCAACCGGGACAATCCTACCCCGGAACAGGGCGAGATGGAGTCCACCAACCCGTGCGGCGAGCAGCCGCTGCTGCCCTACGAGGCCTGCAACCTCGGCTCGATCAACCTCGGCCTGTGCTACAGGGCGGACGACAACGGCGGTACCGTCGATTACGACCGACTCAAGGAAGTTATCCACCTTTCCACCCGGTTTCTCGACAACGTCATCGACGCCTCCCAATACCCGCTGGAGCAGATAACCGAACACGTCCGCAAGAACCGGAAGATCGGCCTCGGCGTCATGGGCTGGGCCGACCTGCTCTACCGGCTGGGAATCCCCTACGATTCACAAAAGGCGGCGGACCTTGGCGAGACGGTGATGAAGTTCATCCGCGACGAAGCAAGAAGCGCATCCAAGCTGCTGGCCAAGGAGCGCGGCCCCTTCCCGGCCTATGATGACTCCGTTTTCGGCAAGGCCAATCTGGGCCCCTACCGCAATGCCACCACCACAACCATCGCCCCTACCGGCACCCTGTCGATCATCGCGGGCTGCTCGTCCGGCGTGGAACCACTCTTCGCTCTGAGCTTCGTGAGAAACGTCATGGACGGCGACAAGCTCATGGAGAGCAACCCCTACTTTGCCGAAGCACTCAAGGAGGCCGGAGCATACAGCGAGAAGCTCATGGAAGAGGTGGCCAAGGGTGCGTCCATACAGACCATGGAACACCTGCCCGAGGACATCCGGCGCGTCTTCGTCACCGCCATGGACATCGCGCCCATGTGGCACCTGAAGATGCAGGCCGCTTTTCAGAAATACACGGACAACGCGGTTTCCAAGACGGTCAATCTGCCCAACGAGGCCACGCAGGAAGAGATCTGGGACATCTACTGGAAAGCCTACGAGTACGGCTGCAAGGGCGTAACCGTGTACCGCGACGGCTGCAAGCAGCTGCAGGTTCTCTGCACCGGCGACGGCGAGGAAAAGAAGGAATCCGAAGGCCAGAACGGGAACGCGCCGCGCGGCATCGTCAAGGACCGCCCGGATGTGATCTACGGCTTCACCCAGAAAGTGGAAACCGGACTGGGGGATCTGTACCTCACGGTAAATGAAGTGAACAACCGCCCGTTCGAGGTGTTCGCGACCATAGGCAAGTCGGGCCGGTCCATCACCGCCAAGGCCGAGGCCATAGGCCGCCTCGTGTCGCTGGCACTGCGTTCCGGCGTGGACGTCCGCGATATAGTGGCCCAGCTCAAGGGCATCGGCGGCGACAACCCGAAGTTCATCAAGAAGAAGATGGTGCAGTCCATCCCGGACGCCATCGCGTGGGTCTTCGAGAACCGCTACCTCAAGGGAGAGACCGTGGGTTCCGGCGTCACCAGCCTGACCCGCGAGGTTTGCCCGGACTGCGGCGAAGCCTTGATCTTCGAGGAAGGCTGCCACATCTGCAAAAGCTGCGGCTTCAGCAAGTGCGGCTAGCCTGACGGAATACGAACGAAAGAAAGGCCGGAAAGAAAATCTTTCCGGCCTTTTTCGTGTCGTTGCTACTCTTGGGGCTAATCCCAGGTGCGCTTGTCCTCGATGGGACGAATCTGAGGGGGCAGCGAGCCCGGAGCGAGCACCTTGAGGATGGGACGGAGCTTGATCTTTTCGCGGAAGAGGTGCAGCAGCTCTTCTTCCTGATCGAAACTGCCGGCCTCGATGGAAAGAACCATCTCGTCGATGCCGCCGGGGTTGGTGACCTCGATCTGCCAGCGCTTGACGTCTTCGAAGCGGGCCATGACCTGCTCCACCTGATGCGGATACACGAACATGCCCTTGATGCGGGCAGTGGTGTCCACGCGGCCGACAATGCCACCAAGGCGCGGGCTGGTACGTCCGCAGGGGCACGGCGTGCGGTCGATGTAACCGAGATCACCGGTCGCCAGACGAATCAGCGGGTACGTCTTGTTGAAGGCCGTCACCACAATCTCGCCGACCTCGCCATCCTTGAGCGGAATGCCAGTGTCAGGATGACAGATTTCCACAAACGCGCGGTTGGAAAGGTGCAGGCCGTTCTTGTGGTAACACTCGTAGCCGATGCACCCGACGTCCGCGGTGCCGTAGCCCTGACGCATGATGCAGTCGAACTTCTTCTCCAACGCGCTGCGCATCTTCTCGGAGAGCTTCTCACCGGTGCAGAACGCTGTCTCAAGGAACAGGTCCTTGCGCAGCGAAAGCCCGGACTCCTCGGCCTTCTGGGCGAGATGCATCAGGTAGCTCGGGGTGCCGACATAACCGGTGACACGCAACTTCTGCATGATCTCGATCTGACTGTTCGTGTTTCCCGGGCCGGCCGGAACAACCGCGCAGGAGAGGCCGCGAAGCGGCTCCTCGAACATCAGGCCCGCCGGAGCAAGGTGATAGTTGAACGTGACCTGACACACGTCACCGGCACGGAAGCCTGCGGCGTAGAACCCTTCGGTCCACCCCCAGTAGTCCTCGGTGCGGTCTTCGGGATCGAAGATCGGTCCCGGAGAAAGGAATATGCGGTTGAGCTCACCGAGATCCTTGGTCAGCAGGCCGCCAAGACGCGGGCCCATGCTCTGAAGGAATATCAGTTCCTTTTTCTTTATGATGGGAATATGCTTGAGGTCGTTCAGAGTGCGGAACTTGTCCACGTTGAACTGCGCGCGGTCAAACCGCTTCTTCACGTCCTCGGAGTAGCGGTAGGCATAGGACAGGAGCTCCTTGAGCTGCAACAGGCAGTATTGCCTGCGTTCAGACTCGTCCAGCACCTCGCGTCTGCTGTAGATACCTTCCGTACGGTCTTTCCTGGTCATGGAATCGTACTCCTAATATTGATATGGGTGATTTCTCGCGGAGGATAGGGATTATACCACCGCAAACCCATTTGGCAAGGAAAATTTTACATTTTCAGCAAAACCAACAAGTTAGAATGTCACAAAAAAGAAAATCGCTGCATGAAAAATTTACGCTTGACAGCGAAGACTCGCATAGCTATCAAAACAGTCCTTCGAGCTTGGGTCGTTAACTCAGTTGGTAGAGTATCTGCCTTTTAAGCAGAGAGTCGTTGGTTCGAGCCCAACACGACCCACCACAGCACAAGTGACAATGGCAGCCCGAACCGGGCTGCCATTTTTCATTCCGGGTCCCCATCGTCTAGCCCGGTCCAGGACGACGGCCTCTCACGCCGTTAACAGGGGTTCAAATCCCCTTGGGGACGCCAAGACAATTCAAAGGCTTACGTTTCGCGTGAAACGTAAGCCTTTTTTCATGATGCCTCCGGCGGGCCCTTCAGGCGGACCAAAGGGGCGGTCCCCCTTTGGAATCCCTGAGTTGTCCGCATGGTTGCAGCTTTCGGGTTCTTGCGACCGCACAAATCGCGTACAAGCTGCAACCATGCGGACGAGAATCTGTTTTTTCCATTTTTGACTGAACCACTCAAACCTACTCAAGCTGTATTGGACCTCAGGGCCAACATATCGATTAATCCGGTGTGAGGGTACTTTCTCTCATGAATTCCCGCTCTTCTCCCCTCACCCCAAAACCGCCAAGCCGCCTACGCGCCAAAGCTTTCGGAAAACCCTGTGTGGCTTGGCAATCCAAAGGTTTTAGGGAGATTCTTAAGAACCCTTTTGCAAAAGGGTTCTTAAGCCCTCGGAGAGCCGCCGGAGGCAAAAAAGGCCGCCCAATAATGGGCGGCCTTTTCATTTTGTCATTGGTGCCGGCTAGAAGCTACAGGCTGGTTATTTCTTCCTGTGCTTCGGTAAGTTGGAACTTGCCGTTTTCGATCCACTTCTTGAGTTCGTTGGCGATCTCGAGGGACATGGGGTAGCTGGTGAGGGGCACCGTGGGGGTTTTCTTGCCGTTCACGGTGATCTCGCCGGCCTTGAGTTCTTCGAGGGTGGCGTAGCCGAGGACTCGCGGCAGCCCGTTGGGGTAGTCGTAGCCGTAGTCCTTGATGGGCATGTGGATCTCGGAATCCGGGACGCCGGTGTACCATGCGATGTCCTCGTTGAGGATGGGGATGGGGATACCGACGCCGAGGTTGAGCGAGCTGCCGTAGCCGACATAGCTGATGCCGCGCACGTAGCGGGGGTTCATCCCTTTCATGTCGCCCTTGATCATGAGGGTGCCGGAGGGCGATGTGGGGATGCCGCGTTCGTTGCGGGGGGGCTTGCTGTTGTGCTGGGTGCCCGATCCGATGACGTAGCCGACGCTGCCGCCGAGGAAGATGCGTGTTCCGAGCCCGATGGTCTTGAGGTACGGATCGTTGAACAGGGGCGAGAGCTGTCCTGCGGTGGCGAAGTTGGCGTTATTGCAGTTGGGCTTGAGCGGGCCCATGTAGGTATAGATTGTCCTGCTGGTCAGGTTCACCGCGCAGTTGTAGTTCTGGTAGCAGTTGCGCGGGTTCATGAGCCATGCATTGGGAAGGTCGGCAAGGGTTATATCCTTGGCGAGCTCCTTTCTGGGATAGCAGTCGGTGCCGTAGGCCTTGGCGCGCAGGTGCACGGCCTTGCCTCGCAGCAGGTCTTCGATGACGTGTCCCCCGCCGTAGGTGAAGCGTCCGGGGTGGACCTTGTTGAGGGGGTCGTCTTCGCTGGGTTCGGTGCAGCCGAGGTAAGCGTCGACTGCGGCCAGCCCCGAGTAGCAGGGTACGTTGTTCAGCCACATTCGGGAGACCTTCATGACCGGGGGCTGCTGTCCTATGTTGAACAGCATGCCGGAGGAGCACATCGGGGAAAACGTTCCCGTCGTGACGACATCCACCTGTTCGGCGGCTTTGACCTTGCCTTCCTTCTGGACAAGCCGGGTCATCTCCTCTGCGTTCAGAACGACCGCTTTACCCTTGCGGATGCGATCGTTGATCTCCGTGATCGTCTTGGTGACTTTGTGAGTACCCATTCAATTCCTCCGTTTTGCCGCTGTTTTTCCGTGCGGCGCAAGACTTTGAATACTGGCTCAAAACGCGGCGCAAATCAAACACTTTGTCCGTCCCGATCTGGCGGCACGACTTGGCATTAGAGGCAAAATACGCTATAACCCACAGGTGCTCGGGTCATGTGGAACCCTTGTTAATAAAGCACTTTTTTCTTCTTTAATTCCAAAAACTTGAAAACAGCATATTCTCGCATCGGATAAAACGTGAAACAGGCCCTTCGCACGCACTTCAGGAAAACCTGCTCGGAAGACGAACTGACGAGATGGTTCGACCCTCTGGGAATCTTCGTTTCGGAAGAGGACCGGGCGGTCACGGTGGAGTTTCCCCACCAGTTCTTCGCGCAATGGTTCGAAGGCTCCATTCAGGACCGCTTCGAGGCCCAGCTCAACCTGTACCTCGGCACCGGCTACGAGGTGCACTACTCCAACGGGACCCCGGTCGGGGCAACGAGCGCGGCGCCGGCCCACAAGCCGGTGGTCAAGAAAATCGACTTCCCCTTCGACAGCCAGTTCACCTTCGACACGTTCCTCATCAACAAGAAGAACTACTTCCCGCTGGCTTCGGCCAAGGAAGTGGCCAAGCAGTCCGGATCGCTGTTCAACCCGTTCATCATCTGCGGCCCCAACGGGTCGGGCAAGACCCACCTGCTCAAGGCGGTCGCCAACGAGATAAGCAAACACCACGACAGCTCGGCCATCCATCTTTCGAACATGGATGAACTGCATACCATGTTCAACGTGCGCTTCGGCGGCGACTCGGTCAGGGCGCGAAACCACCTCTTCGGCCATGACTTCCTGTTCATTGACGATTTCCAGCAGATCCGGGCCTATCCGGGACTGCAGAACGAAATCATCAACATTTTCAACCACTTTTATGAAAACAGGAAACAGATGGTGCTGGGATGCCGGGACAAGATATCCAGTCTCGACTTCCTCGACCCCAATCTGCACTCGCGGCTGGGCTGGGGGCTGGTGGTCACTCTGAAGGAGCCGGACCTGGAAATCCGCGTGGGCTACATCCAGCAGCAGTGCCGGGAAAAGAAGCTGCCGCTGACCAAGGAGCAGATCCTCACGCTGGCCCAGCGGTTCACCGACTTCCGTTATCTTCAGGGTATCCTGCTCAAGTTGTTCGCTTTTCGGGAACTGGTGCACAAGGACCTCTCCCAGAAGGACTTCGAGCACATTTTGAACAACACCGAGGAGAAGGCCCACGACGAGCTGACCCCAAAGCAGATCATGGGCGTCGTCGGTGAGCATTATAATCTGAATGTGCGGGAACTTACCGGGTCAAAGCGACACCAGCCGGTAGCGCAGGCGCGGCAGATTGCCATGTACCTGTGTCGGGAGCTTTTGAGCATCTCCTACCCTGCCCTCGGACGTGCTTTTGGCGGAAAAGACCACAGCACGGTTCTCTACTCGGTAAAAAAAATCAATCAATTACGGAAAGATGACCACGATTTGAACCAGGTGTTGAAAATGTTGAAGAATAAGTGTCGGCATACTGCGGGACGATGAGCATGTTCCTTTCGGCTGTCGTTTGTGTGCTTGCGGGGTCACTCCAAGTGTTCAGATTTTTTCAAGCCAAAACAAACACTTGAAGTAGTTAGTCACATAGGTTCAGAGGCTATTAAAACCTTCTATGAAGGAGTAAAACAATATGTTTTTAAGAGTGAACAGGGATGAGATCATCGAAGGTCTCCAGAAATCGGCCAACATCATTCCCGCCAAGACGGGAGCCGCTTTCCTGAGAACCATCTGGCTGAACTGCGAGAACGGTTCCCTGAACATAATGTCCACGGACTCCAACCTGGAGTTCATGGGGTCATACCCCGCCGAGATCACCGAGGACGGTCTGGCGGGAGTTCAGGGGCGCGCCTTTTATGATCTGGTGAGGCAGCTCCGTGGAAATCAGGGCGAGCTCGTCATCAAGACTGACGGCGAGAATCAGAACGTGCTTGTGGAACAGGGCTCAAGGAAGTACAAGTTTCCGGTAAACGATCCGGAGTGGTTCCAGAAGTTCTCCTCCTACCCGGAAGACGGGTCGGTGTTCTGGTCCGGGGATTTTCTGGACGAGATGATCGACAAGCTGGCGTTCTGCATTTCCGAGGAGGATTCCATGGAGGCCATCGCGTGCCTGTACATGGCTCCCCGTGAGGTGGATGGTGAGAAGCTCATCGAGACCTGCGGCCTGAACGGGCACCAGTTCGCCATGTTCCGCTTCGTCAACGACGACATCCACGAGATGCTCCCGGAAGACGGCGTGCTCATCCAGCGCAAGTACCTTGCCGAGCTCAAGAAGTGGCTCACCGCCGAGGAGATCGAGATGAGCATCTCCGACAAGCGGCTGTTCTTCCGGACCGGTGACAAGCGCGAGACCTTCACCCTGCCGCTTTCGTACTACCAGTATCCGAATTACCACAGCTTCCTTGCCAAGCTGGGTGACGACGACGTGAGCAGGATCAAGGTGAACCGCGCCGAGGTGGTGGACGCGCTGGGCCGCATCCACCTGTTCAACACGGACTCCAACCGCTGCGCGTATTTCAACCTCTCGGCCACGGAAGTGACCGTGCATGCGCAGGGGCAGGACACCGGCACCGCGCGCGAGTCGCTGGACGCGGAGTATGCCGGAACGCTGGAGCGCATCGCGTTCCCGACCAAGAACCTGATAGAGATCCTGAATCACTTCAACTCCGAGTACGTGACGCTGACGCTCACCGGCACCGAGGCGCCCTGCGGCGTGACCGGCGAAGACGATCCGGACTACCAGGTCATTGTGATGCCCATGATGATTCAGGAAGAGACATACTACACCGAGGAAAACGCTTAAATGAGCAACCAGTACAACGCGGAAAGCATTACCGTTCTCGAGGGACTCGAGGCGGTCCGGAAACGTCCGGCAATGTACATCGGGTCCACGGACATCCGTGGCCTGCACCACCTCGTCTATGAAGTCATCGACAACTCCATCGACGAAGCCATGGCCGGGCACTGCGACAAGATCAAGGTGACCCTGCACATGGACAACTCGTGCACGGTCTCGGACAACGGCCGCGGCATTCCCGTGGAAATCCATCCCAAGGAAGGCGTTCCGGCGGTGCAGCTGGCCATGACCACGCTGCACGCGGGCGGCAAGTTCGACAACGACTCGTACAAGGTCTCCGGCGGCCTGCACGGCGTCGGCGTGTCCTGCGTCAACGCGCTTTCCGAGTTCATGGAGACCACGGTCAAGCGCGACGGCAAGACCTACCGCATGAAGTTCGAGCGCGGGGCTCCCGTTGGCGGCCTTGAGGAAATCGGCGACGCCAGCTCCACAGGCACCACGCAGCGGTTCCGCCCGGACGAGGATATCTTCGAGGTCAACAAGTTCGACTTCGACGTGCTCAAGAAGCGTTTCAAGGAGCTGGCCTACCTGAACTCCGGCCTGACAATCGAGTTCAAGGACGAGCGCAGCGACGAGCACGAGAGCTTCCGTTTCGACGGCGGCATCATCGAGTATGTGGAGAACCTGAACGCCAGCCAGACCACCATCGGAGACATCATCTTCGGTCAGGGCGAGGCGGAGAACATCATCGTGGAGTTCGCGATCCAGTACACCACGGCGTACAAGGAAAACACGTACACCTTCGCGAACAACATCCGCACGGTCGAGGGCGGAACGCACCTTGCCGGCTTCAAGACCGCGCTGACACGGGCCATCAACAACTACATCACCAACGCGGACCTGCCCAAGAAGCTCATCAAGCGCCTGAGCGGCGAGGATGTGCGCGAGGGGCTGACCGCGGTCATTTCGGTGAAGCTGCCCGACCCGCAGTTCGAAGGCCAGACCAAGACCAAGCTGGGCAACTCCGAAGCCACCGGGCTCGTTTCCGGGCTGGTGTACGAGAAGCTCAACACCTTTTTCGAGGAGAACCCCAAGGAGGCGCGCGCCATCATCGAGAAGGTGGTGGATGCGGCCCGGGCACGCGAGGCGGCGCGCAAGGCGCGGGATCTCGTGCGGCGCAAGGGGGCGCTCTCCGACAACTCCCTGCCGGGCAAGCTGGCGGACTGCCAGTCCAAGGACCCCTCCCTCTCCGAACTGTTCATCGTCGAGGGTGACTCGGCAGGCGGTTCCGCGAAGCAGGGACGCGATCCCAAGCATCAGGCCATTCTGCCGCTTCGAGGCAAGATCCTGAACGTGGAGAAGACGCGCTTCGACAAGATGCTCTCCAACAAGGAGATTCGCGCGCTCATCACGGCCATGGGCATCGGCATCGGCACGGAGGACGACGAGAAGGACTACGACAAGCTGCGCTATCACAAGGTTGTGATCATGACTGACGCCGACGTCGACGGCTCGCACATCCGTACGCTGCTGCTGACGTTCTTCTATCGCCAGTACGAGGAGCTGATCACCCGCGGTCACCTCTACATCGCCCAGCCGCCGCTGTTCCGCGCCCATCGCGGCAAGTTCGAGCGGTTCATCAAGGACGAGCCGGATCTGGAGACCTTCCTGCTGGAGCAGGTGCGCGACAGCCTGAGCCTCGTGACCAAAAGCGGCCGCACCGTGGAGGGAGAGCCGCTCATCGCCACGCTGAACACCATCCGCTTCCTCAAGGAAAAGTACGAGGAGGCCGCGAACATGGGCATCGAGGAGGAGCTGTTCTCAGCCCTCATCTACTTCCCGGAGCGCATCCAGTACACGCACTTCGAGACGCACGATCCCGCAGAGTTCAAGGCGGCCTTCGAGGCGCGCGGCTTCAAGGTGGATATCATCACCGAGCATGACTACGAGGCCGAAAAGGAACGCACCTACATCGTTTTCGAAAACGAGAACGGCCACCGCTATCGCATGGCCATGGAGTTCTTCCACTCCAAGGTCTACAAGCGTTCCTTCCAGGCCATGAGCGAGCTTCGCGAAGCGTTCGGCGAATTCGAGTTCACCCTGCACATCAAGAACGAGGTGCGCGAGGTGGCCGATATCTTCGCCGTGTACAACACGATCATCGAGGAAGCGCACCGCGGCTGGCAGATCCAGCGCTACAAGGGTCTGGGTGAAATGAACCCCGACCAGCTCTGGGAGACCACCATGCTCCCGGAGAAGCGCACCATGCTGCAGGTGTCCATCGAGGACGCGGCAGCGGCCGACGCCATCTTCACCGACCTCATGGGCGATGAAGTGGAGCCGCGCCGTCAATTCATCGAAAAGAACGCACTCAGCGTGCAGGAACTGGATATCTAGCCACCGGAAAAGGCAGAGAACGACATGAGCAACACCATTTCCATCGAAAGCGAACTCAAGAAGAGCTATCTCGAGTACTCGCTCAGCGTCATCATCGGACGCGCCATTCCGGACGTGCGCGACGGGCTGAAACCGGTCCACCGCCGCATCCTCTATGCGATGCACGACCTCGGAAACACCTTCAACCGGCCGTACAAGAAGTCGGCCCGCGTTGTCGGTGACGTCATCGGTAAATACCACCCGCACGGCGACTCGGCCGTGTATGACGCCCTTGTCCGCATGGCACAGGATTTTTCCATGCGCGACCCCCTCGTGGACGGACAGGGCAACTTCGGTTCCATCGACGGCGACGCCGCGGCGGCCATGCGTTACACCGAGGCGCGCATGGCAAAGCTGTGCGGCGAGTTCCTGACCGACATCGAAAAGAACACCGTCGACTACCGCCCCAACTACGACAACACCCTGCAGGAACCGGCGGTGCTGCCCACCAAGGTCCCGAACCTGCTGCTCAACGGCACGGCGGGCATCGCGGTCGGCATGGCCACCAACATCCCGCCCCACAACCTCGGTGAACTCATCAAGGGCACCATGCACCTTCTGGACAACGAAGAGTGCACCGTGGGCGACCTGATGCAGTACATCAAGGGGCCGGACTTCCCCACCGGGGCCATGGTCTACGGCGGCAAGGGCCTCATCGACGCCTACCACACCGGCCGCGGTTCCATCCGCATCCGCGGCGTGGTGGAACGCGAGGAGCGCAAGGGCAACCGGGAATCCATCGTCATCAAGGAGATCCCCTACGCCCTGAACAAGTCCACGCTGGTGGAAAAGATCGCCCAGCTGGTCAACGAGAAGAAGATCGACGGCATTACCGACCTGCGCGACGAGTCCGACCGCACCGGCATCCGCATCGTGATGGATCTCAAGCGCGGCGCCATCGCCGACATCATCATCAACGCGCTGTACAAGTTCACCCCGCTGGAGACGAGCTTCGGCATCAACATGATGGCCGTCGTGGGCAACCGCCCCATGCTGCTCAACCTCAAGCAGGTGCTGAGCCACTTCCTCGATCACCGTCGCGAAGTCATCATCCGCCGCACCAAGTACGACAAGGACAAGGCCGAAAAGCGCGTCCACGTGCTGGAAGGGCTCAAGATCGCGGTGGACAACATCGACGAGGTGGTACGCCTGATCCGCGGGTCCGCATCTCCCGAAGAGGCCCGGAACAACCTCATCGAGCGCTTCGAGCTCTCCATGGTGCAGGCCAAGGCCATCCTGGACATGCGCCTGCAGAAGCTCACCGGACTCGAGCGCGACAAGCTGGTGGAGGAACTCACCGAGCTGCTCAAGATGATCGAGTACTACATCAGCATTCTGGAGAACGAGGAGGTCCTCAAGGGCGTCATTCGTGACGAGCTTCAGGGCATCTACGACAACTACGCCACGCCGCGTAAGTCCGAGCTGCTGGACCAGGACCCCTCCGAAATAGACATCGAGGACCTGATCGCGGACGACGACGCGGTGGTGACGCTGTCCCGCAAGGGCTACATCAAGCGCACGCCGCTCTCCAACTATCAGGCCCAGCGCCGTGGCGGAAAGGGTATTTCCGGCGTGCAGACCGGCGACGGGGACTTCATCCAGAACTTCCTGCTCACCACCAACCACCAGTGGCTGCTGCTGTTCACCAACCACGGCAAGATGTTCAAGATCAAGGCGCATCAGGTGCCCGAGGGCAGCCGCTACGCCAAGGGCGCGCATATCGCCAACCTGCTGCCGCTGGAGAAGGAAGAGTACGTGGCCAAGGCCATGAGCCTGCGCGAACTCTCCGAAGACCGTTTCTTCCTGTTCGTGACCAGAAAGGGCATGATCAAGCGCTCCAGCCAGGACCTGTACGCCAACTGCCGCGCCTCCGGCCTGCGCGCCGTGAACCTGCGCGACGGCGACGAGCTGCTCAGCGTCATGGAAGTGAGCCCGGACGCGGACTGCATCCTCGCCACGCAGCAGGGAACCGCCATCCGCTTCAACATCCGCGACGCACGCCCCATGGGCCGCGCCGCTGCCGGTGTGAAGGGCATCTCCCTGCGCGAGGGAGACCGCGTGGTCTCCGCCGTGGTCACCACAGAGGACGACCGCGACCAGCTGCTGACCATCTCCGAGGGCGGCTTCGGCAAGCGCACCGGCATCGATCAGTACCGCATCCAGTCCCGGGGCGGTAAGGGCATCCTGAACATGCGCCTGACCACCAAGACCGGCAAGGTGCTCGGCGCGAGCCTCGTGAACGAGACCGACGAGGTCATCCTGCTGACGTCCAACAACAAGATCATCCGCATGAGCGTGGGCGAGATAACCCTCACCCGCGGCCGCGCCACGCAGGGCGTGCGCCTCGTGCGGCTCGACGAGAAGGGGCACGTGGTCGGCTTCGACTTTGTCCGCGACTCGGAAATCGACGAGAAGGAATAATCGGTGATAGGACGATTCATGAGGGCCGGCTTCGTGCCGGCCCTTCTTCTCATCGCCCTGCTCGGGCTTTTCGGATGCGGCAACGGGGCGAGCCCCGGCGAGCAGGATCTGGAAAACGCCAGAAAGAGCTTCGACAACGGGTTCTTTCTGGAGGCCGAGGCCGGGTACGAGCGGTATCTTCAGCTCGAGCCGCAGGGCAAGCACCGCAAGGAGGCCTGGAGCCGCCTGCTGGACATCGCCCTGAACATCAAGGCCGACCTCGACCGCTCGGTGGCGCTGCTTGAGGCCATGTATCTCGAGCAGGGGGCCGACAAGGCCGAGGCCAGCGACATCATGTACCGGCTGGGCGAGCTCTATCAGCAGCTCGGCAAGCCGGAGAAGGCGCTGGAATCCTATGAGAAGTCGCTTCGTCTGAGCCAGAACCTGCCGGAACGGAAGGTGCGCGCGCAGCTGCAGCTGGCCCGCCTCTACCGGCTCAGGGGCAGTTACGATCTGGTGCTCGAAACGCTGGACGACTGCTCCCGCAGCGCCACGGACACAAGGCAGCGCGCCCGCTGCCTGTACGAACTGGCCCAGAGCTACAGCTTCATCAACAGCTGGGCGCAGGTGAAGAAGGCCGTGAATCAGCTCCTCGCCCTCGAGGGAGCTTCAGAGGAGCTCAAGGCCATGGGCATCTTCATCCTCGCCGACATGTACGAGCATGACCATAATTTCGAAAAGGCGCGGGAGCTGCTGATGTCCATCAAGGACACCTACCCCAACCCGCTGGTCATAGAGACGAGACTCGACAATCTGAAGTAGGCAGCCATGAAAGCACGGTACGACCTTGTGGTTTGCGGCGGAGGCCCCGCCGGATCATCCGCGGCCCTCGCCGCGGCGCGACAGGGTCTTTCCGTTGCCGTGCTGGAAAAGGAGGCCCACCCGCGGCGCAAGCTCTGCGGCGGCCTGCTCACATGGAAATCCATGCGCCTGCTCGACGAGCATTTCGGGCTGGACGAGGAGGCGCTGCGGCGCGCCGACGCTCTCTGCCACGTCTCGGACGAGTACGGCATCCGCAGTCCTCAGCGCCTGCTGGCCGAGGGCAGGCTCTCCCACCCCTTCCACTTCATCCGGCGCGAGGCGTTCGACGCCCTGCTTGCCAGAACCGCAGAATCGGCCGGTGTTCGCGTTTTCGATCATTGCCGGGTCTGCGGGTGCGATCACGAGTCAGGAGCCGTCCGGACGTCGCTGGGGACGATCTACGGGCATGTGGTGCTCGGGGCGGACGGGGTCAGCAGCACGGTGCGGCGCTGCATGCCGGACGCGGTGCGTTCCCGGCGCCGCTGGAAACGCTATCTGGCCCCCGCCATGGAAGGGTATGTTCCACGCGACGAGTGGCCCGGGCAGTTGGACAGGCCGGAACTCTACATCGGTTTTCTCGACGCGGGCTACGGCTGGGTGTTCCCGAACAGTGACCGCGTGCTCGTGGGCATGTGCGGCCTCAGGCGCGGCAAGCGACCTTTTACGAAAAATGTTGAGGAATACCTGAATTTTCTCGGGGTTGACCCGGAAAATGTCCGGGGAATGCGCGGACATCCCCTGCCCTACGGAAACTGGCTCTCCGATCCGGCGCGCGGCCGGGTGCTCCTCGCGGGCGACGCCGCGGGCATAGTGGAGCCGCTGTTCGGAGAAGGGCTCTTTTTCGCCATGGCCTCAGGTCGTTGCGCCGGGCTGGCGGCTCATGAACAAAGGCAGGGAATCATGCCCGCGGCCAAGGCCTACAGGGAAACGCTGAACCGCGAGATTATTCCCGAACTCCGGGGCTCGGAGAGGCTCCGCACACAGGTCTTCAAGGGGCTCAGACTCGCCGGTGACGGCGGATTCGGCCTGATCCTGCGGGCGTTCGCGGGCATCCTCGGCGACGTGGTGCACGGCAAGCGCTCCTACCGCACCTTCCGCAGAACCAGCTGGGACTTCCGGCTGCCTTCTTCCTGATCCGCAGCCCTACCGCGGCATTTTCAGGAGAATATCCACCGGCCCGCCGTCTTCCGGCAGAGGGTGGTGTTCCGTGGTGGTGAACATCAGCCTGCCCATGTAGCGGATTTCCGCACGAATCGCGTACCGCATGCCGGGTTTGATCAGCTTCGGGTCGTATTCCAGGTGAAACCGGATGGGCACCTGCCCTGGGTTCTCGATGCGCTGCTCGGCAAGCACCGGAGCGGCGGCGTCCTGCCGGGACACGTCCAGCAGCCGGATGATGGCCACGGCGTCCGGCCCGAGGGCGATGCGTTCGCGATAGGTCAGCGCCCCCTTCACCACGGCATCCTTTTTGATTTCATGAAAGATCATGGGCTGTTCTTCCCCTTTCATGAATATGTGCAGAGCTCCGGTCTCGGGATGGACGGAGGCGGACTCTGCCTTGGCGAGCCCTTGGAAAAAGCGGGATTCCTGTTCATTGACGGCCTCAGCCGGACACAGGGCCATGGTGGCCGCAAGTGGACCGATATGCAGTTTGCCGTCGCGCAGCTCCCATTTGCCGGAGTACGCGTTGCAGCCGCCGCTGCCGGAGACCCGCCCGTCGCGGCCGAAAAAAATGGTGGTGTTGCTGAAGTCGATTACGGGACGCTCCCCGATGGATTCCAGCCGCCACTGGCGGGCGGTGAAATCCTCAGGTTCCGTCGGCTGCGGGGACTTGACGGCACAGGCCGTCAGCAGCACGCAGCAGAGCAGTGCCGAAAGACGATGCATGGTGACAATGCGGTTCATGGCGGTCTCCTGTAATTGGTGATGCTCAATGGATACCACGATGATTCGAGCATGGGAACGACGAGCTGTTTTTAAGCAGCCAGAGCCTTGAAACGGGAGAGCGCCTTTTCCTGTGAGAGCACGCGCAAGTCATTGATGGACACGAACTGCTGTTGCAAAAGGTTGACGACCGTGCCGTCGAGCAGGCCGGACTCCACCATGCCCTCGAGGACCTGAATGGTGGCGTGCCTGTCCATGCCGGAGCGGTACGGGCGGTCTTCCGTCAGGGCGGTGAACACGTCGGCCACGGCCATGATGCGGGAGCCCTCGGAAAGCTCCTCGGACGCCAGCCCGTGGGGATAGCCGCCACCGTCGAGGCGCTCGTGATGCTGGCTGGCCCAGAGGCAGATATCGCCGAGACCGTCCACGGAGCCGAGAATCTTTTCCGTCACCAGCGTATGCCCGCGCATGATCTCGAACTCGCTTTCGGTGAGCATGTCGGGCTTTTCGATTATCTCCGAGGGGACGGCCAGCTTGCCGAGGTCGTGCAGCAGCCCGGCCAGCTTCAGGAGGCGAAGTTCGTCCTCGGTCATGCCGGTGAGCCTGCCAAGTTCCTGCGCGATGGTGGAGACCCCGCAGGAGTGCGTGGCGGTGAAGCGGCTCCGGAAGTCGATGACGTGGGAAAACGCGTCGCAGAAGCCGACCACGTCGCTCGAGGGGATGATGCGGTTTTCCACGCGGCGAAGCCATGTGTATCCCTCGTCTGCGAGCAGCTTCTCTCGCATGGCGAGTACGTCCGGCGAGAGCAGGTCCACGACGCGCGGTGCGAAGGCGGTTCCGGCGAGGCGGTCGAGGCGCGGCAGCAGATCGGGCGAAAGGTGGGCCACGTCAACGCGGTCCGCGAGGTTGAGCACGTTTGCCAGCAGCGCTTCGTCCGCCGGAACGTCCTCGGGGATCTGGTCCCAAGGGGTGTGATGCAGCCGGATGAGGCGTGCGGGCCGGGCCATGTGCGGCACGTCGCACAGCAGCCTCCAGCCGGTCTCCGCGTGGTGGATGTCTTTTGTCTCGAAATCCAGCGCGTCGAGGCGGGCCTTGCGGCTGAAGGCGCCGATGTCGTGCAGAAGCGCGGCCACGAAGAGGTCCGTCAGGTCCTGCCCGGTGAAGTTCAGCTGATGGGCGAGGGTGGCGGCAATTTCCGCGGTACGGCTGTGATGGCCCACCACCTGCGGACTGATGAGGTCCAGCGCGTGGGAAATGCCTGCCGTCAGGTCGATGATTTTCAGGTCCATGCTTTCGTCTCCGCGTAAAGAATGTCCGGTTACGCAAATCCCTGTCAACCCGAAATAACGCCCTTGCCATGCCCGTGGAGGCTCCGTTTGCGCCCGGGACCGGAAACCCGTGCCATACTGGTGACGCCGGAGGGCCGTTTTCATCTTGCGACAGGGAGAAAGAAAAATGGCCGTGGGAATAGTGGCGGCAATCGGCGGGCTGCTCTCCACCGTGGTGGAAGGGGTGGCCGGACATCTGAAGCAGCGGCAGGAGCTCAAGAAAAAGGTCATGGAAAACCGGATGCGGCTGGCCTCCAGTGACCGGGAGTTCAATCATGAATGGGAGATGCGCCAGCTTGAAAATGCTGGATGGAAGGATGACATCCTGTTTTTGGCGTGGATCGGATTTTTCATTTGGAGCGGCGTGTTTCCGGACGAGGCCGCGCGGGTCATCGGGGCGTGGGAGCGCTTGCCTGCGTGGTTTCTGGAAATCACCTTCTGGATCGTGGCGGCCGTGCTGGGCGTGAAGAAGCTGGGGGACTACCTGCCGGGCATGGCGCGGGGCCTCAAGGACGCAATCGGAGGCGGGTCATGAGCGCAGCCGATATGGAACGCGAGGTCCGGGAACTGCTGGTGCGCATCGACGAGCGCGTCCGGGCGGTGCAGGAGGACATCCGCGAAATCAACGAAACGCGGCGCTGCCACACGCATCAGGAGCGGATGGTCTGGGGCTGCATGGCCTGCGTCACCGGAGTGGCGGCGCGGGTCATCTACGATGTCTTGCGCTGATCCGTCAGCCGCCGGGCGGTCTCGTCCATGCGTTCGGCGTCCTCCTGCCTCCCGTTCTTTCGATACCCGGCCGCGGCGCGGCGGTAGGCCCGAATCGCGCCGCCGGTGTCGCCGGACCGCTCGAGGGTGCGGGCATACAGGGCGCGAAGATCCGGGTTGTCCGGGTTGGAGGAGAGGGCGAAGTGCAGGTCCCGCGCGGCGTCGGCGTAGCGGCCCAGTCCCATCAGGGCCCGTGCGCGGCCTTCGAACGCCGGGGCGGAGTCGGGCCGAAGCGACGCGGCGCCGGAAAAGGCCCGGTAGGCCTGCTGATAGCGTTGCAGGGCGAGGCTGGATTGCCCCAGCCGGAAGCGGGAATCGAAATCGCCGGGCGACAGGGACATGGCCTGACGGAAATCCTCAACGGCTTTTTCGTGCTCGCCCAGCTCAGCGCGGATGGCACCCCGCTGCGTGTATGCCTGCGTGAGAGAGGTGTTTCGCGAGATGGCCTCGTCGAGGGCGTGGATGCCCTCGCGGGGCCGACCGGCCTGCCAGAGGGTATAGCCCAGCAGGTAGCGGGAGCGGGCGTCCGAGGGCTTGAGGGACGCGGCGCGCATCAGGTCGCGTTCCGCGCGGTCGTATTCGCCCAGCCGCGCCAGCGCGAGGCCTCGGTAGAGGTGCGCGTCGTAGTTGTCGGGGTCGAGCTCCACGGCTTCGCCGAGGGTGCGTACCGCGCCCTGCGGGTCGAGAAACTCCCCGTCGTGGAACAGGGAGAGCGCTTCGCTCACCTTCTGGGAGGCGGTGGCCTCCCTGCGGTCCTGATCCGTCATGGGGTGGTGCTCTACCTTGCCCTTGTCGATGATGCGGGACACCGCACAGCCGGAAAGAAGCGACGCAGAGACGAGAGTGATGAGAACGACACGAGCGATCATCGGTCGGGGATACTCCCGGTCGAAGCGAACGTCAATGCGAACAGGAACGACAAGCAATGGAAGAATTATATCGACCCCGGAAGCATCAGGCGGCCATCGAAGAGAGCCTCGCGCGGTTCTCCGTGCTGGTCTGCCACCGCAGGTTCGGCAAGACGGTGCTTTCGGTGAACCGGCTGATACGGCAGGCGAGGGAAACCGAACTGCCAGACTGGCGCGGCGCGTACATCGCCCCGCTCTACAAGCAGGCCAAGGCGGTGGTCTGGGACCACCTGAAGCACTTCTGCGGCGTGGGGCTGGAGGGGTGCGACGTGAAGTTCAACGAGTCCGAACTGCGGGCCGACTTCAAGAACGGTTCGCGTATCCGGCTCTTCGGAGCGAACAACCCGGATTCCCTGCGCGGCCTGTATCTGGACGCGGTGGTCTTCGACGAGGTGGCGCAGATGCCTTACCGCGTCTGGAGCGAGGTGGTCCGCCCCGCGCTGTCCGACCGCCGGGGCTGGGCGCTGTTCATAGGCACGCCGCAGGGCAAGAACGCCCTGTATCAGCTCTGGAACCGGGCCGGCGCCGACGAGGACTGGTTTACGGCCATGTACCGTGCTTCGGAGACCGGGGTGCTGCATCCCGACGAGCTGGCCGCGGCGCGGAGGGAGATGAGCCCGGAAGAGTACGAGCAGGAGTTCGAATGTTCTTTCACGGCCGCCATCCGTGGCGCCTACTTCGGCGGGCTGCTTGGCGATCTGGAGCGGGAGGGCCGCGTCGGTGCGGTTCCAGTGGACCCCACCATGCCCGTGCACACCGCGTGGGATCTCGGCATGAGCGATTCCACGTCCATCTGGTTCGTGCAGGCCGCCCCCGGCGGCGAGTACCGCGCCGTGGACTACTACGAGGCCTCTGGCGAGGGTCTGGAGCATTACGCCAAGGTGCTGGACGCAAAGGGCTACAAGTACGGCCGCCACATCGCGCCTCACGACATCCGTGTGCGCGAGCTCGGCACGGGCCGCTCCCGGCTGGAGACCGCCATGCGGCTGGGAATCCGCTTCGACATCTGCCCCAACATTCCGGTGCAGGACGGCATCAACGCGGTTCGGCAGATGCTGCCGCGCTTCCGGTTCGACGCCGGACGCTGCGAAGCGGGCATTGACGCCCTGCGGCATTACCGGCGCGAGTTCAACGAGCGGGCCGGAGATTTCATGCCGCGCCCCGTGCACGACTGGACCAGCCACGCCGTGGACGCTTTCCGCTACTTCGCCGTGGGGTTCCGAGAGCCGTCCGGACGAGCGCGCCCGGATAGGACCGCAAACGACTACAATCCCTTCGGAGAAGCGTCATGAGCGGATCCGCGAGGGAAACGACAAGCAACCGCAATGCGGATCGGAGGATTCATGCTGATTCGGCAGGAACAGGTGCCGCCCCCGTTCAGGGAATTTGCGCACAGGCAGCGGTACGAATGGTACCGCGCCGAAGACGAGCGAGGACTGTATGCGTGGCTGGCTCTTGCCGAGTCGGGCGAGGATATGGAGATGCATCTGGAGGCGGTCCGCTGGGGGCCGCAGACGCTGCGGTCCATGCGCACCGATATTGAACGGGTCAAGGAGAAGGCCCGCAGGCGCGGCCTGACCCGGCTGCTCGGCTTCAAGGCGGAGCAGGGGACTGAGCCCGACCCGCGCTGGCCCCGGTTCGTGCGCCTGTTCGGATTCGGCGGGCACGCGGTCATCCAGACGGCAGCTCTGGAGGTGTGAACAAAAAAGCCCCCGCCAAAAGGCGGGGGCTTTGATGCGTACAGGAATGGTGCGGCTACTTGGCGGCCTGACGGGCGGCTTCGAGCCAGCTGTCCCACTTGTCCTGGTTGTTGGCGATCCAGTCGTCAACGTGACGGGCGATGTCGCGGTCGGACTTTTCGCCTTCGTTCATCAGGGTATTCTGCTTGTTGATGTCTTCAAGCTGGAGAGTGAATTCCTGCATGAACTTGTGAGCGGCCGGATTCTTCTGCAGGAACTCCTTGTTGGCCACGATCTGGATGTCGGAAACCACGAAGCCGAGCTTTACCGGGTCGGACACGGCGCCCTTGATGCCGGAGACGGTCATGCGGTCTTCGGCCGGGGCCTGTGCTTCGGTGGGTTTGATTTCGGGCACGTTGATCCACACCACGTCTTCGCCGGGCTTCAGCTTGAATATGGTCCAGTTGGGGGCCCAGGTGTAGAAGAACACCGGACCGCCGCTCTTGTAGGTACCAAGGGCGGAAGCCATGCCGGCTTCGTAGGAAGCCTTGATGGGATTGATGTGGTCGCCGAGGTCGTAGGTCTTCATGTGATGGGTGATGATGTTCTCACAACCCCAGCCCGGAGGGCAGGCGGTCAGTTCGGCCTTGCCGTCGCCGTTGATGTCGAAGGCTTCCTTCACTTCGGGGCGCTTGAAGTCTTCCAGAGACTTGATGTTGAGCTTGTCGGCTTCCTTCTTGGAGACGAGGTAGCCCTGCAGGCCACCGGCCTTCACGACGTAGCCGACTTTCTGGGCCTTTTCGTCGAAGTTGCTGGGAACCTGGCTGTTGTGGTTGGGGAACCAGCCGTTGGCCCAGTAGTCCACGTCGCCGAAGGTGACGGACTTGTAGAAGATGGGGTTCTGCAGGTCCTTGGGCTGCTGGACGTCGTAGCCGAGCTGTTCCAGTCCGCGGCGAACAAGGGCTTCCTGGAAGAAGCCGGTGTTCCATGTGGCACGCGCAGGTTTGACGGTCACGCCTTCACCCGGCTTCATGTCCGAAGCCGCGGCGGCGGTGGCGAAAACGGCCACGCACAGAATCGCGATGAGTGCTTGTTTGAGTCGCATTTGAGCCTCCTGTTCTGTTTAGGATTTCTTATTCGCCATCGACTGGGTAATCCGGTCGAGCACGATAGCCATGAGGACGATGCCCAGTCCGCCGACAACGGCGCGGCCGATGTCCAGCGTGTTCAGGCCGAGGATGACCGGAGAACCGAGACCGCCCGCGCCGATGAGCGCGGCGATGACGACCATGGAAAGGGCCATCATGATGGTCTGGTTCAGGCCGGCCAGAATGGTGGGCAGGGCAAGGGGCACCTGCACCTTGATGAGCACCTGCGTTCTGGTGGCCCCGAAGGCCTGCGCCGCTTCCACCAGCTCCGGGTGAACGCCGCGGATGCCGAGGCTGGTCAGCCGGATGATGGGCGGCAGGGCGAAAATGATGGTCGCGAGAACGCCCGCCACGTTACCCACGGAGAAGAGCATCACGATGGGCACGAGGTAGACGAACGCGGGGGTTGTCTGCATGGCGTCGAGCACGGGCCGTATCCCGGCCTCGAACTTGTCGCTGCGTCCGGCGGCGATGCCAAGCGGCACGCCCGCGATGGTGCAGAACAGCACCGAGGACAGGACCATGGCCAGCGTGGTCATGGATTCCCGCCACAGGCCGAGCAGGCCGATGAAGACCATGGTCACCGCCGAGAAGACGGCCAGCTTGTAGCCGGAGAAGCGCCACGCGGCCAGTACCACCAGCACGATGATGATCAGCGGATGCAGGGCGTTGAGGCCTGCGTCGAACCCGTTGAGGGTCTGTTCCACCGGCCATTTGATGGATTGAAAGATGTCGCGGTAGTTATTGACCAGCCAGTCCACGAACTGGCTGACCCAACTGTCCAGAGGGATGACTTGTTGTTCAAACATGCTTGCTTGTCCTTTGTTTGGGCAGCCTACTGGTCAATCTGCTCTTCGGTTCGGTGAAGCGTGCGCAGGAAGCGGTTTCTGGAAACCACCCCCTTGTAGTCGTTGTTGTCGTCGACAACGGGCACGGGCCAGCCTCTGGATGCCAGGAACGGCAACAGCTCCTGCATGGAGTCCTGCATGTTGACTGCGGTCACGTCCTGGAGGAAGGCCTGTTTGAGTCCCTTCCGGCCGGATTCCATGGCGTCGCGCACGGAGTCCGTGGAGACGAGTCCGAGATATTTGTGGCGCGCGTCGAGCACGATGCCGAAGTCGCGGTCGCTGCCGCTGAGCAGCTCGAGGGTGGTGCGCAGACTGCCTTCCTTGGTCAGCACGAGGGTGGGGATCGTGTCGCGAGCGATATCGCCCGCGGAAATGACGTTGGTGGGGTCCACGCCGCGGAAGAAGGCGCGGACGTAGTCGTTGGCCGGGTTCTGCAGGATGTCTTCCGGGGTGCCGACCTGGATGACGCTGCCGCCGTCCATGATGGCGATGCGGTCGCCGATGCGCAGGGCTTCGTCGAGGTCGTGCGAGATGAAGACGATGGTGCGTTTGTGTTCTTCCTGCAGCTTGAGCAGCTCGTCCTGCATTTCCGTGCGGATCAGGGGGTCGAGGGCGGAGAACGCCTCGTCCATCAGCAGGATGTCCGGGTCAACGGCGAGTCCGCGGGCGAGGCCCACGCGCTGCTGCATCCCGCCGCTGAGCTGGTTGGGATAGGATTCTTCCCATCCCGCGAGCCCGACCTGCGCCAGCGCTTCCTTGGCGCGTTCGCGGCGTTTGGCCTTGTCGATTCCGGCCAGCTCCATGCCGAAGGCGGCGTTGTCCAGTACGGTCTGGTGCGGCATGAGCGCGAATGACTGAAAGACCATGCTCATGTTGTGCAGGCGGAACTTGACCAGCTCGTCCTCGCTCATGGCGGTGACGTCCTGTCCGTCCACGATGACCTTGCCCGCGCTGGGCTCGATGAGGCGGTTGAGCATTCGGACGATGGTGGACTTCCCCGAACCGGAAAGCCCCATGACCACGAAGATCTCACCGGACATGACTTCGAAAGAGGCGTTGTTGACGCCGACGGTCATCCCGGTCTCCTCGAGGATCTCGCTTTTGGTGAACCCTTTCTCCAGCATCCGCAGGGCCTTTGGCGGATTGGAGCCGAAGATTTTGGAGAGGTTTTCCACACGAATCTTTTCCATTTTCACTCCCGATCGTTTGATGAGCCAAGCACGACGAGTCCTGTCTGCGGGGACGGCGTGCCGCTTGTCGGGCCGTGTTTGCCGCCGGCTATGAAGCCCTGCCGCCGGAAAAAACGGCCCCCCTCTTCCGACATGTCCGAAATGGTCCGTCGTCAGGGTATCCGTACTTGGAAAATGCAGTGCCGCGATTCAAAACGGTACTACATTGCAGAAAGATGCACTATTCGATTTTCAACAGCACTGAAGCCAGTGATGCAGTCATTTTGCAGAGAACACAATTGATGATACTTTAATTTACTAAAAGCTCAAAAAATGGTGCTATCCACATTGAAATGAGTAGTTGCTTGCGAGGCTTTGGATTCTAGAGGTATAGTGCAGTTGACGTTAATTGTCAAATGCATCACCTGTCGATCAAAGTTGCTCCCCGTAAGTTTGCAAAAACGACACAATGCGGGAATAGGTTTTTACTGCAGGTTAAAATGCAACAAACTGCCGTAATCGCTTGAAAAGGTGTTCACTCGTCAAGCATGTCAGAGGCGACATTTTTGGCCCCGTTTTCCGAAGCGCCCGGTAGGGAATTGGAGGCTCCGGGACTGGACAAACTTTTCCGATCACTTATTCTGATAGCAGGCAAAAAACGTAACGGGACATGATTTGTTGAACCTTTGAACTCAATTCAGAGTGAGCAAAGAAGGAGACGTTGACGAGATTTTGCGACAATTCATTGGCATCCATGGAATTTACCCTGCGCTGGGAGCAGGGTGACGCGACATTCGAGGATCGTTTTCTCGGACGCAGGGTCAATGCGTGGAGGGACGTGTTTCCTCCCGCACTGGCGGAAAAGCTGCAGGGGTGCTGTCCCGGCGAAACAGCGTCAGAGAAGTATTGCCCCGGTGAACTGATCGATCCGCACACCCCCGACAAGGTTCTCCATCTTCCTGTTTCCCGCTTCCGGGAGCGAAGTCTGGCAGGGAGGAGCATAACCCCGAAAGCCGGGCGATTCTATCCACTCGGCATGCTCTCCGGCCTGCCCGGAGTGTATTCCAGTACGATCACCCCGTTCCGAATTCTGGAGCTCGACGGCGAAACCATGACCGTTGATCTCAACCACCCCCTTGCCGGCAGACCGCTGGAGGTGGAGGCGGCCATAACGCGGCTTCAGGAGAAGCAGGGTGACACCGGCGGCAGTCTCATGCACTGGCCCGAGGAAATCTGCTACGGCGGACCCGGAATGCAGGCCCCGTTGCGTGGCCGTCCCACCGAATTCTTCGACGATGATTTCTTCTGCAGAAGCGATGACGACGATGCGGCCTTCTACGCACAGCCCCGCATGATCGGACACATCGACGAGCAGGCCTCGACAAATCTCAGGGGCATGTACCGGCGTTTTCTGAAAAACGGTATGCGCGTGCTCGACCTGATGAGCAGCATGCAGTCGCATCTGCCTGAGGATCTGGATATCGACGTTACCGGGCTCGGCCTGAACGCCGAGGAGATGGCGGCCAATCCGCTGCTGAACGAATACGAGATCCACGACCTGAACCGCGACTCGTCCATTCCGTTGAATGGACAGTACGACGCGGTGGTCTGTTCCCTGTCCATCGAATACCTCACCGACCCGGTGGCGGTGCTGACCTCGGTGCGGGAACTGCTCGGTCCGGACGGGGTGCTGCTGGTGGGCATGTCCAACCGCTGGTTCCCCACCAAGGCCGTGCGCGGCTGGGTGGACCTGAACGAATTCGAGCGGATCGGGCTGGTCCATGAAATGATGCGTCGGGCGGGATTCGACGGCGAGCACGGCGCCATCAGCATGAGAAACGACTGGAGACCGCAGGGTGACCGTCACTTTCTGGAAACCCGTGGTGTAAGTGATCCCGTATACATGGCGTGGATGAGGAAGTGACTATCGATAAGGGCGCCCCTGCCCGCGCAGCCGTCGGGCAGGGGGCACGTCCCGGCGGGGAAGGATGGCGACGCGGCCCTTGCAACCGGGGCCGATGCGTTGTAGAGAAACGCCGTCCCGAAAGGGGACCGCCCAATATCATCTATCAGGAGAACCCCGCACATGTCCTTGAGCATAGGCATCGTCGGCCTGCCCAACGTCGGCAAGTCCACGCTATTCAACGCACTGACCAAGGCCCAGAACGCCGAGAGCGCCAACTACGCGTTCTGCACCATCGAGCCCAACAAGGCCGTTGTGCCGGTGCCGGACAAGCGCATCAACACGCTCGCCGAGCTGGTGAAACCGCAGCGTGTCCAGCAGTCCACCGTGGACTTCGTGGACATCGCGGGCCTTGTCGAAGGCGCCAGCAAGGGCGAAGGGCTCGGCAACAAGTTCCTCGCGAACATCCGCGAGACGCAGGCCATCCTGCACGTTGCCCGCTGTTTCGAGGATGACGACGTCATGCATGTCGCCGGTGACGTGGACCCCATCCGCGACATCGAAATCATCGAGACCGAGCTGATCCTCGCCGACATTCAGGTGCTGGAAAATCGCCTTGAGCGCATGAAAAAACAGCTCAAGGGCGACAAGTCGCTGGCTCCGCTCATCACCGCGGCCGAAAAGCTCCTGGAGCATCTGGGCGAAACCAGACTCGCGGCCACCTATCCCGACCTCGAGGACAAGAGCATTCAGGCCCTGCTGGATGAACTGCGCCTCATCACGGCCAAGAACATGATCTACTGCGCCAACGTGGATGAGGACGGCCTTGCCGAGGACGGCGAGCACGTGCGCCGCGTCAACGAGCTGGCCGAGCAGCGCGGTGCGGAGTTCGTCAAGATTTCCGCAAAGATGGAAGAGGAACTCGTGGGCCTCGAAGACGAGGAGTACGAGGAGTTTCTGGAGTCCTACGGCGTCACCGAGGCCGGTCTGGACAAGATCATCCGCACCGGGTTCCACACCCTCGGCCTTGTCAGCTACTTCACCGCCGGGGAAAAGGAAGTCCGCGCCTGGACCATCCATGACGGCGACAAGGCGCCGCAGGCCGCGGGCGTCATCCACACCGACTTCGAACGCGGGTTCATCCGCGCCGAAGTCATCAGCTACGAGGATTACGTGCGCTGCGGCTCCGAGGCCAAGTGCCGGTCCGAAGGCGTGCTGCGCGTGGAGGGCAAGGAGTACGTGGTCAAGGACGGCGACGTGGTACACTTCCTGTTCAACGTCTAGCTTCGCTACGATCCCGGTCCTTTCCGGGTTTGCATATATAAAAAGCCCCCGTGGTTCTCCACGGGGGCTTTGTCGTTTCTGTATGCCGGGTGGTGCTATTTCACGTGATCCGCGCCGGCCTGAAGGGCTTCGGCGTTTTTGGGGATCAGGTGGGAGTAGTGCGCGGAGATGACGTTCTCCAGCGCGTCCTGCACCACGTTGATGGGCATGACCTGCGTGGCCTGAATGAAGGCGCCGAGGGCGACCATGTTGGCCATGCGGGTGTTGCCGAGCTTGTCGGCGATGTCGTTGGCCGGGACCGCGAGGCAGTTCAGGCGGTCGGTGTCGGCCAACTCCATGTCCACCAGCGAGGAGTTGACGACGCAGATGCCGTCGTCCTGCAGGCGGGGCTGGAACTTGTCGAGGGAGGGGCGGTTCATGATGATCAGGCTGGTGGGCCTGCGGATGATGGGGGAACCGATCTCCTCTTCGGCCAGAACAACGGTGCAGTTGGCGGTGCCGCCGCGCATTTCCGGGCCGTAGACCGGGATGTAGGTCACGTTCAGGCCGTCCTGCATGCCCGCGTAGGCCAGCAGGTTGCCGATGAGCATGACTCCCTGGCCGCCGAAGCCTGCGATGATGGTGTCGAGATAGCGGGACATTAGCAGGCACCTCCTTCGTCGGTGTCCTTGTACACGCCGAGCGGGAAGTATGGGATCATCTCGGTCTGGATGCGCTCATTGGACTTGATCGGGTCCATCTTCCAGTTGGTGGGGCAGGCGGAGAGCAGCTCCACGAAGCCGAAGCCCTTGCCCTGCGTCTGGCACTCGAACGCCTTGCGCATGTATTTCTTCGCGGTGCGGATGTTCTTCACATTGTCCAGCGAGCCGCGCGCGGCATAGGCGGTTCCGCCGAGCGAGGCGATGATCTCGGTCATGCGGATGGGCGCACCCTCGTGCTCCAGGCAGCGGCCTGACGGGCAGGTGGTGGTGCGCTGGCCGATGAGCGTGGTGGGAGCCATCTGGCCGCCGGTCATGCCGTAAACGGTGTTGTTCACGAAGACCACGCTGATCTTCTCGCCGCGGTTGGCGGCGTGCAGAATCTCGGCCATGCCGATGGATGCGAGGTCGCCGTCGCCCTGATAGGCGAAGACGAAGTTGTCCTTGCGGGCGGCCTTCACGCCGGTGGCAACGGCCGGTGCTCGGCCGTGCGGCGCTTCCACGGCGTCCACGTTCAGGTAGTTGTAGAGGAACACGGAGCAGCCGATGGAGGACACGAGAATGGAATTCTCGCGCAGACCGAGTTCGTCCAGCAGTTCGCCCACCATGCGGTGCGCCACGCCGTGGTGGCACCCCGGGCAGTAGTGGGTGGGCCTGTCTATGACCGATTCGGGGCGGTCGAAAACGA
Source organism: Pseudodesulfovibrio halophilus DSM 5663 (assembly GCF_059568665.1). NCBI lineage: Bacteria > Pseudomonadati > Thermodesulfobacteriota > Desulfovibrionia > Desulfovibrionales > Desulfovibrionaceae > Pseudodesulfovibrio > Pseudodesulfovibrio halophilus. The sequence continues at coordinate 213,749 of NZ_JCANTV010000013.1, read as the reverse complement.
GTTTTTCGTTCATTTCGGACATGGTTATTTACCCTCCAGGCTCTTGAGGATGGGTTCCTCGAAATCGTCCGGGGTGGGCAGGTTGCCGGGGTAGATCGGGAAGAAGTCCGAATCGGCAACCGTGCGGATGGCCAGACGGACGTCGTCCACCATCTGGCCGAGGTTGTGCTCGACTGTCAGGAAGCGCTTGCCCTGCTTTGCCATTTCCAGCAGCGGCTCTTCCGGGAAGGGGTAGAGGGTCTTGGGCCGGAACAGGCCGACCTTCTTGCCTTCCTTGCGCATCTTGCGCACCGCGCTCTTGGCGATGCGGCCGATGGAGCCGTAGGCGCAGACCACGAGCTCGGCGTCTTCGGTGTCGAAGAGCTCGGCCTCGGCCTCTTCCTTCATGGCGTCGTACTTGTCCTGCAGCTTCATGTTCTGCCCGGCAAGCGCGCCCTCTTCGAGGAACAGGGACTTGATCAGGCGCTTTTCGCGGCCCTTGGCCCCGTCGAGGCGCCAGTCCTCGCCCGCTTCCTCGACAGCGTCCTCGGGCAGCCAGGGAATGATGGGTTCCTTCATCTGGCCGAGGATGGCGTCGCCGAGCACCATGACCGGGTTGCGGTACTTGAAGGCCAGCGCGAACGCCTCGATGGTCATGTCGTAGGCTTCCTGTCCGGTGGAGGGGGCCAGCACAAGCAGGCGGTAGTCGCCGTGTCCGCCGCCGCGGGTGGACTGGTAGTAGTCGCCCTGCGCCGGGCCGATGTCGCCGAGTCCCGGGCCGCCGCGGTTCATGTTCACGATGACGGCGGGGGTCTCGGAGCCCGCCATGTAGGAGATGGCCTCCTGCTTCAGGGACACGCCCGGGCTGGAGGAGCTGGTCATGGCGCGAACGCCGCATGCTCCGGCGCCCAGCAGCATGTTTGCCGCGGCCACTTCGGATTCCGCCTGCACGAACTCGCCGCCCGCCTTGGGCAGCTCGGAGCTCATGAACTCGGGGATCTCGTTCTGCGGGGTGATGGGGTAGCCGAAGAAGCACTTGCACTTGGCGGCCAGTGCTCCGCGGGATACGGCCTCGTTCCCCTTGATGAAAATTCTATCGGGTTTGCTCATTTACTCGTCCCCCTTCTTCTTTTTCGGGGTTCGGTAGACCCGGATGGCGAGATCCGGGCAGATGAGGGCGCAGGATGTGCAGCCCGTACACTTTTCCATTTCCGCATCAGGTACTTCGGCCACTTTGTAGCCGCTCTGGTTGAAGCGGTCGGATTGAACGATGATCTGGACAGGACAGACCGTGGAGCAGAGCATGCACCCCTTGCACCTGTCTTCCTGAACCGCGATTCGGGACATAGCGAACTCCTTGCGCTGCGTTGTGCGACATCAGCTCATCGGATGAGCATGGCATCACCGTATGAAAAGAAGCGAAATCCGTGCTTCAGTGCGTCCTTGTAGGCATCCATGACGGGTTCTCTTCCAGCTAGGGCAGACACCATAATAATGAGGCTTGATTCTGGCAAATGGAAATTGGTCAACAGGCAGTCCACCACGTTGAAATCATAGCCCGGCGTGATGAAGATGTCGGTCTCGCCCTTGAACGCCGTGATGTCTCCGGCCTCGCGGTACATCCCTTCCAGCGTCCGGGCGCTGGTGGTGCCCACGGCCAGCACCGGGCGGCCTTCGGCCTTGGCGCGGCGCACGGCCTCGGCGGTCTCGGCGGGCACTTCGATGTATTCGGAGTGCATGAGGTGGTTGCGGATGTCGCGCTCGCGCACGGGGCTGAAGGTGCCGTAGCCCACGTAGAGCGTCACCTCGGCCCACCGATGCCCGGCAGCTTCGATGCGCCGGCGCACGTCGGGGGTGAAGTGCAGGCCCGCCGTGGGAGCGGCGACCGAGCCGGCCTTGTCGCCGCGGCAGTAGACCGTCTGGTAGCGTTCCGCGTCGTTTTCGTCGCTGGGGCGCGTGATGTACGGCGGCAGCGGCAGGCAGCCGATGCGGCCAAGGACGGTTTCCAGGTCGCCGCGCCACTCGATCTCCACCACCCACTTGCCGAAGTCGCCGCGCTCCTTGGGGACGAGGCGCAGGTCGTCGGAGAAGGTGATGAGGTCGCGCGGCTTTGGGGATTTGGAGGCGCGCAGCAGTCCCTGCACCCGGGCCTTCTTCCAGCCGGACGCGCCTTCCGCGCTGATGATGCGCGGCAGCGGCGTGAGCAGAAGGAACTCCACCTTGCCGCCAGTGGGCTTGGTGCCGAAGACGCGGGCCGGGATCACGCGCGAGTTGTTGGCCACCAGCAGCGCCCCTTCGGGCAGGAAGTCCGGCAGGTCCGTGAAGTCGGCCACGGTGCGGCGGCCGGTGTCCTTGTCCAGCACCATCAGCTTCGACGCGTCCCTGCGCTGGGCGGGCTGCTGCGCGATGCGGTCCTCGGGCAGGTCGAAGCGATAGTTCTTCAGATCGTATTGTGCGGGTATTTTGCTCATGGTGTTTTTCCCAATGGGGGAGCAGATACTATTTCCCTTTGCAATCCCTTGCAAGCACAGGTATTTTCCCATGATTCCAATCCGTTGCGGAAATCGGAGTCGGGTGTGTTCCAATCCCTTGAAATTACGCGCAATCGTGGTATTTGAAACAGATGAATCTGTTATCGGTATCGGAGATATCCCGGATGACTCGGATCCCCGCTCCAACCGCGCGGCGTTACGCCACGCTGTTCAAGGATTTTCTCTGCGGGACAAAGGTCGGCCGTGTCACCAAGTATCCCGAGGAGTCGGTGCAGGTCTTCAACCGGATTTCCCAGTTGTACTCGGAAGGCCGCGTCACCCATGAGATCGAGGAGATTCTCAGGGGGGAGCTGCCCCGGACCGTGGAGGTGGAAGGGTCTCAGCCCGCACCCTGCGTTCCGTCGCCTTCGGCCCAGTCGGGCGAGCTGGCGCAGTCCTTTTCGGACATCATGGAGCGCGTGGCGGACTGCATGGAGACCATGGCGGACCAGCGGCGGCTCATCGAGCGCCAGCAGGAAGACGTGCAGAAGCTCAAGACCGCCTTCGTGATGCTGGCCCGCAGCCAGAAGCGGCTCAAGGAGCTGCCGCAGGCCGAGCCGCTGCCGCAGGACGTCCTCGAGAGCTGGCAGCGTCTGGAGGAGAAGGACCGGGAGCTGGAGGAGACGGCCATGAGCCTCTCGCTGGACACCTCCGACATCAAGGCCAAGCTCCAGACCCTCGAATCCGAGCTGGTGCGGTTGCGACGGGACCGCCGGGACATGGAAAAGCATCTTCAGGAAAAGATCGAACGTCTTAAATCCGACCTCAACTCCTAATGACGGGGAGCGTCATGCGCCATCTCATCAAGTTTTGCATCATCGTCGCCGCACTGGGGCTCTTCGCGGGCTGCGCCCCCAAGTCCACGGGCAGCGGCGGCGCGCCGGGGGAGTCCGGCTCGCAGACCGAGTACACGGACACCAACTACTACTATGATTTTCAGGACATCCTGATCCCGCGCGAGCTGGACTATGTGGACGAGGAGTCCTACACCCTCGACAACCGCAAGTTCCGCGCCGGTATCATGAAGTTCAAGGGCCGCGTGGTGGTTCAGGACCTCATCCGCTTCTTCCTGAACAACATGGCCAAGGACAACTGGGAGAAGATCGCCTCGGTCAAGGGCAAAATCTCCGTGCTGTCCTTCGAGAAGTTCAACAAGAGCTGCATCATTCAGATCGAGGACACCTTCGGCAGCGCCAAGGTGACCATCCTCGCGGTGGAGGCCAAGGAAGCCGACTCCTCGGCGCCCTCCATTTCCGATTTAGAGGACTAATGCGCGAACACTACCGTTTCGGCGGGTTCATGGGCCGCCGCGTGCATCTCGGGGTTTCGGGGAGCATTGCGGCCTTCAGGTCGCTGGAGCTGCTGCGCTCGCTTCAGGAGTCCGACTGCTCGGTCTCGGCGACCGTGACGGATGCTGCCGCCAGATTCGTGACCCCGCTCTCCTTCGAGGCGTTGGGCGCGTCCCCGGTCTATCAGGGCATGTTCGACGCCGGTCCGGACACCTCCTTTGCGCACCTCGAGCCCGGTCAGGTGGCCGACGCGCTGGCGCTGGTCCCGGCCTCGGCGGACATCATCGGCAAGGTTGCGGGCGGCATCGCCGATACCATGCTCTCCTGTCAGGCCATGGCCTTTCGCGGCCCCAAGCTGGCGGTCCCGGCCATGAATCCGGCCATGTGGGCCTCTCCGGCGGTGCAGCGCAACTGGGCGCGGCTGGCCGAGGACGGCTGGGAATGCATGGAGCCGGTCTCCGGCAACGTGGCCTGCGGCGACACCGGCAAGGGCAAGATGCCCGACGTGGAGACCATCCACCTGCACATCCTGCGCATGCTCACGGAAAAGGATCTGGCCGGCACCCGCGTGCTGGTGACCCTCGGCCCCACCCGCGAGCAGTGGGACGCCGTGCGCTTCTGGTCCAACCCGTCCAGCGGCACCATGGGCGCGTGCATGGCCGTGGCCGCGTGGCTCCGCGGCGCTGACGTTCATGTGGTGCGCGGGCCGGTGGACATGGAATTTCCCGAGTCGATCGCGGTGCACCCCGTCAGCTCGGCGCTCGAAATGCATCAGGCCTGCATGGACCTGTGGCCCGATACGGACGTGGGCGTGGCCACCGCCGCGGTGGCGGACTTCCGGCCCGTGCCGCACGGGACCGAAAAGTTCAAGAAGTCCGGCTCCGGCGAACTGACGGTGCGCTTCGAGTCCAACCCCGACATCCTGCGCTCCATGGGCGAGGACAAGGGCGAGCGGCGGCTCATCGGTTTCGCGGCCGAAACCGGCGATCCGCGCCCCGAGGCCCTTCGCAAGCTGGAGAGCAAGCACCTCGACCTCATCGCGGCCAACCGCATCGACAGCGCAGGCAGCGGCTTCGGCACCCGTACCAATGAAATGTTCGTGGCCTGTGCCGATGGTCGACGCGAGACATGGCCCCTGTTGCCGAAAACCGAAGTGGCGTGGCGTTTATGGGATCTGCTGCCGACAGGCTGAACATACCGGAGCATCTGAGGCCGTGGCATTCCGCCGGGTTGGAGTACCTGCTTCCTTCCGGAAAAGCGGATGCCCCTGCCGCGGATTCGTGCGGCGCGCAGCAGCGTGGGGCCGGTGAAGCCCCGGCGCGCGTAGAGCTTTCCAAAGCGTGGGAGGCCGTGCTCGCCAAGTCGCCGGCCTCGCCCAAGGTTGTCTGGACCTATTTTCAGCTCGGCTTCGACCTGAGCGGACAGGCCGATCCGGCCCGCGGACAGTTGCTGCGCCAGATCATCGCGCACCTGCGCTGGCCCAAAGGGTCTTCCGGATTTCTGCCCGTGGGGCTACCCGACGGGGGGGACATCGTTCCCGACCCGGCCGCCTTCTGGAGCGGCATCGAACGCCTCGGCGCCAGCGACATCGTCTGTCTCGGGCAGCAGGCCGCGGAAGTCCTTTGTACGGACTACGCGGGACAGCAGACCGTGAACCTCTCCCCCTACACGCTGCACGTGCTCCCGTCCCTCGACGAGCTCGGCCCCATGCTGCCGCACGAACGCCTACAGCATCTGGACCGGCTCGCGGCCATTCGTTTTTGATCCGACCCGCCTCCCTTTTTCCCCTGTTGCCCCCGCAGTCGACGCGGAAGTGAGAACCTGCCATTGGCGCTTGGTTTCTCCGAGGGAACTACCCAACAAAATCGTGCCTACTTGCGCGGGGAATACCATCTGGTAGGAAAGGGAAAACCTACGCAAGCAAAGGAGCGCAAATGGATATCAGAATAGACGCGCAGAAGTGTACCCGTTGCGGGGAGTGCGTGCAGGAGTGCCCCATGTACTTCATCCGGATGCCGGAGGAAGGTCTTCCGTACATGCCGCAGGAGATGCAGGAGCAATGCTTCGCCTGTCAGCACTGCATGACGGTCTGCAAGTTCGGCGCGCTGTCGCTCACAGGGTTCGATCCGGATGACGCGGAGACGCTCGACGGCTATGAGCCGGACCCGGACAACGTGGAGATGCTCATCAAGTCTCGTCGCAGCATTCGCCGCTACAAGCAGGAACCCGTGGAGCCGGAGACCCTTTCGCGTCTCATGGAGGTCCTGTCCTATGCGCCCACGGGCAAGAACCACCAGAGCGTGCTCTACACGCTGGTGGACGATCCGAAGGTGATGGGCGCCATCGCGGAGCGGACCTACGAGGCCATCCGTGGACACCGCGATGCGGAGACCATCCCGGAAGGGCTGGAGTTTTTCTCCATGGCCGTGGACTGCTGGGACGACGGCAAGGACATCATTTTCCGCGAAGCGCCGCACATGCTCATCGCCTCGGCCCCCAAGAACGCCCCGGCGGGCAACGCCGACACCCACATCGGCCTGACCACCTTCGAGGTCATGGCCAACGCCCTCGGGCTGGGTACGTTGTGGTGCGGGTTCGCCAAGTGGGCATTTCTGCATTTCGCGCCGGACGTTTACAGATCCTTCGGAATCCCGGAGGATCACGAGCTCGGGTATGTCCTGATGTTCGGCAAGCCCGCCGTGCGCTACCCACGTCTGGTGCAGCGCGACGGCGCGGTGAACGTGAACCGCGTCACCGGCTAGCAGACCGTTTCCATTCCCTGCTTCGCCCCGTCCGCTTCGTCGCGGTCGGGGCGTTTTTGCTTTGCGGGATGCACGGATGTGCAAAATTCGCGTTTTTCTTGCGCCGTGCGTATGGGTGGTTATGATGATCGGCATGAAATACGCGGGTATCGACGGATGCAGGGCCGGGTGGGTCGCGGTCACAATCGATGACGAGGGCAACCCGGACAGCAACGTCCACAACACCATGGAAGGCTGCTGGGAGGCACTGCGCGATGCACAGTGCGTGTTGGTGGACATGCCTGTTGGACTTCCTTGGAGAGAGCACCCATTCCGCGAGGCGGACAGGGTCGCCCGCTCCATGCTCGGCAAGCGGCGCTCCAGCATCTTCAACAGCCCGGTCCGGGACGCGGTCTATGCGCAGTCCTACGAGGAGGCCGCCGCGATCACCCGTGATCAGACCGGCAAGGGGCTCTCCAAGCAGGCGTGGATGATCGCACCGCGCATCCGGGAGCTGGACGGACTGCTGCGGCGGGACGAGGCCGCCCGCGCCATCATCCGGGAGTCGCACCCGGAGGTGGCCTTCCGCTTTGCGTCCGGGGCGCCGGCAACATGGTACAAGAAGCATCCGCTGGGTTTTCTGGAGCGGCTGACGCTCATGAAGGACCTGATGCCGGAGGCCGAGGAGTTCCTCAAGGGCGCCTGTTCCCGCTATACCGCAAAGACCCTCGCCTGCGACGACGTGGTGGATGCGCTCATGCTGGCGCTCACGGCCAGGGCTTCCGGTGGTGACCTTCTTTCGCTGCCGGAGAATCCACCTGAGGATCAGGTGGGGCTGCCAATGGCGATCTGGTATCACGACTTTGAAACGCCGCCTGAAGACGCGGCATGAATACGGATGGTAATACGATGAAACGCGTGATCGGAACCGTGATTATGCTGACCGCGGCCGTGTTCGCGGCCACGGGGTGCGCCGTGGGCCCGCGGTCGCCCGAGGTGCCGGAGATGGATGTGAATTTCGCGCCCCAGAAGGGCGACTTTCTGGCGCTGGACGGCAGCCGCCTGCCGTTGCAGACCGTTGTGGAAGGACTGGAAGGCGCGGACTACGTGGTCATCGGCGAAGGGCACACCAACGCCTGCGACCACAAGATGCAGCAGGCGCTCCTGCAGGGACTCTCGCGCAACGGGCGGGGGATCTCCCTCGGCCTCGAGATGATCGGCGTCGACAAGCAGCCCGTGCTGGACGACTTCGGCAAGGGGCAGGTCCGTGTTGAGGCGCTCGAAGAGGAGCTGGACTGGAAAAAGCGCTGGGGCTATCCCTTCGAGCTGTTCCGGGGCCATTTCGAGCTGGCCGAGAAGCGGTGTCTGCCGGTGGCGGGCATCAACGTTCCGCCGGACGTTGTCCGCAAGGTGAGCGAGAAGGGCGTGGAGAGCCTCGACTCCCTTGAGGCCTCGTACATGCCGGAGGAGGTCGTCATGCCGCCGCAGGAGCAGCGGGACTCCCTGATGGAGGTGCTCGCCCTGCACGAAAGCGGCGACGAGGCGGACGAGGAGCGCGCGGAGCGGTTCCTCTACATCCAGTCCGTCTGGGATTCCATGATGGCGGAACAGGCCGTGAGGCTGCACGAGCGCTACGACTGGCCCGTGGTCGTGGTGGCGGGGGGCGGTCACGTGGAATACGGCTGGGGCATCCCGGACCGCATCCGCATGCTTGACCCCGACGCCGTGGTCATGACCGTCATGCCGTGGCGCGGCAGAGAGTACGACCCCGATGCCGGCGATTATTCCTTCTACTGTCCCAGCTCCTACGAGAGCCGCCTCGGTGCGACGCTGGTCCGCGGGGCCAGGGGCGTCTACGTGGAGTCCGTGAAGCGCGATTCGCGCGCCTACCGTTCCGGCCTGCGGCCCAACATGGTCATCGTTGAGGCGCAGGGGATCCCGGTCAAGGAACTGTTCGACATCCACCGCGCGGGCAAGAAGGCCCACGACAACGACGCGAGCCTCATGTTCACCACCCGTCTGGGCGGCGAGGAGTATACCCTTGACTTCGGTCCGCTCGGCAGCCGCAATTCCAAGGAGCAGAATAAATGATTCGCAAATCACTTTTCATCGTGCTGGTCATGCTGACGCTGGTGGCCTGTCAGGACGAGATGCGTCAGTACTTCCCGCAGACCATGGCCGGGATGGAGCTTTCAAACTACAAGAGCGGTTCTGATGCGGCCGAGGAGATGAACCGGCTGCACGGCAAGAGCATCAAGGCAGAAGCCGTGGCAGTTGCCCGATACGGCGACGGAGCGGCCGAGGTCTGGATTTCCCGTGCAAAGGACGGGCGCGAGGCCCGGCGCCAGACCGGGAAGATGGTGCACCTCATGTTCGAGAATCCCAAGTCGCCATTTTCCTACATGAAACGCTTCGAATACGAGGGCGTCCCCGTTTATCCCTTTACCGGCATGGGCAAGCGACACCTCGTGTTCTTCCGGGGCGATCTGATCTACTGGGTCACAGCGTCACCGGAGGCTGCGGAGCAGGCGCTTGCGGATCTCTTCTAGCCGGGTTCTCCACCTTTTCCCCGCCGAGGAATTGAGGTAGTCAACGCTCATGCCCGAACTGCCCGAAGTGGAAGTCATCGCCCGCGGTCTGAACCGCTCCCTGCCCGGACGGACGGTGGAGCGCGTTGACGTGCCGTGGCCCACCTCCCTGCGTCAGCCAGAGGACGAGTTCCGCCGTCGGGTGCTCGGCGCCCGTGTTCTGGGCGTGCGTCGGCGCGCCAAGCTGCTGCTTGCCGATCTGGAAAGCCCGGACGTCGGTCCGCTGCTGCTCGGCGTGCATCTGAAGATGACCGGGCGGCTGGTGCATGAGTGCGGCTGTGAACGGCCCGGGGCCAAGCATGACCGCGTCATCATGACCCTCGACGACGGTTCGGTGCTGACCTTTGCGGATGTGCGCCGCTTCGGCTATATCGTGGCGCTGACGCCGGACGAGGTGGACCGGTGGCCGTTTTACGCCTCCCTCGGCCCTGAGCCGCTGGAGTCTTCCCCGGAAGCGCTTGCCCGCGCCGTGGCCACGCGCAAGGCCCGCGTCAAGGCGCTGCTGCTGGACCAGACCGTGGTGGCGGGCTGCGGCAACATCTACGCGGATGAGTCGCTGTTTCGTGCCGAGTTGGGACCGGCGGTGCGCGCCTGCGATGTCCCGGAATCGAGACTTGTTGAGCTTTTCCGACACCTTCAGGATGTTCTCGCGCAGGCCATAGCAGAAAACGGCAGCTCCATACGGGATTACGTGAACGCGGACGGCGACGCCGGGGCGTTCCAGAACAGTTTCAATGTTTACGGCAAGAAAGGACAGCCGTGCCCGCGCTGCGGCGGGTGCCTGACCTGCTCCACCGTGGCGGGCAGGACCTCCACCTACTGTCCGGACTGCCAGAAAGACGGCCGTTGAGGCTGACCGCAATCGACTTCAACAACATGATTTGCGGTCGCCGGCGAGACTCTCTTTCGTCGCGTGGCACGAAAAGGAAGAAACGTCTCCGAACGACCGAACCAATCTCGGACCAGTGGTTATGAAACAACAATTTGAATTTGTTCGTAAAAATGTTTTCTGGTCTACGGGTGGCGAAAAAGCCGTCAAATGCTGCATGAGCAAAAGAAAAGTCAGCAATGTCTGTATGTAGAAAATTTCAATAGAATGTCTTGAAAATGGTGCCGAGAAAAGTGCCAACGATTTCAGGGTGCATGAAAAAGCGGGTTCAAGGTGTCCAAACACGGCCGACAGATAGCACGAAACGCCTCGGTGGTGGCGGTCGCCACCCTCGGGTCGCGAATATTGGGGTTTGTTAGGGATCTCATCGTGGCCTTCGCCCTTGGGGCGGGCATGTTTGCCGATGCCTTTTTCGTGGCTTTCAGGATTCCCAACCTCATGCGGCGGCTGTTCGGGGAAGGCTCCCTGACCATGGCCTTCATCCCTGTTTATTCGCGCGTCCGCGAGGAGGAGGGGGATGAAGCCGCGCAGCAGATGGCACGATCCGCCATGGTCTGGCTGGGCATCATCCTCGGCGCGCTCACCGTAGCGGTGGAGCTGGCCGCCGGACCGGTGACTCTCGCCATCGCACCCGGTTTTGCGGACGACTCCGAGCTGTTCGCCACCACCGTCTCGCTGGTGCGCATTTGCTTTCCGTATGTCATTTTCATCTGCGGGGTGGCCCTGTGCATGGGCATCCTCAACTCGCACCAGCGGTTTCTGGCCCCTGCGCTGGCCCCGGCCGTGCTCAACGTGGCCCTCATCATTGCCGCGCTCATAAGCCATTACGCGGGCTACAACGTGGCCTACGGCATGGCTTACGGCGTACTGGCGGGCGGCGCGGCCCAGCTGCTCATGCAGCAGGGGGCGCTGTCGCGCATCGGCTTTCGCAGGCGCGGACGCTGGTCCCTGTTCGATCCGGGCGTGCGGCGCATGGGCCTGCTCATGCTGCCCACCGTCTTCGGTGCGGCGGTCTATCAGCTTAACATCCTGCTCGGCACCCTGCTTGCCTCGTTCCTGCCCACGGGCAGCGTGTCCTACCTCTATTACGCGGACCGGCTGGTGCAGTTCCCGCTCGGTGTCTTCGGCCTTGCCGTGAGCACCGCGGCGCTTCCGAGCCTGGCCGGGCTGGCCGCAAAAGGGGAGATGGACGAATTCGGCGGCGCGCTGCGTTCCGCCAACGGGCTGACGGTGTTCATCGCGCTTCCTGCCGCCGCCGGGCTGATGGCCCTTGCCGAACCGGTCATCTCCGTGCTGTTCGGCCACGGCAGATTCGGTCCTGAAGCCGTGAGTTCCACCGCGTCCGCCCTGATCGCCTATTCCGCAGGGCTGCCCTTCATCGCCCTGTCCCGACCGCTCGTCTCGGCCTTCTACGCCCTTGAGGATACCAAGACTCCGGTGAAGATCGCGGTGCTGTGCCTGTTCGTGAACATCGGCCTCGGCGCGTGGCTCATGTTCCCGCTCAAGCACGTTGGGTTGGCCGTTGCGGTCAGCGCGGCCTCGCTGGTCAACGCCCTGCTGCTGTTCATTTTTCTGCGCCGCCGCGTCAGCGTGGCCCCTGTGGAGGGCGCGGTGCTGCTCAAGGCCGCCCTGCTCTCGGTGCTGATTGGAGCGGGGGCATGGTATACCGGCCGGTTCGGGGCGTGGAGCCTCGCCTTCATTCCGGTCTGGGCGGGCGTGTATTTTCTCGGGGCGCATCTCACCGATATGGGCGAGGCCCGCATGTTCGCGGACCTGTATCGCTCGGCGCGGCGCCGCTTCAGCGGGGGGCGCTCATGAATCCGGATGAGGCGCGGGCCTATTTCCCCAGGGGGCTGGAACAGCCGCAGGGCGGCTACCGCTTCTCGCTCGACTCCCTGCTGCTCGGCTGCTTCGCCCGCATCAAACGCGGCTGGAGCGGGGTGGATCTGGGCTGCGGGGCCGGGGCGGTGAGCATTGCCGCGCTGCTGTCCAACCCGGACGCCGACCTGACGATCCACGGTGTTGAGGCCGATGCCGAAGCCGCGGCCTGTGCGCGAATCAACGCCGGGCGGCTCGACCTCTCTGGCGCGTTTCTGCCGGTGGAGGCGGATGTCCGCGCTTACCGCGAGCTGGAACAGCGGGCCGACTTCGCGCTCATGAATCCGCCGTTTCGCGAGACGGGACGCGGGCGCGTCAGCAAAGGGGAGTCGCGAAGCGCGGCGCGGTTCGAAACGGGCGGATCGCTGGCGGATTTCGTGCGCTGCGCCGCCCTGCAGCTCAAATCCAAGGGGCGGCTGTTCGCGGTGTTCCTGCCCGAACGGCTCCCGGCACTTTTTCGCGAAATGGACCGCCGGAAGCTGGCGCCCAAGCGGTTGATCATGGTACACGGCACGCTCCGGGCCGAAGCTGGCATCGTGTTGGTGGAGGCCGTAAAGAACGGGGGCGAAGGGGTGTCAGTCGCGTCCCCGCTCGTACTCTATGGCGATAACGGGGGCATGACGCGCGAGGCGCTGGAGTTCTGCCCTTTTCTCGCCTGCAACGCCAAGGGGGGTTGTTCATGATGCACTGGACCGGAAAGCGTGCGAGGGAGTCCTTCGACGGCGGCTGGTACTGCGCGGAGAGCGTCATGCGCGCGCTGGCCGAGGTCGGCGGGCGGTATGAACCCGGCATGGAGCGCGTGGCGAGCGGGTTCTGCTCCGGCATGTCGCGCACCAACGGATTGTGCGGCGCGGTCAGCGGCGCCATTATGGGCATGGGGCTTTACGCCGGACGGACCGAGCCCGTGCCCGAACAGACCATGGACGTGCCCTACGCGCTGGTTCAGGAGTTTCTCAAGCGGTTCCGCGCCAAATTTCAAAGCACCAACTGCCGCGAGCTGACGGGGTGCGACTTCATCACCCCGCAGGGACATCGCCGCTTCCGCGAGGAGAACATCAGCCAGCTCTGCCGGGACTATTGCGACTTCGCCGCGTCCACCGCGCTGGAGGTCCTCGCCGACGCGGGTATGGGACCCATGGCAACCGTCATCGAGCAGACCGCCCCGTGCGGGCTGAACTGCGGCAAATGCATAGCCTTCGAGGGCAGCGAGATCCGCAGGCACGCCAAGGCGCTTCAGGAGGCCATGGGGTCGAACTTCGCTCAGTATGCCGAGCGGTTCGCGGGGATGAACCCGGTCTTTGGAGGCTATGGCGAGTTCGCATCCGTGCTTGATTTTCTTGCCGAGGGCACCTGTTCCGGGTGTCGCGGCGAAGGCTGTCTTTTCGGCGACTGCGGCATCAAGGACTGCGTGCGGCAACAGGGCGTGCAGTTCTGCCATGAATGCAGCCGCTTCCCCTGCGATGATCACGGCCTGCCCGAAGCGCTGGAGCGACGCTGGCGGGAGAACAACGAACGCATGCGCGAGAAGGGGCTGTACGCCTACGCGCTGGAACTCCGCCTTTCGCCGAGATACCCCTAGCAAAGCAGCATGATAGAACGCATCATCGTCGAAAACTTCATGGCCCACGAGCGGACCGAGCTGGAGCTCGGCCCGGGCGTCACCGCGCTGACCGGTCCCAACAACACGGGCAAATCCGCGCTGGTGGAGGCGCTTCGCTGCGTGGCGGAAAACCCGACCCCGAGCCACTACATCCGCCACGGCGCCAAGGAGGCCCGGGTCACCGTGGTGCTCGCGGACGGACACCGCGTCACGTGGATTCGCAAGAAAGCCTCCGCCGGGTACGAGATCCTCGCCCCCGGCAGCGAGGAGCCCGAGAGCTTCTGGAAGCTGGGGCGCGGCGGCGTGCCGGAGGAAGTCCGCAGCCTGCTGCGCATGAACCGGGTGGATCTGGACGACGGAAACCCCGTGGACGTGCACATCGGCGACCAGCGCGAGCCCGTCTTTCTGCTCAACAGGCCGGACAGGGCCGTGGCCGATTTTCTGGCCTCGTCCTCTGAGGGGGCGCACCTGCTGTCCATGCAGGGCGCGCTCAAACGCCGCACGCTGGAGGTCCGGCGCGAGAGCGCGGGGCGCGAGGCGCGGCTGCGGGATATCGAAGCCGAACTGGACGCGCTGGCCCCGCTGCCTGACATCCGGCTCATGATGGAAACCGCCGAGGAACTGGAGCAGCGTTCGCAGGCCCTGAACCGCGAGATTCCGGCGCTGGAACAGCTGCTTGCGGAGCACGACAGGCTGAATCGGGAGTTGGACCGTGCGAACCGGGAACGCGCCCTGCTTGAACAGCTTGGCGAGCCCGCATCGTTGGAGTCGCTCCATTCGCTTCGCTCGCTCATCGAGGAACAGGCCGACCTTCGTCACAGGAGCGCATTCGCCGCCGCCTATGCCGAAAAGCTGGACCCGCTGGCCGAGCCCCCGACTCCGGCCGATACCGCGGGCGTCAGGGCGGTGATGGACGAAATGAGCCGCACCCGGGGCGAACTTGAAGCGGCCCGCACCGGCAGTCGCGCCCTTGCCGACCTTGCGGCCCCGCCGCAGGTGGAGGACCTTTCAGACCTCAGCCGGACGGCAGCGAAATTGAAGAGCTATTCCGGTCAAATGCAGATCCTCAACGAATATGCCACAACCGTTTCCGCGTTGCGCGAACCGCCGCAGCCGGAGGACGAAAGCGCGCTTTCCGCGCTGCTGAAGGAGCTGGGCGAGGTCCGCGAAGGGATGGAACGGGAAGAAGAGGCGCTCAAGGGCGCGCATCGCGAGTTGACGGAGCACGCGGCGCACCTGCGTGAGCGGCTGGAGGCCATCGGGCGCTGTCCCACGTGCGGCGGCGAACTGGAGTCCGGCGAGTTCCTCGGCGGCGAGCACGTCCACGAATCCGGACCTGCGGGGGGTGCGCATGGACACTGACATTTCCGGGCTGCCACGCATCGAGGCCGACGGGCTGCTGCTCATCGGGGACGCGCATCTGGCGGACAACCCGCCCGGCCAGCGGCTCGACGGGTATCTGGAGCAGGTGCTGGCAAAGGTGGAGGCCTGCCTCGACGAGGCCGAGCGGCGCGAGCTGCTGCCGGTTTTTCTGGGTGACCTGTTTCATCTGCCGCGCGACAACTCCAACAGGATGCTCGTGGAGCTGATCCGCATGTTCGGTCGGCGCGCGGGCGAGCACATGCCGTGGGTACTGGTAGGCAATCACGACAAGTACCAGTCGCGATTCACGGACGACGTGTCCCTTGCCGTGCTGGAGCAGGCCGGGGTGGTCAGGCTCATGAAGCACAAGGGACCGCAACTGGTCCTGCAAACCCCTGACGGCGAGGCCCTTGTCTGCGCGAGCCCTGACGGGACGGCCATTCCGAAGCGTTTCGACCGCCCAGAAGGCTGCTCGAAAAGCGTGCTCTGGCTCACGCACCACAACATCCGTTTTCCGGATTTCGAGGACAAGGCCAACGCCATTCGCGAGATCCCCGGCGTGGACTGGCTGGTGAACGGCCATATCCATCGCCCGCAGCCCAGCGTGACCAAGGGCGGCACAACGTGGGCCAACCCCGGCAACATCGTGCGGCTGATCTTCAACCGCAACTCCCGCGAGCGCGAGCCGGTGGCCTCCATCTGGAAGCCGGGCGTCGCCGAGCTGGAGCGCTGGGTCATACCGCATCTGCCCTTCGATGAAGTCTTCCCGGATCAGGAGCTGCCGCCCGAGGAACATGAGGAGGCCGACGGGTCCGACTTCATACGGGGTCTGGAGCGGCTGGCGTGGCGGCGGACGCACGAGGGCGTGGGGCTCAAGGATTTTCTGAACGACAACCTTGATGAGAGCGCCGAGGCGCGGCTCATCTGGGAACTGTACGGCGAGGTGGTAAACCATGACGGCTGACGACAAGGCCCGGCGCGATCAGGCGCTGGAACAGGAACTGGCGGAGCTTCGCGAACAGCATAAGGTGCTGGAGACCAAAAAGATCCGCACCGAGGAAAAGATCAGCTCCCTCACGGAGCGGCTCAAGGACCTTGAGAAGCGGGCGAACGAGGAGTTCGGCACCGCCGACCCTGAGGAACTGCAACGCATCCTTGATGAAAAACGAAAGGAAAACGAGCGTGTTGTCGCTGAATACCGCAAGCATGTGGACGGCATCCGCAAAGGGCTCGAAGAAGTTGAGCAGCGCTTCGGCGGCGGCGAGGGCTAGATGACGGACGTCTCGGAACTCAGGAATCTCGAAAGCCGCCTGCAACGGCTCTCCGCGCTTGGCGAGACCCGCGTGGACGAGCACCGGCGGGAGCGCGAACAGCTAGCCCGGGCAAAGGAGTTTCTGGAGCTGGCCCCCCGTGCCGCGACCCGACTGGAGGACCTGTCCTCAGCCCTGTTCGGCAAGGCGCTGGATGAGATCGAGGCCAACCTGACCCACGCCATCCGCGAGATTCTCGGGCAGGACCGGGAAGTCTCCACGTTGCGCGAGGTCAAGAACGGCCGCCTGAACGTGTCCTTTCGCATCCACAACGCGGGTGGCGGCGACGAAGTGGAGGACATTCTCAAAGGGCAGGGCGGCTCGGTCTGCAACATCCTCTCAGTGGGGCTGCGACTCATTGCCCTGTCGCAGCTGCCTGAGGACCGGCACCGGCCGTTTTTGGTGCTGGACGAACAGGACTGCTGGCTGCGGCCGACCCTCGTGCCCAAGTTCATGAAGCTGATCTCGGCCATCGCCCACCGGCTGGATTTGCAGGTGCTGGTCATCAGCCACCACCCCATGGACCTGTTCAGCAACGCCGTGGACCGCGTGGTGGTGATTCACCCAGACCGCGAAAAGGGCGCACGGCTCGAGACCCTCAAGACGACGCACGAAAAGGACGCCGAGGGCGCGCAGACGGCCACGGATGCCGATGTCGCGTCAGAGTCCGCCCCCGCGGGAGCGGACGGCTAGACCCAGCCGGACCGTTTCATCAGGACGAACAACCGCTTGAAGTATCCGCCGCCGGGAACGGATTCCAGATAGTATTCATCCAGCCGCCCCTGCGGCACGGTGGCGCTCAGGGTGTCGGCGAGGCTCTCGGGGTTGAATTTGTATCCCAGCTCGCGGGCGGCGCGGGCCATGTCCTCCGCGTCGCGCTGTCCGAGCACGGCGTCGGCGAGTCTGTCGTCGCACTGCAGGTCTCCGAGGAATCGGGTGGCTTCCTTCCAGCTCATGAGGTGTCTCCAGTATCAGGTGGTGTTGTCGTTGCCGCGTGGGGCATCCTTGGACCGGTCCCGTCCGACCGTTCCCGTCTCGTCCCGCCCCTGAAAGATCCGTGTCAGCCCGTCTTCAGCACCGCTTCGGCCAGCATGGGCAGCATCCGCCCGGCCTTGCCCTCCAGATATATGTCCGTGGCCCGGTAGGTGTAGGCCGACTCCCGCGTGTTTATCTCGATGACCGTGGCGCCGTTGTGGTGCGCGATCCACGGGATGCGCCCGGCTGGCTGGACCTCGCCGGTGGTGCCCACCACGATGAGGGCGTCCGCCTGCCGCGCCAGCGTTGTGGCGTCACGGTGCACGTCGTCGGGGATGCCCTCGGAGAAGAAGACGATGTCCGGCTTGAGCACGCCCCCGCAGTCCGGGCATTTCGGGGGCAGGGCGTCAAGCCGCACGCCCTGCGTCGGGAACTTGCGGCGGCAGTTCATGCACTGCATCCGCGAGGTGGAGCCGTGATACTCCAGTACGGTGGTGTTCCCTGCCTGTTGGTGCAGCCCGTCGATGTTCTGGGTCACCACCGCCACGAGGCGGCCCGCAGCCTCCAGCTCCGCCAGCGCCCGGTGCGCCCTGTTTGGACGACAGGCCACCTGCCGGGAGTAGAAAATCTCGACCAGCAACTCCCATGATTCCTTGGGATGCCTGCGGAAGTAGTTCATCTCGAACTTGGCGGGGTCGTACTTCGACCAGAGGCCCTGAGGCCCGCGAAACGGAGGAATGCCGGACTCCACCGAGATGCCCGCCCCGGTGAAGGCGAAGCAGCAGCGCGCGTCGCGGATGGTCCGGGCCGCGTTTTCAAGGGCGCCGTTCGACATTCTCGGCCTCGTGATCGTTCTGCGTGCCGAGCGCCTTTTCCAGCGCCTGCTCCACGTACTCCCGCTCCGTGGAGAGGCGGGATTTTTTGGAAATCGCCAGATGTTCGGCCACGGTGTCCTGAAGGAAGTAGGGCGCGCGCTTCACCCATTTGCCGAAGCCGGTGCGCTCCAGCGCGGCGCTCCCGCGCACGGCGTCCAGCGCCACGGCGTCGATGTTGCCGGCCACCAGCAGCTTGAAGAGGCGGGCCAAGTCGTCCTGCGGAAAGCGCTCGACCCTCGGGTCGGCGGCGAACTCGGGTGCGAGCGCCAGACCGCGCACCACGCCCACTTTTTTGCCGTAAAGGTCAGCGTGCCGCTCCAGCCGGATGCCGGAGCCGCGTCGCGTCCAGAAGGCGGTCTCTCGCGGCGGGGCCACGGGGTGGTCGGAGAACCAGAGGAAGGATTGCAGCTCGAGGCGGGGTCGCACGCCGAAGAGAATGTCGGCCTGCCCTGTCTCCAGCAGCTCGAGGCATTCGTCGCGGTCACAGCCGATGAAGTCCGGCGAGACGCCGAGGAAGCTGGTCAGCTTCCAGCTCAGAACCACGAACGGCCCTTCGGGGCGATTACCGTTCCACTTGGAATAGGGCGGGAGGTCCTCCACCGCCACGCGCACGGAACCGGCATGGGCCGGAAGCGCCAGCAGGATCGCGACAAGGACGGGGAGCAGCCGTTTGAGCATTATTCCTCCATTTGCGACCTTCATATACCGAATATGCAAGGTGCGTCAAAGAAGTGCCGCGAGATCGCCGCGGCGCGATGGCGCACGGCATTTTACAAACCGGGGCTTCGAGGCTACAAGGGAACGCATGGTCGAACTCACGCGCGTTTCGCACACCTTCGGTTCCCAGTGGGCGCTCAAGGATGTCTCCTTCAAGCTCGAGAAAGGCGAGTTCCTGTTCCTCACCGGTCATTCCGGGGCGGGGAAGTCCACGCTGCTCAAGCTGCTGTACGGGGCGATTCCCCTCAAGCGGGGGCGGGCCACGGTCTGCGGCTTCGACATGAACCGGCTGGGGCGGCGCAAGCTGCCGCTGCTGCGGCGGCGCGTGGGCGTGGTCTTTCAGGACTTCAAGGTGCTTCCCGAGCGCACCGTGTTCGACAACGTGGCCATGTCCCTGGAAGTCCGCGGCATGGCCCGGCAGCATCTGGAGCGCCGCGTGCGGGCCATCGTCCGCGCCATGGGGCTGGAGGCCAAGAGCTACACCCCCTGTCAGGCCCTCTCCGGCGGCGAACAGCAGCGCGTGGCCATCGCCCGCAGCATGGTGGCCGGTCCCGAGCTGATTCTCGCCGACGAGCCCACCGGCAACCTCGACTTCGACCTGACGATGCACCTCATGGATATCTTCAAGCAGTTTCACAACTACGGGACCTCGGTGATCATGGCCACCCACAGCCGCGAAGTGCTCGACTGCGTTCCCGGCGCGCGCAAGCTGCATCTGGAGAACGGCCGCATCCTCGAACCCGAGGAGGCCGCTGCCGCCGAGGCCGCCGAAGCGGAGAAGAAGGCATGTTAGGCCGCATCGCAAGGCTCACCGGGCGCGGTCTGGGCGACTTCATCGTCCACCCCTTTGCCCACCTGCTCACGCTCACCGCAGTGGCCATGGTGGCCTTTCTGGCCGGTTTCGTGCTGCTGACCCTGCACAACGTGAATCTCCAGCTGCTCAAGACGCGCGGGCAGGTCGAGTTCCAGCTCTACTGGGCCGAAGGCGTCAAGCAGGAGACGGTGCGCAGTGAATGGAAGGCCATCCGGGACATGCAGACCATCAAGGAGTTCAAGCCCTTCACCCCCGGCGACGCGCTCGTGGAGCTGGCCGAGACACTCGGCGAGTCGGGCGATTTCTCGTGGCTGCGGGATCAGAACCCCCTGCCGTACTCCGCGCTGGCCGCCTTCGAGGTGCCGCCGGACAAGCAGGAGAAGGGCTGGGCCGCCGAGCTGCTCACGGAGCTGAAATCCCTGCCCGGCGTGGAGAAGGTGCACTACGCGCCCACGCAGATGGACCTCGCCCAGAGCTGGGTGGCCCTGACGCGCACCGTGGCGTGGCCCGTGGTCGGCTTTCTCGCCCTCGTGGCCGCCCTCGTGGTGGGCAATACCATCAAGCTCTCCCTCATGACCCGGCGCGACGAGGTGGAGATCCTCTCGCTCGTGGGCGCGCGCCCTTGGTACATCCGCTGGCCCCTGCTCACCGGGGGCTTCATGCAGGGGCTCGTCGGCAGCGGCGCGGGGCTCGGCCTGCTGCTTCTGGCGCAAAACACCCTCAAGGACGCCCTGAACGTCCCGCCGTTCTTCATCGAAGTGAGTTTCCTGCCGCCGGAACAGTGCGCCGCGCTGGCCGGGGGCGTCATCCTCGTATCCCTCGCCGCCAGCTGGGTGGCCGTCAGATAGCATGAAAAAACGCCACAAGCCCCGCAAGCGCCGCTGCCCGGCACCGCCCGAGCGCTCGGCACGCATCTACGTCCGCATAGACCCCTCGCAGATCGGGCGGTTCCGGTTTCTGCTGGAAGCCTGCGACAACCTCGGCATCTTCACCGTGGCCGACAAGTACAAGGGCGTGCTGCAGCTGCGCTATTCCCCGCAGCAGGAGCGGGAATTTCGTGAATTCCTCGACTCGCTGCACGAGTCCATCCCGCACGAGATACTGCACGAAGCCCGCGACTGATCCCCGGTTCGAGGCGGATGGTCCGGCACCGCAATTTTCTTCAAGACAGTTTCGCCCTCACGGGGTAGAGGTCGCCTTCAAGGAGGCTGATCGTGAGTGATTATGCGCAGGTGAGACCCGAGGGCACCCTCGTGCCCACGTTGGCTGTTCTGGCGGCGGTGCTGCTCTGGGGCAGTTCGTTCGCGGCCATGAAGCATCTGGTGGGCATCCTCGATCCGTGGGCGGTGATGTGGCTGCGGACCGGCCTCGCGACGCTGGTGCTGACGCCCGTTGCCGGACGCCTCTCCGCGCCGGTCCGCACTGGAGGCGACCGACGGGTGCTGTGTCTGATGGCGCTGTTCATGCCGTGCCTGTATTTCTTTTTCGAGTCCCACGCGCTGATGTTCACGTCCGCGTCGCAGGCCGGGCTGATTTCGGCATCGCTGCCCCTGATGGTGGCGGCGGGCGCCGGGGTCATGTTCGGCGAGCGGACCACGTCGCGCGGCTGGACCGGGCTGGCGCTGTCCATGGTCGGGGTGGCCGTGCTTACTTTGACCGGAGAGGCCTCGCTCAACGCGTCCAATCCGGTGCTGGGCAACCTGCTGGAGCTGGCCGCCATGGTCAGCGCGGCGGGCTACATGCTCCTGGTCAAGCGCCTTTCCGCCAGCTACGGGCCGTGGACCATCACGGCCGTGCAGAACGCGGTGGGTGCGGTCTTCTTTCTGCCGGGGCTGTACCTGCTCGTGCGCGACGGCCTCGGCCCGGACCCGTGGTTCCTGTTGCTCGTGGCGGCGTATCTGGGGGCGTTCGTCACGCTGGGCGCGTTCGGGCTGTATAACGTGGCCATCAGCAAGCTGCCCGCAGGCCGCGCCTCCGTGTTCATCAATCTGGTGCCCGCGGTGGCGGCGTTCTTCGGGTGGGTGATACTCGGCGAGACGCTGACGCCCATGCAGCTGTTGGCGTCCGGCATCATTTTCCTCGGCGTCTGGCTGGCCCAGCGCGCGGGTGCCTAGCCGGAGGGCGACGCGCCCACCACATCGGCAATGACGCGGAAAAGTTCGGTGCGGTCGATGGGCTTGGGGACGTAGCCGTCCATGCCCGCCTCGAGGAAGCGTTCCCTGTCGCCGGCCATGGCGCGGGCGGTGAGGGCGATGACCGGAGTGTGGGAGGCGTGCTCCAGCGCCGGGTCGGTCCTGATGCGCGAGAGCGCCTGAAGGCCGTCCATGACGGGCATCTGGATGTCCATCAGGACAAGGTCGAACGCCTTCTCGCGAAGCGCTTCCACGGCGACGAGTCCGTTTTCAGCCACTTCAGTCACGTAGCCCGCCTTTTCGAGCAGGCGGGTGATGGTTCTGGCGTTCACCGGCTCGTCTTCCACCACCAGCACGCGCAGGCCGTCCATCTCGGGAGAACGTCCCCGCGGGGTCACGATGGTGGACACCGCCGGCGTAGCCTTTTCCAGCGGCATGGCCACGGTCAGTTCGGTCCCCTTGCCGGGCTGGCTGGAGATGTGGATGTGGCCTCCCATGTGCTCCACGAGCCGCCTGACGATGGCGAGCCCGAGGCCGGTTCCCTGATGTCGGCGGGTGCGGGAGCCGTCCAGCTGGGTGAAGTCCCGGAACATTTCGGCCTGCTTGTCATCCGGGATGCCGCTACCGGTGTCGGCGACGGTCAGCAGCAGGGTCACCCGGCTGCTGTCGGAGGGGATGGGCACCGCCTCGGCCGTGATCCCGACGGAGCCTTCATCCGTGAACTTCACTGCGTTGCCCACGAGGTTGAAGAGGATCTGGCGCAGGCGCATCTCGTCCCCGACGAGCATGTCGGGGACGGAGTCGTCCATTTGCAAATATACGGCGAGGCCCTTTTCCTCGGCGAGCACCTCGAAGGTCTGCTTCATCTTTTCGAGGGTCTCGGCGACTCTGAACGGCTCGTTGTTCAGGCCGAACATTCCGGCTTCCATCTTGGAAAGGTCGAGCACGTCGCCGATGATGGACAGCAGGCTCTTCCCGGACTGCCTTGCCAGCCGGACGTTTTCCAGCTGTTCCTCGTCCAGCCGGGAGTCCTCCAGCAGCTGGAGCATTCCGAGTACGCCGTTGAGCGGAGTGCGAAGCTCGTGACTCATGTTGGCGAGAAATTCGCCCCTTGCCCGCGCCGACGCCTCGGCCTCCTCCTTTGCGCGCCGAAGGGCGGCCTCGGTGAGCTTCTGCTCGCCGATATCCTCCACGATGCAGATGCAGTACGGGTCGCCGGCCCCGGTGTCGTCGACCGGGGAAAGCGTTATGCGGGCGTGCAGGACGCTGCCGTCGCCGCGCTGATAGGTCTGTTCAAGCACGTTGCGGCCGCCGTCCCTGGTGAGGGCCCCGCATGCCTGCATCAGGGCTCCGGGCGTACCGCTGAGCAGCGAATCCATGGCGTGCGTGTTCAGCAGCGATTCGCGCGGACGCCCCATCATCTCGCAGAACCTGTCGTTGACCTGCGACCAGCGGCCTCCGGAATCCAGATGGGCGATGCCGAGGGCGGCGTTCTCGAAGGTGGCCCGGTACTGCTGCTCGCTCTCGCGCAGGGCCTGAACCGCCTTCTCCCGCTCGTGGAGCATGCGGTTGGCCGCGTGCCCCAGACGTTCGAATTCGGTGAACGGAATCGTCTCCGGGCTGATGGTCGCATTGTCGGTGCCGGCGCGTTCGAAGAACTGCGTGAAGCGCTCCACCGCCGCGCCGAGACCGTTCGTGACGCTCCGGATGCCGAAGTAGAGCAGCGTGAGAATCAGCAACAGCATTGCCAGCGTGTGCCAGATTCTGTCGCGCACGTGGTCGAGCATTCTGGCGTGCTGGGAAGAAAGCGCAGCTTTGGAGTCCTCCAGGGAGAGGTCGGCGAAGATGATCCAGTCGGTCTCGGGTACGTGGCGAAATCCAACGAGGCGGGTGAACTCGTTGGCAGAGCCGTTGAAGAGCACGACCCGCTCCTCTTCGGGGCGGTAGGCGTCGCTGTCGGACCATAGAGACTTGAGGCCTGAAAGACCGGGCAGCTCCCATACGGACGGATCGCCGTCCGCGATGTTGCCGTCGTGCATGAGGACGTTGCCCTGCGCGTCGGAAACCAGAAGCCGCCCCGTCTGCTGAAAGCGCACAAGGGCCAGCCTGCCGAGGATTTCCCTGCGGGCGGACTCGGGCAGGCTCTCCGGCCGGGTGGCGGCGACTATGCTCCAGCCAAAGGGGTCGAAGGTCCGGATGTGGACGGCAAGGGGCCCGTCCTGCGCTCCATCCAGTTCAAAGCCCTCGTCGTTCGGGGCCTGTTTCACCCGTTGCAGTATCGGCCCCGCCGCGGTGCCGAAGAGGCGACCCGGTACGGTTCCTTCCAGCAAGGGGTCGCCGGGGGATGCGAGAACGCGCCCGGCGTTGTCGAGTATGGCGACTTCGGAGCGGGGGGCTGCCTGAAGCGCGAGCTGTTTCAGGACGGCGAGGCCCTGCCGTTTCAGACGCTGCCGGGGAACGCTGCCGCGACCGGAACGCCACACGGCGCGGAGTGCATCCTGTGCTGTTGCGGTTTCGCTTTCCAGACGGGTCTTCATGGCTCGGGCCACCTGCCGGGACTTGTAGCTCACGAACTCCGGCGCGCGCACGGCATACGACCGGACCATCTCCCGCCGGTCCTTGACGTATTCCTCTCTGCTGCGCGCAGTGTCAAACTCAAAGTAGCGCACTTCGTCATACAGCCACAGCGCACCCACAAGCGCCACGGACAGAACGGCTGCCCCGAAGGCGAAGAGTTGAAAGGTTCGGGAAAGGCTTATCTTCCTTGCGGCCGTTGACTTGTACTGCATGCAGACCCTCTTGTCCGCACAGCATACCACGGGCCATGGTGATATACATTATTTATTCCCGTCAGTTCCGGTCTTCTCGCCCGGTCATGAAAAGGGCTTCCCAGTCGATGGGTTGCAGGGAATCGCGGTTGCGGCGTTGCAGGACGGCCCACCCTTCGTCCGGAATGACGCGCACGGCGACGCGGTTCACGAACTGTTTGCCGTCGTCGCGGCAGCACTTGCAGGCCCAGCCGCACACGTCGCATGTGCAGCCGCCTGACTTGAGCGCCTCCTTGAGGATGCCCGCCTTGTCGCAGCAGGCGTCGCACAGGAGCAGGTGGCCGCCGTCGCGGCGCAAATCGTCGGTATCGGTCATGCTGGAATCTCCTCCGAGGTACATGTATAGTGGCCTCATGCTGCAAGCGCAACCCGTCCCCACGCTTCACGTCCTCAAGGACGGCCCGACCGCCCCCTTGCGCACTGAGCGGCCCGAAAGCGGCCCCGGCGAAACGAACGAAGGCGGCCGCCGTCTGGTGTGCCGCGTCTGCGGGCATCCCGTCACCTCCGAGGCGGCCCGCATGAGCGTCAACGGCTCGCACGAGCACGTTTTCTTCAATCCCCACGGCATCATGTTCGA
Source organism: Pseudodesulfovibrio halophilus DSM 5663 (assembly GCF_059568665.1). Lineage (NCBI taxonomy): Bacteria > Pseudomonadati > Thermodesulfobacteriota > Desulfovibrionia > Desulfovibrionales > Desulfovibrionaceae > Pseudodesulfovibrio > Pseudodesulfovibrio halophilus. The sequence goes on along the minus strand of NZ_JCANTV010000013.1, from coordinate 188,664 downwards.
GCTGGGGTGCTTCGCGTCCGCCCCCGGCGCCGGGACGCAGGGGCCTGCTGTCTCGGAATTCAGCTGGTTCGCGGGTCACACGTGGCAGATCGCGGTCTGCGGCGCGTGCGTGACCCACCTCGGCTGGCGGTTCGCATCGGGCGACGCCTCGTTCTACGGGCTGATTCCATCCGCCCTGCATCCCGAGGAGGGCGGCTAGGACTTGCCTCGGACGGCCAATGCCGTATGCTCCCGACCATGTCGAAACGCTATCCCGTTCCCGCTTCCCGCCACAGGGTGGAGGAGTCCATCAAGCGCAGCCGCTTCATCACCACCCTCGCGCGCGTGGAAACCGCAGAGCAGGCGCGTGAGTTCGTCAATGAAATCAAGGCCGAATTTCCGGACGCGACCCATAACTGCTGGGCCTTCGCCGCAGGCCCGCCCGGGGACACCGCCCAGGTCGGCATGAGCGACGACGGTGAACCGCACGGAACCGCCGGACGCCCCATGCTGAACGTGCTGCTGCACTCTGAAGTTGGCGAAGTCGCGGCGGTGGTGACTCGCTACTTCGGCGGGACAAAGCTCGGCACCGGCGGGCTGGTGCGCGCTTATTCCGGCATGGTCAAGCTGGGGCTGGACACCCTGCCGCTGACGGAGCGCGTGGAGACCGTCACCGTGGAGGCCCTCATGCCGTACAACGCGGTGACCCTGTTCCAGCGGATGCTTCCTGAGCACGAAACCGAAGTGCTCGAAGAGCGCTTCGGGGCCGACGCGGGGTTCCTGCTCCGGTTGCCTAAGGAGCGGCAGGAGGGGCTGGAGGCCGCCCTTGCCGAACTCACGGACGGACAGGCGGTTGTTGCAGTGTCAGACTAGCTTCAACTTGAATTAATTTATCAATCGGCCTTCGGCGCCCTTCGATATCGTCTCCCGGCACGAAGCGTCCACACGCATGAAACGGTCCCGGTCTTTACGCGGCATCGGCAATGGGATATGGTTCCGGCAATCCCAGAAACCAGAACCCCCGAGGCCGCATGTCGCTCAGAAAGCTCACCGCACTCTTCCGGCTCCTGGACAACAAGTCGAACGCCGCCCGGGAAGCGGCCCTTTACGAAATCAGGGAACTCAAGGCCGACCTTTCCGAACTGGAGCGCTATCTTCAGGGACGGAAAAAACAGACCGACATACAGCCCGAGGACTTTATCCGCAGCTCCTACGAGATCGCCGCGCAGCTGCGGGAGATCCGCCAGCGCGACGCCGTTGCCGAGGAGCTGAAGGACGAGTCCGCGCGCGTCGACGCCGAGGAGTACCTCGAAAGCCGCGGGGCCAAATTTCTCAAGCGGCCCGCCGGCTGGCACTGGACCAGCTCCCGCGACGAACGGTTCCTGCTGCACGAGCACAACCCGCTGCTCGCCGCGGATGAGCTGCGCAAGCTGCTTGCTTCCGGGAAAAAACGCAAGAAAACCAAGAAGAAATAGCCGGAGGGATCATGCTCCACCGCGTAGCCGCCGTGACGGCGCTGGCCCTGACCCTGTGCCTCGCCGCCTGTGCGCCGAAGGTCAGCATATTCGGAGACAACGGCCAGCCGCTCAAGGAGGCGGTACTCGAGGAGGGCGCCGACGGCAAGGTCGCGGTAATCTCCCTCGACGGCTTCATCAGCGACACGCCCGAGCGCGGCATCTTCGGCCCGCGCCCCAGCCCCATCGACGAACTGGTCACCCGTCTGCGCGTGGCGGAAAAGGACGAGGCCGTAAAGGCGGTGGTGATCAAGATAGACTCACCCGGCGGCACCGTGACCGCCAGCGACATCGCCTATCACGAGATCTCCCGTTTCCGTGAGAAGACCGGCAAGAAGGTGGTGGCCTGTCTCATGAACACAGCCACTTCCGGCGGCTACTACGCCGCCCTTGCGGCCGACTCCATCGTGGCCCACCCCACCACCGTCACCGGCTCCGTGGGAGTCATCTACGTCCTGCCCAAGGTGCACGGACTCATGGACAAGGTGGGCGTGAACGTGGAAGTGGCCAAGTCCGGACGCAACAAGGACATGGGCTCACCGTTTCGTGAAGCCGGTGAAGAAGAGCAGGAGCTGTTCCGCACCATCATCAACGACATGGCCGACCGGTTCGCCGGGCTGGTGCGGGAGCGCCGCACGCCTTCCGACGCCGCCATGGAGACCATCCGCACGGCCCGCATCTTCACGGCCCGGCAGGCTGTCGAGCTGGGGATGGTGGACCGCATCGTCCACCTCGAAGAAGCGTTCAAGGAGGCCGCGAAGCTCGGCGGCATCGAGGGCGACCCGACGGTGGTGGCGTACCGGCGCACCCTGTATCCTGACGATACGGCCTACAACTCCATGAGCGCGTCCACGCGCCCCGTGTCCCTTTTCGGGGCTGACGTGACACATCTCCTGCCGCCGCCGTCCGGCTTCCACTACCTCTGGACCGGCGGCGAAAGCCGCTGAGATTGGCAACAGTCTGTTCAATAACGGCATGGCGATCCGGCCCGCCCTGTGGTAGCCCTGACCAAGAGGTTTATCATTCATGAAGCAGGACGCGTTTGAAGCGGTCTTCGTGGCCAGGCAGCCGGTGTTTACCCAGTCCATGGAGGTCTGGGGCTACGAGCTGCTTTTCCGCGACTCTGCCGAAGCGATGGCCGCGGGCGTAATCGACGACGAGGCCGCCACGAATTCGGTTCTGGCGGACGGGATCGCCTCTGCGGCGTCCGGAGTGCCCGGCGGGCGCAAGTTTCTCGTGAATTTTCCCGAGAGCCTGCTCATGTCCGAGGCGGCATACGCAATGCCGGTGGAGTTGGGCGTGGTGGAGATTCTGGAGTCGGTCACCCCGTCCGAAGAGGTTCTGTGCGCGATCCGCGAGCTCAGGAAGGAAGGCTACACCATCGCGGTGGACGACTTCATGGGCGAGGAGGCGATGCGTCCGCTCGTGGAGCTGGCGGACATTGTCAAGGTGGACGTGCTGGGGCTTGATGGCGACATCGAGCGAATCGGGCAGGTGGTGGACTCCCTGCCGTCCGGAAAGACCCTGCTGGCCGAAAAGGTCGAGGGGCGTGAGCTGTTCGACGCGCTTCGCGAGATGGGCTTCGACCTTTTTCAGGGGTTCTTTTTCAGCAAACCCGAGCTTGTGAGCGGCAAGAAACTCAGCGCAGGGGAGATATCGCGCATGCAGCTCATGCAGGAGCTCGGCTCGGACGACATCTCCCCCGAACGCATTTCCGAGATCCTTTCGCATGACCCCTCGCTTTCCTACAGGCTGTTCCGGTACCTCAACTCCGCCAGCTTCGGCCTGAGCGTGAAGATAAACAGCGTGCACCGCGCGGTCTCCATGCTGGGCACCAGACAGATCACCCAGTGGCTCCGCTCGGCGCTGCTCTCGGACCTGAACCCGTCTCCCCGCGGAGCCGAGCTTGCCTACTATTCGGTGCTTCGGGCCCGGTTCATGGAGTTGCTCTGTGGTGAATCCGAGGCGTGCAAGATAGATGAGCCCATGTTCATCATCGGCCTGTTTTCCCTGCTGGACGCCATGCTGGATGTGCGGATGCTGGACGTTCTCGAAGAGTTGCCGCTGGACGAGACCGTGAAAAAGGCCCTGACCGGCAAAAGCAAGCTGCATCAACTGCTCATGCTCGCGCACAGCTTCGAGCGCGGGTACTGGGCGGACTGCGACCAACGCATCAAGACGCTCGAGCTCAGCCCCGAGCGGGTCACGACCCTGTATGCGCAGGCCCGGAACTGGGCCGCGGCGGTCATGGGCGCGGCCCGCTAGCCTCCCTTTCCATCCGTCCGGGGTTCTGCTACCAAGTCCCTTCATAAACGGAGTGTCATTCATGAAGAAGATCAAGCTGGTCAACACGGTCCGCGCGGCCGGTTGAGCCGCAAAGATTGCTCCGGGGGACCTGGAGCTCGCCCTTTCCGGCCTTGGAGGCCGACCCGACGAACGGCTTCTCGCCGGACGCAGCGGGGACAACGACGACGCCGCCATCGTGACCTTTCCGGCAGGGAGGGCGCTGGTGCAGACGGTGGACTTCTTCACGCCCATCGTCAACGATCCCTATCGCTTCGGCCAGATAGCCGCGGCCAACGCCCTGTCCGACGTGTACGCCATGGGCGGCGCGCCGTGGTCGGCCATGAACATCGTCTGCTTTCCGGTCAAGGACATGCCCGGCGAGATATTGGCCGAGGTTCTCAAGGGCGGGCACGACAAGATCCTCGAAGCCGGGGCCGTGCTTGCGGGCGGACACTCCGTGGAAGATACGGAACTGAAATACGGGCTGGCCGTTTCCGGCACCGTGGACCCCGAACGGTTTTCCTCCAACCGGGGCGCGCGCCCCGGCGACGCGCTGGTGCTGACCAAGCCCGTGGGGACCGGCGTTCTGGCCACCGCGGTCAAGGCCGACTGGGAAGGGTGCGAGGCCATGGAAGAGACCCTGTACCGCATCGCCTCCCGCCTGAACCGTGCCGGGGGCGAGGTCATCGCCGAGCTGGGCCTGACCGGCGCCACCGACGTGACCGGCTTCGGGCTCGGCGGGCACCTCATCGAACTGGCCGATGCCAGCGGCGTTACCGCCAGGCTCGACCTCGACGCAATCCCCTTCATCCCGGAAGCCGTGGAGCTGGCGGGCATGGGTATGCTCCCGGCCGGCAGCATCTGCAACCGCGACTACTACAAGATCAAGACCGATGCCGCGCAGGGGCTCGACCCCATCAGGTACGACCTCGTCTTCGACGCCCAGACCTCGGGCGGCCTGATCCTCAGCGTTCCGCAGGAGCGACTGGCCAAGGCGCTGTCCATGCTTGAGGAGGCAGGGGAGACCGCAGCGGTCATCGGCGAAATCCTCGCGGACAACCATCCGGAACCGCTTCATATCCGATAACGCGAATGAACAAGACCGCAATCGACTACAACAAGGAGCTGCCCATCGGCGTCTTCGACTCCGGCGTGGGCGGGCTGACCGTGCTCAAGGCGCTGACCATGCGCCTGCCGCATGAAAAATTTCTCTACCTCGGCGACTGCGCGCGGCTGCCGTACGGCACCAAGAGCCCGGCCACGATCACGCGCTACGCGCTTCAGGCCGCGTCCGTGCTGGCTTCGCGCGGGGTCAAGCTCATGGTCATCGCCTGCAACACCGCAAGCGCCACAGCCCTCGACGCCGTGCGCGAGGCGCACCCGGGCATCCCCGTGGTCGGCGTTGTGGAGCCGGGAGCCCAGACCGCCTGCCGCGCCACCCGCTCAGGACGCATCGCGGTAATCGCCACGGAATCCACCATCCGAGGCCGCGCCTACCACGAGGCCATCCTCGCCCTGCGGCCGGACGCCGAAGTCACGGGCCACCCCTGCCCCCTGTTCGTCTCGCTGGCGGAAGAGGGCTGGCACACCGGCGACATCGCCGAGGCGGTGGCGGCGCGGTATCTCGACCCGGTCTTCAACACCCCGGACGCGCCGGATACGCTGGTGCTCGGCTGCACGCATTTCCCCCTGCTTCGGCAGGCCATCGGCAACGTGATCAACCCCGAGGCCGTCATCGTGGACTCGGCACGGACCGCCGCGCACAGCGTGTGCGTGCAGCTTGATGAGCTGGCGATGAACACCGCGAGCGCCGGGCCCGGCGAGGTCGGTTTTCTGACCACTGACGATGCGGCTCGTTTCGCCCGTACCGGGGCGGGCTTCCTCGGCCGGGGCATCGCCGAAGCGGACGTGGAGTTGGTGGACCTGTAGATTTTCCGGAACCGTCACCGCGCAGTCGCGGACTTGTCACCCCCCGGCGGGAAGGTGGATATGGAGACCTTCAACAAAGGAGTCGCCCATGCCGCCCTGCATCGCCCTTGCCGTGCTGATCCTGCTGTTCGTCGCAGGGATTGGCCTTGCCCGCATCGTCTATCCTGAAGGTGGAAAGAGTGCCAACGCCGACCTGCTCGCCGACGCGCACGAGTCTGTTTTCGGCGATGCCCCGAGGCGTGAGCGAAAACGGACCGGGGATGCGAACCTTCACGACGTTCCCGTACCGTGACGCGTTCCGGGAAGGATCGCGGCCGATTTCACCAAACCGCCCCTTGCACCGGGGCTCCATGGGTCTTATACAGGTATCCAGCAAACGCTTAACCAGGATACCACACGATGTTCAAAAAAATCGGTACGCTTTTCGCCATCATGGTCATGACCGCCGCCCTGAGCGGCTGCGGCTACAACTCCATTCAGCAGAACGAGGAAGAAGTCTTCGCCGCGTGGGGCAACCTCGAGGCCACCCTGCAGCGCAGGGCGGACCTGATCCCCAACCTCGTGAAGACGGTCAAGGCCTTCGCCTCCCACGAGCGTGAAACGCTCACGGCGGTCGTGGAAGCCCGCGCCAAGGCCACCCAGACCAACATCTCCCCCAAGGACCTCGGAGACAAGCAGGCGCTGGCAAAGTTTCAGGCCGCGCAGGGACAGCTCTCCTCGGCCCTGTCCCGGCTGATGGTCGTGGTGGAGCGTTATCCCCAGATCAAGTCCAGCCAGAACTTCATGGCGCTGCAGCACCAGCTCGAAGGCACGGAGAACCGCATCAACGTGGCGCGCCAGCGCTACAACGAGGCGGTGAAGCGGTTCAATACCTCCATCCGCACCTTCCCCAACTCGCTGACCAACAGCATGCTGCTCAACCTTGAGCGCAAGGAATTCTATCAGGCCGATCCCGGAGCCGCGACCGCGCCCTCCGTGGATTTCGGACAGGGCGGTTAATCCGGAATGCGCATCATGAAAATCGCGCTTTCGGCCCTGCTCATGCTCGCGCTGGCGGTCCCGGCCATCGCCCTTGAAGTGCCGCAGCTTACCGGGCGCGTGGTGGACAAGGCCGAAATGCTCTCCCCGCAGGTGCGGCAGAAGCTCAACGCCGCTCTCGCGGGCCTTGAAGGTTCGGATTCCACCCAGATGGCGGTGCTCACCGTGCCGTCGCTGGAGGGAGAATCCATCGAAGGCTTCGGCATCCGAGTGGCGGAGAAGTGGCAGCTCGGCCACGCGGACAAGGACAACGGCGTCATCCTCATCGTCTCCGAAGCGGACCGGAAGATCCGTCTGGAAGTGGGCTACGGCCTTGAGGGCGTGCTCACCGACGCGCTGGCCGGCTCCATCATCGACAACGAGATCACCCCCCGGTTCAAGGCCGGGGACTTCGACGCGGGCATCGTCGCGGGTGTCAGCGCCACCATGCAGGCGGTCAAGGGCGAGTACAAGGCATCACCCGGCTCCAAAGGCAAGGGTGGTGGCGGCATTCCGCTGCTGTTCGTGGCCATCATCGTGGTCTTCACCCTCAGCCACCTCTTCACTCCGCGCAGCGGCAGCCGCAGGGCCTACCGCAGAAGCGGCGGCGCAGGCGGCATCCTGCCGTGGATCATCCTCGGCGGCATGATGGGCTCCGGACGCCACCACGGCGGCGGCTTCGGCGGAGGCGGCGGTCTCGGCGGCGGTGGATTCGGCGGCTTCGGTGGCGGCTTCGGTGGCGGCGGCGCCAGCGGCGGCTGGTAAGCACACGCAACTTCGGGCCGCAAACAGGCATCCGCAAACAACCGCAAGGAACTTCAATGAGCGCCAAGCATTTTCTGACCGAAGAAGAACAGGCCAAGATCGTGGAATGCGTCAAGGAAGTGGAGACCACCACCTCCGGCGAGATCGTCCCGGTCATTGCCGACGAGAGCCATCACTACCCCAGCGCCGAGTCGTTCGGCTCCATGGTCTTCGCCATGATACTGGGGCTGGCGGGCTGCCAGCTGGCGGGACGAACCGACATGTGGACCTTTCTGGCCGTATTCCTCGGCCTGAACATGGTGTTCCGCTTCGTCCTGCGCCGCTTCCCGGCCGTCAAGAAGCCCTTCGTGGGCAAGGCCCGCATGAAAGAGGAAGTGGAAGAGGGCGCGCTGAACGCCTTCTACGACAACGGCCTGCATCTCACCCGCGATCAGACCGGCATCATCATCTACGTGTCCGTTTACGAACACATGGTGCAGGTTCTGGCTGACAAGGGCATTAACGACAAGATCGACAACGCGATCTGGGAGCAGGTGGTCGCCGACGTCACGGAATCCATCAGGCAGGGGAAGCCCGCCGACGGCATCTGTCAGGCCGTGCGCCGCTGCGGCGAGATCGTGCACCGGGAGTTTCCCATCAAGCACGACGACACGGACGAGCTGCCCAACCTCATCATCGAGGGGACCGACCAGAAGCACTGATGCGAACTCCATCTCGCATCGCCTTTCAGGGCTGACGCCACCCCGCGGCTCGAATCGAGCCGCGGGGTGTTTTTTTGTCCTGCGAAGGGGCGCCGAAGGACCCGAGCGGGCGCCGGACAGAAAAAACGGGCCGCGTAATATTACGCGGCCCGTTTCATTGATGGCTGTATGCGTCCCGGCTACACGACGGGGTTGACCGAGTCCGTGACCCAGTACTGGACGTTGAACTTTTCCGCCATGGCGGCCTTGATCTTCTTGAGGTGCGGCTTGTCCATGTCGCGCAGGCGGATGAAGATGGCTTTTTCGGGGGTGTGCTCGTCCACGTTTTGTGTGAGGATGCTCATGACGCGCGCGTCGTGGTCGCGCAGGCATTCCAGCACGGGCAGGAGGCTGCCGGACGCGGTGGGGATGCGCAGGCAGACCTGCACGCCGCCGTGGTAGACCCCGGTGATTTCGGTCATGACCCGGAACACGTCCGTGTCGGTGATGATGCCGACGAGCTTTTTGTTTTCGTCCACCACGGGCAGGCCGCCGAAGTTGTTCTCGAGCATCATGACCGCGGCCTTCTCGACGGTGTCTTCGGCGCTGATGGTCATGGGGTTCTTGGTCATGATGTCCTTGAGCTTTATGTCGGACAGAAGGTAGTAGAGCTCGTGCATATCGAGCGTCGTCGCCTTGGAAGGGGAGGCGTCCTTGATGTCGCGGTCCGAGACGATGCCGATGAGCGTGCCGGTTTCGTCCACGATGGGCAGTCTGCTGATGTTTTTGTCTTTCATCAGTTTGGACGCCTTCATCATCGAGCGGTCCGGGGTGAGCGAGACGACATCGGTGGACATCCAGTGTTTGACAAGCATTATGAAACCTCCTGAGTTCCGGGGCGCCGGGTGAACAATCTGTCTAGCCAGTTTTTTCCTTATAAGAACTATCGGCGCGATTGGCTAGTCTCGGGGAGGGGGATTCTGTGATTTTTTCCAATACATCCGTGGAGGAAGGGTGTTTGCGGTTTTGAAGATTCTGTTGCTGGTTTGCGGGGGAACGTACCTCTTTTTCGTGCTGTTCATGTTTCTGACGCAGCGTTCAGCGGTGTTCCAGCCCGTGGACGAGCATGTCACGACCCCGGCGGCGCACGGGATGGAGTACCGGGACGAGTACCTGACCAACCGGCTGGGAACGCGGATTCACGCATGGCATCTGCCATACCTCGAGGCGCGGCGCACGGTGCTGTTCTGCCACGGAAACGCAGGAAACGTCTCGCACCGCATGGAGACCCTGAAGCTGTTTCGCGAGCTGGGGCTTTCCGTGCTGATTTTCGATTACTCCGGATACGGCAAGAGTCGTGGAAAGCCATCGGAAAAGGCCACGGAGGCGGACGCCCGTGCCGCGTGGGATTATCTGATGCGCTCGGGGCTCGCCCCGGATGACGTGGTGCTCTTCGGCCGCTCCATCGGCGGCGGCGTGGCGGTGTCGCTGGCTGCGGAGCTGGCCCGCGAAGGGGTCTCCCCGGCGGGGCTGGTGCTGGAGTCCACGTTCACCTCCATGGTGGATGTGGGCAAGGCGCACTATCCATGGCTCCCGGTGGGGCTGCTCTCGCGCTTCCGCTACGACTCCGCTTCCAAGGTCGCGGGGCTGGACGTGCCCGCGCTGGTCATCCACAGCCGCGACGACGAGATCGTGCCGTGGAAGCTCGGGCGCGGGCTGCTGGAAGCCCTGCCGGGCGAGCCGTCCTTTCTCGAAATTCACGGCTCTCACAACGCGGGCTATCTGGACTCGCGGGAAGCCTATCTGCGCGGGCTGGCCCGCTTCCTGCGGGAAATAGATGCCGAGTCACGGTGATTTCGTCCGCGCGAAGCCCTGCGCTGCGGCTGTCTCCACCATGCAAAAGCTGCCTAGCTCACGTTTCATGCCTTGAAATCATTTCATAAATCGTTCTGCGGCACGTCCCTTGTAAAGTAGTGGAGCACTATCAAGGAGGATTACGCGATGAATGGAATCGAAAGTATTCGCAATTTGACGGCGGGAGTGTCGATCGGACGTGCCGACCGTGACGCGGAGCGGGACACCGACCCCATGGAAGCCAAGCTGGATCAGGCAGCCTCCATCGTCGAGGCCAAGATCGCCGCCAGGAAGCAGGTCGCGGACGAGCAGGCCATGCAGCTCGGTCAGGCCATCGGGGCCGCGCACAGCCTTGACGAGAACAGGGTGGCCGCGCTGATCGCAGATCCGTTCGCGGAAGAATAGACCCCGGCAACGCAACCGCTCACCATGCGCCGCGAGCCGGCAGGGCAATCCCTGCCGGCTCGCGGCGCATGGCTGGTAAAGATAATTGTTCCCCGTTTCTTAATGAAACCGGAATCTTTCAGACACGGCCGGGAAAGTGGTCCCGGAAGTGCTTGTCATTCGAAAAAGGCAGGCGTAAAATAAGATGTTTGCTTGAATGAAAATGCTGAAATAAAAGAATAAATTTTGAAATTGTGCGCGGTTTTCTCTGGACAGGGGAGGGCCGCGCACTTATATTGAAATCAAAGGTTGAGGGGTCGGCACCAGCCGACCGGACAGTAACCGCAAACGGAGGATAGGGGGAAATAATCGACACCGACTGGTTCGAGTCATATCGGCGAACAGAGTCGCCCCGTAAAAGAAAAAGCGCAGTGCGCCACAGAAGAGGTTTCCAGGGCTGATCGGATCAGCGGAAGGAGACTTGCCGGGATAACCCGGCCGGGCGCACATTTTTTCGGCCTTTTTCCAAAAGCAAAGAAAAATGCATGCAGGGGGTGGACACGAAGGTGAGGATGCTTATTTATATTGTACAAGGGCCCATGACATAGAGGAACCTGAAACCGTCAACGGAGGGTAGCTCGATAAAAGGCCAAAACACCATACACCGGCACCAGATGCCGAAGACACGCGAAAACGTGCGCTGAAGTTTCCCGACCATCATGGCGGAAACGGCCGGATCTCCGGCAGAGGCGCACGTATTTTTTTGTTTGAAAAACTAGTCTGACGATTCGCGGTGTGACCGTATGAACAGGCGCGCGTCGACCTGCGGGTGGTCACAACGCAGCAGGCACCGCATACCCGGATGAGCTACCTCGAGCGTTTCACCTTCCATGGATTCCAGCCGGTAGTCGCCCGGCTCCAGCTGCGGGCGCTCCAGCCCGGGCACGAGTATCTCCACCGTCTCCGAGGCGTCCCACCTCGCCTTGACCTCCAGTTCCCGGAGGCCGTCTTCGCGGCGGTCGCCAATCCTGCCGAGCACGGGTCTCTTTTCGTCCGAATCCGGCGGCATCGCGATGGGCGCAACCCTGTCGGGGTCGAAAAAGCCGGTCGTCAGCGGTCGGCTGGCGGCGTTGACCAGTTCGGGCATGTATAGCTCCGGCCGGAACTCGCCGCTCTTCACGTGGTCCAGCGCGGTGCGGTAGGCGTCAACCACCTGCGCCAGATACGATGAGCTCTTGCCGCGTCCCTCCAGCTTGATGGACGCCACCCCCATGCGCGAGAACCACTCCAGGTAGTGCAGCAGGCACAGGTCCTGTGCGGCGAAGAAGGTCGTGTGGCCGCCCGTGGAAGCGCCGAGCGTGAGGGCGGGTTCGGCGGGCGCTTCGGTCTCCTCCTCGTGGAAGGTGAACTCATCCTCCTCCTCGAAGGTGAACGTGTCCCCCTCGTCCGAGTATTTGAACTCCTGCACCACCCAGCAGTCCTCGCCCGGGCGGGTGGCCTCCTCCACGCTGATGCTGGCGGGGCGGTATTCGTAGCGGCAGGGGTGCGAGCACTGGCCGAGGTTGCCGGGCCGGTCGTTGAGGTAGGCGCTCATGTAGCACCGCCCGGAAACCGCCATGCACTGGGCGCCGTGCACGAACACTTCCAGCTCCATGTCCGAAATCTCCCGGCGGCAGATGGCGAGCATCTGCAACAGCTCCTGCGAGCGCACCTCCCGGGCCACGTTCACCCGCCGCGCCCCGAACTCCTTCCAGAATCGCACGGATTCGGAGTTGCAGGTGTTGGCCTGCGTGCTGACGTGCAACGGGATGTCCGGCAGCCTGCGTCGCAGCATGGCCATGACGCCGGGGTCCGAAGCGATTACGCCGTCCGGGCGCAGGGTCTCCAGCCGCTCCAGATACCCGTGGACTTCGGGCAGCATGTCTTCGCGCGGCATGGCGTTGAGCGTGAAGTAGGCCTTCACTCCGTAGTCGCGGCACAGCTTGAGCGCGTCCTCAAGTTTTTCAAAAGAAAAACCGTGCGCTCCGGCGCGCAGGTTCAGGCTGCCGCCGCCCATGTAGACGGCGTCTGCGCCGTAGCGGACGGCTGTTTCCAGTTTTTCCATGTTGCCCGCCGGGGCGAGCAGTTCCGGGACGTGTTTTTGAGGCGGCTTCATCGGGGCTCCATGGGTGACAAGTTCGACGGCTTTTGATAACGCAATCCAAGCTGGAGCGCCAGAGGCTCTTTCTGACTGAAATGATTGGATATTGGTTGAAGGGGATTTTTTGGTCGCAGGACGGGTCGATCAGATAATACATATCCAAAAGCGAGGATACATTATTATAATGGTTGGTTATACTCAATGCGGTAATGAGAGCTTAGGGGCGTAGCCGTTATTGCCGTATAAAGGAGGGGGTATTTGTGAATTGGAAAGACCTTTCGCTGAAATGGAAGTTCGGTATCGGCTTCGGCCTGCTTATCGTCATGCTTGTGGCCGTGGGCACGCGCTCCGTCACGGGCATCGGCGGGATCGTCAACAACGCCGAAGAAGTCATCCAGGGGAACAAGCTCAAGGGCGAGTTCCTGCAGAAAGTCATTGACCACCTCAACTGGGGCAACAAGGTCAACGAGTTTCTCAACGACGACACCGTCACCACGCTGGAAGTGCAGACAGATCCGTCGAAGTGCGGGTTCGGCAAGTGGTATTACGGACAGGGCCGGGAGCATGCCGAGGAGCTGGTGCCCGCCATAGCGCCCATGCTTGACGGCATAGAGGACGCACATGACCGGCTGCACCGTTCCGCCGTGCTGCTTCAGGAGAATTTCATCAACGTGGACCGCGAGATGGGCGGCTTCCTTAGGGAAAAGAAGGTGGACCACCTTGCGTGGTTGCGTGCCGTCGACGAAGCGCTGCTGGATCCCGCGATTACCCGTGCCGACGTGCAGACTGACCACACGAAGTGCGGCCTCGGCAAGTGGCTGTATTCGGATCGCGTGAAGCGGTACAAGCGCGACCACCCCGTCTTCGCGCAGAGAGTCGACGCCGTCTACAGTCCCCACAAGGCCCTGCATGAAAGCGTCGTGGCGCTCAACAGCGCCCTGTCCTCCGGCCTCCGTCCGCAGGCCCTGACCATCTACAACGACATCACCGAGCCCAAGGCCGAGGAAACGCTCGGAGCCCTGGACGGGGTCATCGCCTGGCACGATGAACAGCTGGAAGGCCAGAACAAGGCGCGCGCCATCTATTCGAACCAGACCCTTCCCGCGCTGGCAGAGGTTCAGCGCACGCTCGGGAATATCCGCGATACGGTCAACGAGAACATCATGACCGACGCCGCGATGCTTGAAGAGGCAGACAGCACGCGCTTCAGCGTTCTCGTCCTCGTGGCCGTTGCGGTGCCGCTGGCGATCCTGCTGGCCTTCATCATCGCCAGAGGCATCATCGGCCAGCTGTACAAGAGCATGGGCAACGTCCTGCGCATCACGCAGGGCGACCTCACCGTGAACATCGAGGTGGACCGCCGCGACGAGGTGGGCCGCATGTGCGGTTCCCTCGCCGAGATGGTGGACAAGCTGCGCGACGTGGTGGCCGGCGTCCGCTCCGGAGCCGAAAACGTGGCCAGCGGCAGTCAGGAGCTCTCGGCTTCTTCGGAGACGCTCTCGCAGGGGGTCACCGAGCAGGCCGCGTCGGTGGAGGAGGTCTCCGCCAGCATGGAGCAGCTGCTCGCCGGAATCCAGCGCAACACGGAGGACGCCCGCAAGACGCGCGGCATCGCCAACAGCGCCTCGGGGCAGGCTGAAGAGAGCGGGCGCATCGTGGAGGAGACCGTGCAGGCCATGAACCAGATCGCGGACAAGATCTCCGTCATCGAGGAGATCGCGCGGCAGACCAACCTGCTCGCCCTCAACGCCGCCATCGAGGCGGCCCGCGCCGGCGAGGCCGGAAAGGGATTCGCCGTGGTGGCCGCCGAGGTGCGCAAGCTGGCCGAGAACTCGGGCGCCGCTGCCGCCGAGATCGCGGAGCTCTCCAGCTCCAGCGTGGAGGTGGCCGAGCGCGCGGGCAAGATGATCGGCAAGCTCGTCCCGGACATCCGGGAAACCGCCGGACTCGTGGAAGGCATCGTCACGCAGGGCGAAGAGCAGGAGGCCGGGGCCGAGCAGGTCAACACGGCCCTGCAGCAGCTGGACAGCGTGATTCAGCAGAACGCATCGTCTTCGGAAGAGGTGGCCTCCACCAGCGAGGAGCTTGCCGGACAGAGCGAGCAGCTTCAGGCCACCATGGAGTGGTTCCGCGTGGATGCGAATTCCCCGAGAAACCGGCCCCGTACGCAGGTCCGGGCGCTTCCCGCGGCAGAAGACGACGAGACACCGAACGACGATGACTTCGAACGCTTCTAGGGAAGATTGATCACAGGAAACGAACGGCCGGGGGCGAACGCCTTCGGCCGTTTTTTTATGGCATGTCGCGCAGGTGGGCCATGTCGCGCCAGTTCTTGCCGAGCAGTGCGGCGGCCTCGCGGTCGCAGGCGAAGGCGTCGGTCCCGGCGATGATTTTTCCGGCCGGCGGGGAGAGGGTCGGCCCTCCGAGGTGGTAGTCGGCAAGCCCCACGCTGGCGTCCATGAGAGTGAAGGCGGGCATGACGTACCGGCACAGGTCGGTCACGGAGGCCTGCATCCGGCGGTGGAACACGGCCTTTTTCCAGCTGCCCCCCGCGCCGGAATAGCGTGAGGGCGGCGGAAAGCCCATCATGTTTTTGAGGCTTCCGGTAATGCCCGCGAGAGAGTGTGCCTTGAGCACCGGGAGCGAGACGATGGCGTGGGTGAAGGCCATCTCAGGCAGCTCCATTTCGGGAAAGACGGTGCAGTCGGGGTTGCTCCGGGTCACGGTGGGGGCGGTGTTCAGGTCCACGAGCTCGACGCCCTCCCGGCGGGCCATGTCCTCGTAGCCGAGCCTGCGGAAGACTTCCGGCGTCTCAAGCGAGCATGAGCCGCAGCCTTCCGCGATCACTACCTGAGCATCCAGTCGGCCGCGAAGCCAGCGGACGATCTCGGCGCAGAATTCGGGCCGCGTGGTCACGGGAAAGGGCGAGTCGTTCACGAGGTTGGGCTTGAGCAGCAGGGCGTCGCGACCGCGCAGCGCTTCGGCGGCCCCGGAAGCCTCAAGGGCGGCCGGAACCGACTCTGCGTCGGAGATATGATCCAGAACGAGGCAGGCTTTCGGGGTCATGGCCGCTCCGTTACCCAGAGCCCCTTTTCCGATCGGTAGCGCTTCAGGGTCTCGAGCACGCTGTAGGGGACGTCCACGTCGCCCCGGCCGGTGCCGAGCTTGACCAGCGGCTTGACCTCGCCGTGAAAGTCGGACCCGCCGCTGCGCATCAGCGAGAGCCTGTCAGCCATCTCGCCGTAGGCCGCCCGCTGCTGGGAGGTGTGCTCGGTGTAGTCCACCTCTATGGCCTCCAGTCCGTTGTCGCGAAGGTGCGTGCAGAGCTGTTCGAGACGTTTCATGCTCATGCCCAGAATGTAGGGGTGCGCCAAGACCGAGGTGGCGCCCACCTTGTGCAGCGTCTCGATGGCCTGCTCCGGGCTGAGCTTGCGCTTCGGCACGTATGCCTTGCCCCGCTCGCCCAGCCACTCGCGAAAGGCCTGCTCCGGATTGGAGACCACGCCTAGCGCCACCAGCTCCTGCGCGAAGTGCGGCCTGCCAATGGTCCCGGCGGCGCGCTCGGCCACCTTGTCGTAGGTGATGGAGATGCCGTTACGGCGCAGCTTTTCCACTATTTCATGGTTGCGCTCGTAGCGTCCCTTCTGCAGCCACTCGAATGCGTCGAGCAGTTCTTGCGGCTCGGACGGGACCCATAGCCCCACGATGTGCAGCCACCCCGACCCCTGCGGGGAGGTGGTGCTGAGTTCGCAGCCCGGGATGACCTCGACGCCGAAACGTTTGCCGGCCTCAAGGGCCTCCTCTATGCCGTCCACCGTGTCATGGTCGGTGACGGCCACGGCCTCCAGCCCGACGCCGGCGGCGTGCTCCACAAGCTGGGCCGGGGTCAGCGTGCCGTCCGACGCGGTGGTGTGTGTATGCAGATCAATGCTCATGGCGTGACGGTATCACGTATCAACGTCACGGAAAAGTGGCCCTTTCTGCGAGAATAATTGCCTGAAAAAAAGCAATGGCGTAGTGAGGGCGTGTAGGCAATTCAAACCATGGAGGCGTCATGGCCGAGAAATCCAAGAGGGAAATCCTGCTGGAAACCGGTACCAACGAGCTCGAAATATTGGAATTCTGCATAGATGAAGAGCTGGACGGCAAGCCGGTCCGCAGCTATTTCGGGGTCAATGTGGCCAAGGTCATGCAGGTTATCGAGAGCCCCGATCTGGAGCCGCCGGAGTCCGCCCCGCACGAGTGCTATCTGGGCACGATTCCTCTGCGCGGGCACATCCTTCCTGTGCTCGACCTGGCCATCTGGCTCGGCATGGACCGCAAGCCCGGGCCGGACGACGTGGTCATTGTCACGGAGTTCAGCCAGACCGTGACGGGGTTCCTCGTCTCGGGCGTCACCGAGATCCACCGCGTGGGCTGGAGCGAGGTCATTCCGTCGCAGGGCCTGCTGGGCAGCCTCGACGCGGACACCATCATCGGGCTGGTGGACATTCAGGAGCACTTCATACAGCTGCTGGACCTCGAGCATATCATTTCCGACCTCGACCCCAGCTCCGGCGTGGCGGCATGGACGGCCGAAGTGCAGGCGCAGGGTGCTCCCAAGGCGCTGGTGGCGGACGATTCCGCGACCATCCGCGCCATGCTTCGCAACAATCTGGAAGCGGCCAACTTCCTGACCCGCGTGGTGCACACCGGTGAGGACGCCCTCAAGGAGCTGCATCAGATGAAGGAACAGGCGGAGAGCGAGGGGCGGCCCATCACCGACTTCGTGAACATCGTCATTTCGGACATCGAGATGCCGCGCATGGACGGGTTCACCCTGACCAAGAACATCAAGGAGGACGATGAGCTGGGCGACCTGCCCGTCATCCTGTACTCCTCCATCATTACCGACGAGTTGCGCCACAAGGGCGACTCCGTCCGGGCGGACGCGCAGGTCTCCAAGCCGGACATGGACCAGATGGCGGGCATCGCCATCGAGCTGCTCGGCGGCAAGACGCAGGTTTCCACCTAGGGGATGTTGCCCAACGCGGAGCAAGGGTGTATGCAGACCCGATCATCCCGCAAGGAGGAAGAACCCATGAGTCTGAAAAAGGAACTGCTCGAAGTTCTCGCCTGCCCCGTATGCAAGGGCGGCGTTGAGCCGGTGGACGCGCAGAAGGGCCTCAAGTGCCCCGCATGCAAGGTCGTCTACCCCGTTCGCAACGATATTCCCATCATGCTGCCGGACCAATCCGTGCCCGAGAAGGACTGGACCGGCAAGGCGTAACAGCCCCGGCTCCGGCGAGCGAATTCGAATCCCCCGGCACAGTGTGCCGGGGGATTTTCTTTTTCTCCACATTTTTTCGCCTTCAGCCTGTTGACAGATTCGCTGTAATGGCTAGTTAAGCGAATAGACAAACAGCAGGAGGTTTTTAGTCATGGTACTGGACTTCAACACCTTCCAGACTCTTCCCAATCTCGATAAACTGTTCGAGGAAATGGTTCGCCCCCGGCTCGGGGACACCCGCAGGCTGGGCTATCCGCCCCTGAATCTCAGCAGCGACGACGACAGCGTCCATGTACGCGCCGAGATCCCCGGCATGAACATGGACGACATTGAGCTGACGCTCACGGACAAGACGCTGGTGATCAAGGGTGAGCGCACCGCCCCCACGGGCCGCTACTTCAGGCAGGAGCGTCCGGCGGGAGTTTTCCACAGGGTGGTCAACCTGAACGTGCCGGTGGACCGGGACAACGTTCGCGCAACCATGAAGGACGGCGTGCTTTCCGTGGTGCTTCCCAAGGCTGCGGAGACCCGGCCCAAGCGCATCGAGATCGGTGCCGAGTAAAGGAGGACGCCATGAACGATACCGTTATGAAGAACGAAGAGCGCAAAATGCCCGTATATCGTCCGGCCACGGATATCCTGGAGCGCGAGGACGGGTTCTACATCTTCATGGACCTGCCCGGCGTGTCCAAGGAAAGCCTGTGCATCGACCTCGAAGAGGACGAGCTTTCGGTCAGCGGCCGCAAAACCGTGTCGGGCGAAGGCGAGCGGTATGCCGAGATGCAGTTCGGCGGCGGCGAGTTTCGCCAGACCGTTTCCCTTTCCGACATCGTGGACCGCGAGGGTATTCAGGCCAACCTCAGCAACGGCGTGCTTGAAATTCATTTGCCCAGAGCGGAGAGCTTCAAGCCCCGCCGCATTGAGATAACCGAGGGCTAGCCACGGCCCCTCTCCTTCCCATTCCCTTGAAAGCCCCCGCTGTCATCCGACGGCGGGGCTTTTTCGGCTGGAAACGAAATTGTAACAGATTGTGTGTATGATCGTGTAAAAAAGGAGACCGAGCGTGGACAGGATACTCTTCATATGCGTGCACAACAGCGGCCGGAGCCAGATGGCCGAAGCCTACATGAACGAACTCTCCGAAGGTCGATACAAGGCCGAGAGCGCCGGATTCGAGCCGACGGCCCTGTTGCCGCAGGTGGTCGAGGTCATGCGGGAGGACGGCATCGACATCTCGGACAGGAAAGCGGACAGCGTGTTCGACTTCTACCGCGAGGGGCGCCTGTACAGCGCGGTGGTCACCGTCTGCGACGATCAGGACGAGTCGCAATGCCCGGTTTTCCCCGGCGTTACCTACCGCGAGCACTGGCCGTTTCCGGATCCGGAGCGGATCGAGGGTGAAGGCGAGCGCGCAAGGCAGGAACTGCGCGACATCCGCGACGCCATCAAGGACCGGATCAAGGACTTCATCATCCGCATGGACGCCGCCCGGGACTGATCCGTGGACGCCGTTTACGTGGCCCAGGACTCCAGATCGATGAGCCCGATGCGGGCCGCGTAGCGGATGAGCTCCACCGGGCTGTTCAGCTTCAGCTTTTTCATGAGGTTGGCGCGGTGGTTCTCAACGGTCTTGGGGCTGATGTAGAGCTGCTGGGCGATCTCCCGGGTGGAGAACCCCTCTGCCAACAGGCGCAGCACCTCCTGCTCCCGAGAGGTGAGCGAGGAGTATGGGTCCTTGCCCGCGTTGCGGTCGTTCTTGTTGTTGAGCAGCCGGAAGACGACTTCGCGCGAGAGGCTGCTGTCCAGAAACATTTCCCCCTGGCTCACCTCGTCCAGACATCGCAGCAGCTGGGAGGCGGCGGACTCCTTGACCATGTAGCCGGAAGCGCCGGCGGTGAAGGCTTCCACGATGTAGTCCGCTTCGGAGTACATGCTGATGATGATGAACTTCATGTCCTCATAATCCTTGGCAGCCTCGCGGATGAACTGGATGCCGTTCATGCTGGGCATGGAAATGTCCACCAGCGCGATCTCCGGCGTGTGCTCCCGCACCTTCTCCAAACCTTCCTTGCCGTTTCCGGCCTCGGCCACCACCGAATACTTGTTCGAGCGGTCGATGATGGTTTTGAGTCCCTCCCTGAAGAGCGGATGGTCGTCGACGATCATGAGTTTCATTGCGTTACCTCTTGCAGGCCGCGCCGGGCAGCTTCACCACGACCCTCGTACCGGCGCCCGGCCGTGAATGGATGGTGGTTTCGCCCCCCAGCAGGCGGCTTCGTTCCTGAATGCTGCGAAGGCCGATGCAGCAGTCCGCAAGGCCTTCGCCCGAGGAATCCGGGCAGTCGAACCCCTTGCCCTGATCCTCGATGCGGATGATTACGTCGGGGTGCGCCGCGACGATGCGTACAACGGCGCTTTCGGCCTCAGCGTGCCGTGCTATGTTGTCCAGTGATTCCTGAATGATGCGGTATATTGCCGTGGACGCTTCCAGCTCGAAGTCCATGCGGTCCAGGCCGCTGAAGGAGCAGTCCACCCGGACGGCGTTACGGCTGGAGAAGTCGTCGCACAGGCGCTGCACCGCGGACTGAAGCCCGAGCTGGCGCAGGCCGGAAGGGTGCAGGCCGTAGGCGATCTCGCGGACGCTGGACACGCTGTTGCGGAGCACCTCCGAGGCCTGCATGCCGCCGATCTTCGGGGCGGCCTGCGGGTCGGCGGACTCCAGCGTCTCGATGGCCATGAGGGCCGAGGAAAGATCCTGCGCCACCTGATCGTGCAGCTCGCGCGAAATTCTTCTGCGCTCAGACTCCTGCGCGGTGAAGAGCCGCTTGGTCAGCGAACGGATCTGCTCCCGGGCGCTATGGCGTTCGGTGATGTCGCGAGAGTAGAAGGCCATGCGCCGCAGCTCCCCGGACTCGTTGCGCACCGGGTAGAGACTGTTTTCAAAGGTGCGCCCCTCGTGGGTTTCCTCGTAGAGGGCGGCCTCGCCGGAGCGCATGACGGTCTTGGCGGTGCGCGCAAGGCGTGCCCCGGCCTCGCGGGGAAGGATGTCGGTCAGGCGGCGATGTTTGAGCTCGTCCGGCGTCAGCCCGAAAAGGTGGGTGGAAATGGCGTTGCTGGCGAGCACCGTGAACTCCTCGTCCAGCAGGCAGGTGAAGTCTGGCGAGGCGTCCAGCAGGGCCTTGAAAGACAGGCGGCTCTCGTCGAGCAGCTCCTGTGTTTCGGCGCGCTCGGCCATCTCCGCCTTGAGCCGTTCGTTCACGCTGTGCAGCTCAGCGGTCCGCGCAGTGACGCGGTCCTCCATCTCCCCGTGCGCCAGCAGCAGCTCCCGCTCCAGAATCTTGTGGCCGGTGACGTCCGAAAGGATGTACATGAGCGCGGGCCGCCCCTGCCAGCCCAGCTCCTTTCTTGCCAGCGTCACCCAGCGCAGCTCGCGCTCGGCCGCAAAAATCCTGAAGACTTCGGGATAGCTGTCGGGCGCCTCGCTGGACTCCAGCCAGCTCTCGAGGCCCGCGCGGTCCTCGGGGTGGACGCTTTCCAGAACCCGGCTCGACGAGTCCGGCAGCTCTTCAAGCCCCCAGATGCGCCTGAAGGCGTTGTTGGCGAACAGGAGGCTGTCGTCCTGTGAGACCGCGACCCCTTCGCTGGAGTTGTCCACCAGCGTGCGGTAGCGCCGCTCGCTCTCCTGAAGGGCTCGTTCGGCTTCATGGCGCGGGGTGAGGTCGTGGAATGACGCCAGAACCCGTTCCATGTTCGCGGAGAACTCCTTCGGAATGCAGACCTGCATCAGCGTCCAGCGGAGATTGCCGGAGAGGGTGCGCAGCGGCACTTCGCGGGAGAAATGGGTCTCGCCGCCGGCAATGCACTCCGCCGCTTCGGCAAGCGGACCCAGCGCCTCGTCGGGGACGAGATCGTTCACATTGCCGAGAAGCGCCTTCTTGTCGGGGGCCTCCATGAGCTCCAGCGTGGCTCGGTTTACGTCCAGAATCCGGACGTTTGCGAGGACCTCTCGAAGTTTTTCGGGCCGCTCGCGCAGAAAGCCGGCGATGTCGCGCACGCCGTCCGCTGCCAGTTCGTCGAAGATGCTCTTGACCTCGGAGCAGTCCTCCTCCCAGAGGGAAATGGGGCTCTCTTCAAAAAGGGAATGGTAGCGGCTTTCGCTCTCGTACAGGTGGTCCAGCACATGCCGCCTGCGGGTGACGTCCCGGGCAAGGCCCAGCAGCATGGTCTCGTCGTTGCGCCGCACCGCGCCGGTGCCGTGGATGCTGATCCAGCGCCTGCCCATGTGCGGGTGGTCGTAGGGAAGCTCGACGGTCTGCGGGTCGGTGCCCGAGTCGCGGCAGCTCTCCAGCCATGTGGAGAGCAGCTCGTCGTACTCGTCGGCGAAGATGCTTTGCAGCGGTTTTCCTGCAAGTCCGGACGGGTGCAGCCCGAGAATCCGCTCCGAGGCCGGGCTGGCGTAGATGATCCGGCCTTCGGCGTCGGCGCACCACAGGGCGTCGGCCATGTTGTCCGCGAGAAAGCGCAGGCTCTCGGTGGACTGCTCAACGGCCATCTGGGTGTGCCTGCGGGCGGTGACGTCTGTGGCCACGCCCTCCATGGCGACGGCGGTGCCGGATTCGTCGCGGACAAAGCCTATGCGGGCCTCGATCCAGCGGAGAGAGCCGTCCTTGTGGTGCAGGGGAAACAGGTATACCGGGCGGCGCATGCCGCGGCGAATGTCGCGCCAGTCGCGTTCCAGCGCGGGCAGGTCGCCCTCGGGGACCACTTCGTGGAGCAGTGACGGCGTGTCCTTGAAGTCTGCGACCGGGCGGCCGGTGAGCGCCTCGCAGCTCTCGCTGAGATGTTCGATGCGGCCTTCGGGCAGGCTGATGCGGAAGAGCAGGTCCGCGTCGCTCTCGGCCTGCAGCCGCAGGAAGCGCTCGCTGGTGTGCAGCCGCTGGCTGGTGCGGACGTGGTCCGAGGCGTCGAACATGCTGGACCAGGCGAAGGAGATGCGGCCGAGGGAGTCGCGCAGAGGATCGAAGCGCGCCCAGACGTGCCGCTTGGCCGTCTTGCCGGTGCGCACGAGGTATTCGCCCTCCCAGCTGTCCCCGCGCAGGATGGCCGGGCGGATGGCCTCGTGAAACAGGGTGCGGGTCTGGGGCGGGAGCCGGTCTTCGGGCACCTTGGCGCACCGCGACTTCCGCGACTCGCAATAGAAGTCGCGAAATGCCTGGTTCACGAATATCGGCCGAAGATCAAGCGACCGGATGGCCATGGGTGCGCGCGATGTCTCCACCACGCTCCTGAGCAGGCTGTCCGGCGCAGAGTCCGCAGTCATGGCTTGCTTCGTCACTGGGTGTCCTCTTTTCCGTCCCACGCAAGCCATACCTCAAACCGGCCCGCACTGGAAGACCGATATTTGCTATTGCGCCGAAATCCGGGCAATCCATTTCGCCGCCACGGAGGCGTCCGCCGCGCCGAACGGCAGCACCCACGAGCCGGACTCCTCCGAGCTGCCCAGCGGAATCGCGTTGTCACGCGGGGACTTGCGGACGGTGATCGGCAGTCCTCCCTGCCGCAGACGGTGAAGGGTCTCCCATAGCGGGCCGTAGCCGTTTCCGCGCTGGGGAAAAATCCAGAGCGAAGGAACGTCCAGTTTTCGGAGGGCGGCCGCGTCCGGGAGAGCTTCAGGCGCCCTCGCTTCGGTGAAGACCACGGCGACGAAGGCGGCCTCGCGTATGGTCGCGGCGTCCACTGCGGCGCGCGCGGCACCGTCTATCGCGACGTATCCCGCGCAGTCACAGCGGGCGGGGTGTTTCCTTCGCAGGTACGCGAGCGTGCGGTGGGCGTCTTCGGTCAGGCCGTCCGGAATGGGCTCCCCCCCGCCGACGCAGCCGCGGGGCACGAACGCCGCTGCCGCGATCCCCCCGGCAGCGAGGGCGCGCGCCGCGGCGGTGGAGGCTTCCAGAGGCATGCAGCCGCCGTCATGGACCAGCACGGCGAGCGGTCCCGTTTCGCCGTCGGGCAATACAAGGGCGGCACGAAGCCGCACGCCGTGGCAGGGAACACTCAGTTCCTGTTCCTCGAAATGGATTTTGCCGGGAAACAGGGCCTTGGTGTCGTCGTCGGGCATGTAGATGAAGCGCTCGATCCGGTCGTCTCGGGCGAGGAAGGTCACGCTGCCGGTCACCGGCTCGTCCTCGGTGAGGGACGGGCCGATGGTGTAGATGTACTTGTTGAATTTCTTGAGGCGGCGCAGCGTGCCTGCGGCGGAATCGTAGAGCAGGAACCGCCCGTATTCGGTTTCGCGGGCGTCGATGACGGTGACGTGCCGCCCCCCGGGCGTCACGAAGCTGCCGGCGTACTCGCGGCTGGAGTGCGAGTAGACCGCGCCCATGAGCGAGCCGCCGAAGCGCCCCTCGTGTCCGCGATGAGCCAGACCGTCCGGTGATCCGACCCGGATGACCCGCCGCCCCTGCGCATCGAACTCGGGCGCGGGTTCCGTAGCGTCGGGAGGGTCGGGGGCCGCACCGGGGCGCGGGGGCGGTTCGGGAGCGGGAGGCTCGCTCTCCGCATCAGCGGGCAGCGGCCGGTCCGGGATGGTCTCGAACGGCTGAGGCGGCGCGGGGATGGAGGCTTCCGCCTGAGCCTCGTCGACAGGCGCGGCAGCCGGGGAAGGCGTCGTCGGTTCGGCAGGGGGTGGGGGCGACTCGTTCCGGGGCGTTTCCGGTTCGGCAGTTTCGGGCGGGCTCGGAGCGTTCGGCGACGCTGGGGACGGCTCCAGCCGGGTCAGGTCGACCCTGAGCGTCTCCTCCGCCGCATGAGGGAAGCGCGTTCCGGCGATCAGCAGGAAGACCGCTGCGGCGTGAAGCAGCAGGGAAAGGAAGAGGCTGGCGGCACGGGCGAATCTCATGAAGGGTCCCCCACGGGAAAAAGGTACTCCTGTGTAGGGGAATGCGCAAGGCGCCCGGAACATGGAAATTGCCCGGCGCGGAAACTGCTGATAGGATTTGCCCCATGATGCAGTCGAATCCCATATCCGCCTCCCGGCAGGGGAGGGCATGACCGTGGCCGCAGGGTTTTATCTTTTGGGAGGCCCCGAATTCCTCTCCCGCGCACGGGAGCTTGTCCGCGGCGCGGGCCAGGAGGTGCTTGGCGAGCCCTCCTCTGTTGCGGAAGCGGAAGCCCGGGGAGGCTGTCTGCTCGTGGATGCGGGAGCCTCCGCCCTGTCCGAAGCCGCCGCCCGCGGACCGTGCGTCGCCCTTGCCGGCGACTGGGACCGCGCGCGCGAGGCCATGCGGCGCGGCGCGCACGACGCCTGTCTCGGGGAAGACGGCTCTGAAGGGCTGCTGCGAGCGGCGTGGCGGGCCGAGCGCGCATGGGATCGCGAAAGGGACCGGGCGGAGGAGGAGCGTACCGCCCGGCTCATGGACCGCATCGCGCCTTTCGGTTCGTGGGATTACGACGCGGCCTCGGGGCGGGAGCGGTTCTGTCCCCGTGCCTGCGCCATGCTTGGGCTTGACCCCGCCACCCCCAGCCCCGGCGCGGTGCTCAGGCGCATGATGGACCCCGACGATCTGCCGTCGATGGAGTCCGGCATACGGCAGGGGCTCCGTCGCGGGCGGCTGCTGGACGTCTGCTTCAAGGTCAACCTCGCCGACGGGCGCACGAAATATCTGCGGCTTCACGCCGAGCCCCGTTACGCGCAGGGCGACAGGCCCGCCGGGCTTCGGGGCGTGCTGCTGGACAACTCCGAGACGTATCGGGCCGAGGCCGGACTGGAGCGCAGCCGCGCACAGCTTCTTGAGGCGCAGATGGTGGCCCGCATCGGCAGCTGGGAGATGGGGCCGGACCGCGAAGTCCTCTGGTCGGAGGGGCTGCAGCGCATTCTTGAGTGCGACGCCTCCGATCTCGCGGGCGGGTTCGACGGCATGCGCCGCTTCGTGCACCCTGAGGACAGGGACATTTTCGATCAGGCCAACCGGGCCGTCATGGACGGCTGGCCGCTGGATTTCGAGTATCGCGTCCACACCGCGGGCGGCGAGCTGCGCTTTCTGCAGGTGCACCGCCGCGTGGAGCTGAACGCATCGGGCAAGGTCGCCCGCGCTTTCGGCATTGCCCGCGACATCACCTCCCAGAAGCGCTTCGAGCAGGCGCTGGAAAAGCGCGACTCCATCCTGCAGGGCGTGAGCGAGGCCGCCAGCCGCTTTCTGCGGGAGAAGGGCTGGGAGGAGGAGATAGCAGGGATCATCCGGCACATGGGGCGCTCCGCCAAGGCGGATACGGCGTATGTCATGCGCAACCATGAAGACCGCGAGGGCCGCATGGTCTCTTCGCTGATCCACGAGTGGTCCGCGCCCGGACTGACCAGCCTCGCGTCGTTGCCCGAGTTGCAGGAGGTTCCCTTCGAGCCGCGTTTTTCGCGTTGGCGTGAACGACTGAGCAAGGGCCGGGCCGTGGTCGGCAGCGTCGGCGACATGCCCGGCCAGGAGCGGGAGTTCTTCGAACAGCTCGGGATCCGGTCCGTCGTGGCCGTACCCGTTCTGACCGCCGACGGCCTATGGGGATTCCTCGGCCTCGTGGCCAGAAAGGAGGACCGGGAGTGGCTCTCCGTGGAGACGGACGCCCTGCACATGGCCGCGGACATCTTCGGCAGCGCGGTGGTGCGCGGCCGGATGGAGCAGGAGCTGATGGCGGCGAACACGGCGGCCGAGGAGGCCAAGGTGGTCGCCGAAGAGGCCAGCAAGGCCAAGAGCCGGTTCCTCGCCAACATGAGCCACGAGATCCGCACCCCCATCAGCGGCATCATGGGGCTGACCGAGATGACCATCACCACGGGCCTCAAGCCGGAGCAGCGGCAGAATCTGGACATGATCCGCGACGCGGCCCGGTCGCTTCTCAACATCATCAACGACGTGCTCGACCTCTCCAAGATAGAGGCCGACAAGATGCGCCTTTCCCCCGAGGATTTCGACGTGCGCAGAACCC
Source organism: Pseudodesulfovibrio halophilus DSM 5663 (assembly GCF_059568665.1). Lineage (NCBI taxonomy): Bacteria > Pseudomonadati > Thermodesulfobacteriota > Desulfovibrionia > Desulfovibrionales > Desulfovibrionaceae > Pseudodesulfovibrio > Pseudodesulfovibrio halophilus. The sequence goes on along the minus strand of NZ_JCANTV010000013.1, from coordinate 161,877 downwards.
TGAGCCGCGTGGTCAACCCGCACGAGGCCGAGGCCGCCGCCAAGGGGGTTGAGCTGACCCTGCACGTGGGCGACTCGGTGCCCGCCCGGCTGCGCGGCGACAGGGAGCGGCTCGGGCAAGTCGTCCGGAACCTGTTGAGCAACGCCGTGAAGTTCACCGACAAGGGGCACGTGGAGATAAGCGTGGAGGCGCGGCCCGGACCTGATTCGGCGACGCGGCTGCTGTTCCGGGTGGAGGACACCGGACCGGGCATCTCCGAAGAGCAGCAGGAGAGCATTTTCGAGAGCTTCACGCAGGCCGACGCGTCCTCCGGAAAGCGGCATCAGGGCACGGGGCTGGGGCTCGCCATCTGCCGGGAGCTCGTGGAGATGATGCGGGGCGGCATATCGGTGACGAGCGAACCCGGGCGCGGCGCGGAGTTCCGTTTCGACGTGCTGCTGGACGAGGCCGCACAGGAGGCGGCCCAGGACGACTCCCGGCATGACGCGGTTTCCGGCGCGTTCAACCTCAGGCTGCTGCTGGTGGAGGACAACCCGCTCAACCAGAAGTTCCTGACGCACTTTTTGACCATGTTCGGTCACGAGGTTGAGGTGGCGGGCGACGGACGTCAGGCGCTGGAGGCGCTCAGGCGCTCCGGGGACCCTTTCGACCTCGTGCTCATGGACATCCAGATGCCGGAGATGGACGGCATGGAGGCCACCCGCGTCATCAGGAACTCCGACGGCAGGCGCTACGACCCCGCGATCCCCATCATCGCCCTGACCGCCTACGCCATGAAGGGGGACAGGGACAGGATACTGGAGGCGGGAATGAACGACTACGTCACCAAGCCCGTGGACATGGAGAAGCTCTCTGCGGCCATTGCCCGCAACGCCGCCCGGCGCAGGCGCGGCCCAGCGGCGAACATCTCGTGCACGCCGCCCCCGGGCGTGGCCCCCCCGGCGAGGCGGCGGGACCCGGTGGCGGCGACAGGAACGCTCGGCGGCTCTGCTCCGGAAGCGTTCGGGCTCGACGTGGAGACCCTTGAGCGGCGCTTTCAGGGCAACGAGGACCTGCTCAGGGAGATTCTGGACATCTTCCTGCGCGAGGCGGACCTGAAGAGCGCGGAGCTGCGCAGGGCCATGCAGGAGCGCGACGCACGCACCTGCGCCGCCACCCTGCATGCGATCGCCAACCTCGTGAGCCATGTTCATGCGCTGAAAACCATGGAACGGGCGCGGCAGCTGGAGCTGTTCGTCATGGACCTGGAGGAGGCGGACGCCCCGGAAGAGTCAGTTCGCGAGGCGTATTCCCGCGTCTCGGACCTCCTCGGGGAGTTCGCCGAGATCGTGGTGGCGGTGTCGGAGCACAGGAAAACGCTCTAGGCGGCTGGGCCGATGCGTATTGTTTTGCTTTTTTTCCGGTATGCGAATACGATAAAGACGAATCCGAGAATTGTCGGGCAGGAGGATCTATGCTGGTCAGAGAATGGATGACGAAAAACGTGCTGACGCTGGGTTTGGATTCGACGGTGCTTGATGCGGCCGAGATTCTGCATCGCAAGAACATCCGTCAGTTCCCTGTTGTGGACCGGGACGGGATGCTGGTGGGGATCGTGTCGGACCGCGACGTGCGCGACGCCATGCCGTCCAAGTTCCTGCCCTGCGACAATGCCGAGGTGACGGGCGGCGGCCTCGCCTCGCTGCGGGCCTCGGACATCATGACGCTGGAGCCCATCACGGTGTCCTCAACGTCCTGCATGGACTCCGTTGCCGAGCAGATCGTGCGCCACAGGATCGGCGGGATACCGGTGGTGGACGACGGCAGGCTGGTGGGGATCATCACGCAGGCGGACGTCATGCGCTTTCTCAGCGCCGCCACAGGCTCGGTCCGGGGTGGCGCGCAGTTCGCGTTCCGGCTGGAGGCCAAGCCCGGCCCGCTGGCGGAGCTGCTCAACGAGCTGCGCAGGGCCGGCATCCAGTTCACCAGCGTGTTCACCTCCTACGACACCGCGGAGCCCGGATTCCGCAACGCCTACGTGCGCGTGGCCGACATGGGCGACTGTTCCGCGGAGACGCTCGTGGACAAGCTACAGCTCAAGTTCAAGGTGCTCTACTACGTCAACGAAGGCGTGACCGTGGACTTCAGCTGACTCAGCTCTCGTCCTCTTCCAGCGTTCGGCGGACGGTCTCCACGAGTTTTCTGGTGTTGATGGGCTTGGTGAACGTGTCCACCACGTCGTAAACCTTGGCGAGCTCGACGATGGCCTCCGGATTGAACGCCTCGCCCCCCGATATGGCTATGAACTTCGGGGGGCGTTCCATGCTCACCATCTCCCCCATGACCTGAAGGCCGCCCTTCTTGGGCAGAAAGATGTCGATGATGCTCAGGTCTATCTCGTGCTCATTGTAGGCGTTCACGGCTTCCTCGCCGTCGGCCGCCAGCACGACATTGTATCCTTCCGCTTCGAGCACGTTCTGAATGAGTTCCCGGATCATGGGGGCGTCGTCTACGACCAATATCGTCTTCATGCGGATTCATCCTCCGAGGTTTGCTCGTCGTTGTCGTTCTTGGCGGCGGTGATCTCGCGCATGGCCGTGGCCAGCTCCTCGCGCAGGATTTCAAGGGATTCGCCCGCGGCCGCCATCTCGCCCTTGCCGCACTGGTACTCCATCTGTTCGGCCACGGAGCCTGCGGAGACGGCTCCGACGGTGCGCGCGGCGCTCTTGATGGAGTGGGCGTATCCCTTGGCTCCGGCCGCGTCTCCGTCGCGCATGGCGTTTTCCAGCCGGGCGAGGTCTTCGGGCACGTCGCGCAGAAAAATGTCGTCCATCATGGACAGCAGGTCGATTCGCCCGTCGAGCAGTTGCAGGGCGCTTTCGCGGTCGAAGGCGTGCTGCTGGGGCTTTTCGTGCAGTTTTTCCCCGCTCTCCTGCGCGCCGCCTGTATTGAAATAGGTGTTTGCGATGCAGCGCAGGAGCTCCCTGACCCGGATGGGCTTCGACACATATCCGTCCATGCCCGCGTCGAGGAAGCGCTGCCGGTCGCCCTTGAGGGCGTGAGCGGTGAGGGCGATGACCGGTATCTGCGGATTGAGCACGCCGCTGCCGAGCGTCCGGATGGCCCGGGTGGCGCTGACGCCGTCCATGATGGGCATCTGCACGTCCATGAGCACGAGGTCGAAGCGCGCCGCGCGCAGCAGGTCCAGCACCTCCTGCCCGTTCTCCACCGGCGTCACGTCGTGACCGTTCTCCCGCAGCACCGTGGCCGCAAGCTGGCGGTTCAGGCGGTTGTCGTCCGCCAGCAGGATGCTCAGTCTCGGCAGTTCCGGCAGCGGGCCGTCGTCGGGCTCCTCGTCTTCGCCTATGGACGGCAGGAACTTGGCCGTGAAGCTGAAGGCGCTGCCCCTGCCCTCTTCGCTCTCCACGTGGAAGCTGCCGTGCATCAGGTCCACCAACAGCCTGCTGATGGCCAGCCCGAGGCCGGTCCCTCCGTGCTTGCGGGTGATGGAGTCGTCGGCCTGCAGAAAACTCTCGAAGATGGCGTGCCGTTTGTTCTCGGGGATGCCGATGCCGGTGTCCTCCACGACGAAGCGCAGGGTTGCGGATTCGTCCGGATTAATCTCCTCGGCGCGCACTCGCACTGAGATGCTGCCCTTGGGCGTGAACTTCACCGCGTTGCCGATGAGATTCACCAGTATCTGCCGCAGGCGCGACGGGTCCCCGCGCAGCCGCTCGGGGACATCCTCGTCCACGGCGAGGCTCAGGGCGAGGTCTTTCTCCTTTGCCGCGGGCTTCTGCATCTCCACGGCCCCGGCGGCCACCTTGCGCGGGCTGAAGTCCACGGACTCGAGGGAGAGCTTCTGAGCCTCGATCTTGGAAAAGTCGAGGATGTCGTTGATGACCGTGAGCAGGGAGGTCCCCGCCTCCAGCACGTTCTCCAGATATTCTCGGCGGGTCGCCGAGTCCTCGGCCTTGAGCGCCAGTTCGGTCATGCCGATGATGGCGTTGAGCGGCGTGCGCACTTCGTGGCTCATGTTGGCGAGGAACTTGGACTTGGCATTGGCCGCGTCGTCGGCCTTCTTCTTGGCCTTGACCAGGTTGATGCTCTTGGCCCGCAGCTGCTGGTTGGCCTTCTCCAACTGCTCGGTGCGCTCGAGGACGCGCTCCTCCAGCTTGTCGCGAGCCTCGCGCAGGGCGTCCTCGGCCTCCTTGCGGGCCGTGATGTCGATGCCTAGCCCCATGACCATGCGCTGGCCGGAGCTGTCCGTCATGGGGCTGTACTGGATGTGGAAGGTCTGGCCGTTGGGCGCGGTCCAGTCCTTTTCCACCGACCTGTCGTGGGCCATGGCCTCCCGCGGGGGGCAGAATCCGCAGCTCTCGTCGTCTTCCTCGTTGTCGCAGCGGATGAGGTTTCGGCACGTCAGCCCCTTGGGGCTGCCGAAGAGCTTGCGGAAATAGCGGTTCGCGTAGCGGATGGTGTCGTCGGGGTACAGGTGGAACACGAGTCCCGGCAGGGATTCCATGAAGAATATCTGCCGCTGCTGCTCGCGCCGCAGGTCCTCGTCGGTCTGGCGGATGGTGGTCATGTCCCGCGAGCAGATGGCTACCCGCAGGTTTCCGCGGGTGTCCTCGCCGATGGGGACCACGGTGTGGACGTAGGACCGCCCGTTGATGTCCTCCTCGAAACGCGACTGGCGTCCCTGCCTTGCTGCCTCGCGCACGCGCTCCTTGCGGTTGGTGATGAGCTCTTCGGGCAGCAGCTCGTACAGGTTGTGACGCAGCAGCTCTTCGGGCTCGGCGAAGTTGAACATCTGCGCGGCCTGCTGATTGGCGGCAAGGATGGATCCCTGTCCGCCGAGGATCATGGCGGGTTCGGGGCACGCCGTGAGAAGCGCGTGGGTCGCCGTGTCCAGCGAGACGTATGAGGCAGGCGGGTGCTGCTGGGTATTCACATCGAACCTCTGCGGAAAAGATTGTCCATCCTGAAATTCTTATGCAATCGAGCCACGAGCGTCAATGAGAGATGGCTCGGCGATTGTCTTTCGCCGCGGCGGCGGGCATACTCGGGGCATGGAACATCAGGGAACCGTGATCCGGCCGCCGTCCGAGGGCGACAGCATCCTGATTCAGGCCACGCTGGGGTGCTCCCACGGCAGATGCGCCTTCTGCGGCGCGTACAGGGACAAACCGTTTTCCGTGCGCCCGTTCGAGGCTGTGCTGGAGGACCTGCGCTGGGCGTCGCGCAACATGCCCCGGCACAAAAGGCTCTTCTTCTGTGACGGCGACGTGCTGGCGCTGCCGACACATCGGCTCATGGAGCTGTTGGCAGCTGTCCGGGAGCTCCTGCCGCAGGTGAGGCGGGTGGCGATGTACGCCTCCGCCCGCAACCTTCGCGGCAAGTCGCCGCAGGACCTGCGAGAGCTCCGCGATGCCGGGCTGCGCATGGTCTACATGGGGCTTGAGTCAGGCAGCGAACCAGTGCTGGAGCGCATGAACAAGGGCAGCACCGTGACCGAGATCGTGGCCGCCGGACAGAAGGCGGTGGACGCCGGCCTGAAGCTCAACGTCACCGTGCTCAACGGGCTGGGCGGAACCGGGATGTGGGAGCGCCACGCCCGGGAGACGGGCAGGGCGCTGTGCGAAATGCGCCCGCATCAGGCCGCGGCTCTGACCCTCATGCCGATTCCGGGCACGCCGCTGGACGAGGACATCCGCGCCGGGCGGTTCCGGATGCCGGACGCGCGGGGCATGCTGCGGGAGCTTCACGCCATGGTGGAGGAGATGGAGGGCTTTCGCGGGCTGCTTCTGGCAAACCACGCCTCGAACCACGCGCCGTTCAGGGCAAGGATGCCTTCGGACCGGGAGCGTGTGCTGGCATCGCTGGCGCGGGCTCTGGAAGGGCGCGAAGCCCTGCGCCCGGAGTGGTCCCGAGGGCTTTAGCGGAAGATGCCCGAAAGGGCTTCCAGGAGCGTCTCTTCAAGGTCGTCCCGACATTTCTCGAACGCACAGTCCACGTCCCTGCCGCAGGCGAGTGAGCCGCTGCGGCTCATGATGCTGCGCACCGACGAACCCTCGCGGCGTCCCACTGCCAGCTCCAGAACGCCCGAGCACTGGGAGCGCGGGATGGACTCCAGCGCCTTGGACCAGACGAAGATGCGGCTGGGAAAGAGCGGCAGGCCGCCCTCGTTGGCCGGCAGCGGATAGCGCAGGTCGCTTTTCGCGGCCGCCTCCTGCGCTAGCCGGGGATGCAGGCAGGCCAACCGCACGTTGACCACGAAATCCGATGATCCTCCGGGCGCGTAGCGGTAGTCGCGGGCGGCAACGTCGGCGATGGCGGCTTTCTCCAGCCGCACCACCGGCGCCTCCACCTCCTTGAGCCCCCCGTATTCGTTCTGGACGAAGGTCCGTATCCGAATGTCGAAGGAGCTTCCCGGTGCGATCGGGGAGTCGTCGGCGGCCGCGTTCACGCACAGCAGGGGCAGGCAAGTCAGAGCGAGAAGAAGCGCTGCCCGTACCCTGCGAGCCATGGCGGGCCTACTGGGCCTTTTCCTTGCCCGCGCATGTGCCGCCGAAGAACGTGTCGGCCCAGGTGAAGGCGTGCTGGTAGCTGATGGCCACGGTGCCGGGCTGCAGGTCGATGGACCGAGCGATGCGTCCGACCTCGTCCCAGTTCGAGTTCTCGATGGACGAGGCGAGTTCGAGCCACGGCGTCAGCCTGTTGGGGGTGCCGCCGAGGGCTTCCTTGACCTCGGCGTCGATGGGCAGGTGCTTGAGGGCTTCCTTCATGGGGATGTCCAGCAGCGCGTCCAGCAGGGAGAACAGGCCCAGCATGAACAGCTTGTCGGAGACCTCGTCGTGTCCGCCGCCGAGCGCCGCGGTCTCGAAGAGTTTGGCCCTGTGGGCGGAGATGTACGCCAGCTCGCGCCCGCGCTCCGTGGTGTTCATGTCCGTGAGGATGACCAGCCGCACCCAGTTCCGGATGGGGCGCCACCCGGTGAGCACCACGGCCTGCTTGATGGACTTGATGGTGGTGGTGAAGCTGAAGTTGGCGGAGTTCAGAAAGGCCAGCAGCCGGTAGCTGATGGCGACGTCCGCTTCGATGGCGTCCGTGAGGGCGTCGAAATCCGGCTCTTCCTTTTCGATGAGGTCGAACAGCTTGAGCCGCGTGATCTCGCTGGAAGTGATCTTGCGTCCGGCGACGGTCTCGGGCTGCTTGAAGAAGTAGCCGTGAAAGAGGTTGAATCCCGCTTCCCGGGCCTGCGTCATGGCCTCGGGCGTCTCCACTCGTTTGGCCAGGAGCTGGCCGATACCCATGTGACGGGCGCTCGCGGCGATCTCGGTAAGCCGGGCCTGGTCCTTTCCGTTGACGTCGACGATGGCCATGTCGGCCACGGTGTCGAGCGGGCAGGCCACGCAGGGGTCGTAGTTGTCCACCGCCACGAGGTGGCCTTCCGCGCGCAGCGTCTCCAGCATGTCCAGCAGGCCGTCCTGCGGGTACGGGTCGCGCTCCATTATGACCACCGCCGAACCCGGCTGCAGCACGTGGGTGATGCCGCGCTCGAGAATCTCGGGGGTGAAGTGGATGAGCACTTTGTCCCGCACGGTTTCTTCACTGGAGCAGAGAGGGAGGTTGGAGAGCACCTCCAGCGTCGCCTCCGAGCAGTCGGAGATATCCGCCGAGGTGGCCTCGATGCTGTTGCGGAAAAGCAGAAGGTGGCCCCAGATTTTCATCTTCTCGGTGAAAACGGGCTGACGGGCGATAAAGATGTTCTGGTAGGTCTCGGTGGAACTCACGGCACTTGCTCCGGGTGGATATTCATTTTTGTAGAATATGCACTGATGGTTATGACTCGTCAACGTAAGGAAAGTGTTTTGCCCTCTGACATATCGTGATCGTGAGCAAGTGTCCGAAAGCATTTTTCGTGAACGGACAAAACTTGTTCTCGTGGTGTTTGCTTCTCATGCAGGAGTCTTTTCCGGCTCTGTGGCGGTCTTCCGGGGCCGCTGCTCCGAATGGCTGGAGCGTCGGGCGGTTTCGGCAGGCGCAACGGCCGAGGAGACTGCGACCCCGGCATCCAGCAGGTCTTTCCGCCGGGGAAGCCTGCCCTCCTCGTCGGGGAGTATGAATACCACTTCCAGCATGGATTGTCCTCCGTGGAAAAAAGGTTGAACGAATAAATATAGCAGGAGTGGTATTGTATATTGGAAACAGGGTTTCGTGTCTATGTGTTTTTGTAAATTGTCCTATAGATTCGCCTGTTTGCGGTGCCTTTTGCCTCTCGCGTATACTATCCTGTTGCGAACGAAACGCAGCGCTGGGCAACTCGCCGTAGTTGTTTAAAAAGAGACTCGGCGCGCCGAAAAAGGGTGTGGAAAACCCCTTCGCGGCGGCCGAGGTCGGTATCGGCAAAGACGATATCGCCGATTCGTATCGAATCAGGACTGAACAACGTAGAGCGGAAGCTCGGCGAGGGTGGTCCAGCTGCCGTTTTCCAGCATGCAGACGCCGATGCCGTGCCGTCCCGCCTTTTTGACTTCGAGGCCGGGGAGCTGGAAGGTCATCTTGTGCAGCACTGTCTGGCCGGGCTGAACCTCCTGCGTGCCGAGAATGGTGGTCTCCCCGTCCGGGTCGGTCATCTGCAGGGAAACGGAGAACTGCTCCGCTCCTTCGGGCTCCCAGAGCGTGCCGATGTGGAATCCGGGCAGCACCGCGGGCAGCTCCTTCGGGGCGGCGTGCTCGATGCTGCGGATGAAGGTGGTGTCGTTGCTCTGCCTGTCGATGATGATGTCATGACAGGGTACGGCATAGATGAGTCTGGGCATGAGGTGTCTCCTTGTCTACTTGCGGGTCATGTCGGCCATGGCGGTTATGATGCCGCCGCCGATCGCCCGGGTTATGTCGCCTTCGTATTCGCTTTCCAGCATATGGGTCTCCGGCGGAAACTCCCGGGAGTTTTCCGAGTAGAACACAAGCTGAAGGCCTTGTCCCGTATTTCTCGCGTTGACGCGACGCACCGAGGCCGCGCCGTCCGGGGAGTTCACCAGCATGATCCTGCCGGTGGGGTTCGGGTCCCGGTCGTTGCGGTCCACGAGGACCACGTCGCCGGGACTCAGCAGCGGCGCGAGGGAGTGGTCGCCCTGCGGGATGCGCAGCGCGGCGAGGTTGCTGCGGAAGCGGATGGATTCGTGATGCCGCCAGGCCAGAATCCAGCCCTCGACGGCATCTTCGGGGATCAGGCCCGGCCGGGCCGCGAGCTCTGGTCTGGTGATGGGCACCGCAATGTAGTCCCCGGAGGAGAGGCCCGTCTCCTCCCCCGAGAGCCGAACCTCCATGGGCTCGTCTCTGGGTTCGTCCGGGAAGACGATGCGTGCCCCGAGTTTGTCGAGTATCTTGCCTATGGAGTCCGCCGTCAGCCCGCGCTCCCGCTTAAGGAACCGGTTAAGCTGTGAAGGATCGATCTCGAGATCGTCCGCCATCCGCTTGTTGTTGGCGAACCGCTTGCCCCTGCCTACCCTGCTGGTGAGCGCCTGACGGATCTGGTCCGTGAAACCCATACCTCACTCCTTGTCGGGGTTTCCAAATATTTTCCATGCACTATACACACATTTTGGCAGTTGTCTAAAGCCTTTTGGCAAAATTGGCTTGACAGATTATAGCCGAATGACTAATTAATCGCCGCAGGAGGTACAATATGAAATCGCTTGTACGCATAGTGAGAATCGAGAGCTCGGCAGACGGAACGTTCGGCGTGTTGAGCGTGGCGGGCAGGGCCTTCTGCGTCTGCCTCGAACCGCCGGCCGCGGGCAACAGGCCCTTCATATCCTGCATCCCCGCCGGGACCTACAAATGCGGCAGGGTGCTCTCCCCGCGGCACGGAAGAACCTTCGAGGTGCAGCGGGTCCCGGGCCGGGAAGACATCCTGTTTCACCGGGGCAACGTGGCTGAACACACTGCCGGATGCATCCTGCTGGGCCGCCGCTTTGGTGCGCTGGGCAGCGTGCGGGGCGTGCTGGCGTCCGATGACGCCATGGACGAGTTTCTGGCCATGATGGAAGGCACGGATGAATTCCGGCTGCAGGTAGAGGACGTCAACGAGCTTTCGGAGGCGGCATGAATCCCATCTGTTTGCGGGGCGCCAAGGAGATCTGCAAGGCCGTCGGCGAGAACCCCAAGGAAATGGCGTACCTGGTGCGCGAGGTCGGTCTTCCCGCGTGGAAGCGGGCCGGGCGCGGCGTCTGGAAGGCGCTCCCGGAGGACCTTCTGGAGTGGGCGCAGTACCAGCGCGACCAGAGCCTCGGCGGACGGGGCGACAGTGGCTACCGGGACACTGGCTGCTGATTCAGCGCATGGCGAATCTGCCAGCCCCCGTTGATGCCGGAGCTGCGTTCCGGCAGGAGCAGTCGCAGGAGGCGTCCGGAGTCGTCGCGGTCAAGCTCGCGGAACCGGAGCTCCACGCGCTGCAGACGGGTCAGGTTCGAGGCCGCGATGACCGGGGCGACATGCTTTTCGGCGAGGGTCGCAGCGGCAGATGTTGACCGGACGGGGGTCGACGCCTGCAGAGCCTTCGCGGAGTCGGTAAGGGGAAAGTCCGGGCGGGACGTTTTTCTCTCAGTGCGGGCAGGGTCGGACCGGGACACCGTGGCGCGGCCTGCCGACGAGATCGCCGGACCGACGGCGTCGGCGGCGGACACAGACGCTTTCTCAAATGGCTCGGGCTCTGCGGCGGCGCGAACCGTGTCCGAAGCCGGGAGCACCGGAGGCGAAATCTTTTTAGGCGTTACCCGGCGGACCTTCTGCGAATCCGCAGCCTGCCGGTCCGGCGAGAGAAACGCCAGCTTCTCGCCCATGACTGCCACCGGGGTTTTCCCGTTCACGCCGTATTGATACGTATACTCTCCAACGGAATAGGCCATGCCCGCGTACTGTACCGGACCGCCGAGCAGCAGGCCGCCCGCGCCGAGCGCCATGTTGACGGCCAGACAGCCCGACAGGGACGTGGCGGCCGCGAGCAGGAAAAGCGATACCCATGTGCGTATTCTCATGCAGTTGAGCTAGCATCGCGCGTACCAGATGTCGGAAACGTGCGGCAGCGCAAAGGCTTGCGGACGGTGGCGGGGCGGTGGAGCGTGCTGCGCGGCCCGCGGGCGGCGGAATCCCGACGCTCCGGCGCTCAGGGCGCTCCGGCTCCGCAGAGCTCGCGGCACAGGTGCCCGTCGAACGGGTCGAGAAAGGACCGGCTCACTGTCCGGTCGCCTTCGAGTCGGCAAACCGTTTCCCCTTCCAGCGAACAGATCCAACGCGCCTGACGGATGCCGTCTTCGATGCAGTCCACGGTCCGCACCGCGTAGTCGACTTCATGCACCGCGCAGGAGGTCCCTTTGCCAAGGGGAATGACCTCGTCGGCGAGCGCGGGAAGCGGGGCGAGCAGGCAGGCGGTGAAGAGCATGAATCCGGCGGTGCGCATCATGGACGAATCTCCCTTGGAGCCAGAAAGGTTATGCCGCGTACCGATTCGATGAGCGGTCTGGGGACGTCGCGCCGCTCTGCCCCGGGCGAGAGGGTGGTGATTACGGCCCTGCCGATGACGAGCCGTCCTTCCCTGCCGAAGCGGTTGGTCTTCACGCCCCATGTGGCGTGCAGCACGGCGGGTTCGCCCTCGAAGTTGCCGATGTAGAGCATGATATGACCGGGGCTGCGCACCAGCGTCAGGAACGGCACGGCGGCATTGGCGATGAACGCCTTCTTGCGGCCCGGGGTCATGTGTTCCAGCGGGGAGAAGTCGCCGTGCGAGGCCTGACTGCCGGAGTTGCGCGGCAGAAATATGCCGAAAGGCGTCATGAAGTCCATGGTCAGCGCGGAGCAGTCGCGGTTTTCGTACAGGCCGCCCCATCCGTACGGACGCCCGGCCATGGCGTTGCCTATCATGGCGAAATTTTCCGGCGTGGTGGAGAGAGGCTGGGGCACGGCGCTCCCTTCGGGCAGCGGGGCGGGCACTGCCGAGGCGAATCCGCCGGGCATCCGGATGGGCACAAGAGCCATGAGCTCCTCGTCGTCGGCAAAGCGTTCAAGCGGCAGCACCGTGCCGACTCCGGCGGTGAAACGATAGATGCCCGAAGCGTCGCGCACCGAAACCCTGTCGCGAACAAAGGCGGCCATGGCCTGCGTCCTGAACCGCCGCATGAAGTCACGGCCCGCGAACGCAATATCATTTGTCGGCACCCAGCCGAAGGCGAAGCGACATTCCACCAGCAGAAACCGGCCGTCCGCGCTCTCGTGCACCGCCTGTACGGGCGTCCCCGCCGGGACCATCGAGTTTTGGTTGTAGTCGAAGGGGAAGCCCTCGCCCGCAAGGTCGAAGTCCTTGAACACCGGCTCCCGCGTGGGCAGCGCACGCATGGAGGTTGCGCGAAGCGTCACCGCGGGGCGCGCCATGGAGGGATACTGCGCCGGTTGCGAAAGCCGCTTCATCCGCTTGAACCACGCGGCGTCGCGCGCGAGGGTGTTTTCGCCGTACACCCTGCCCGGGCGGAAGCTGTCCAGCGCCCAGAAGGCCCATTCCTCAGGCGTTGCGGCCTCGTCGCGCTCCCACGGCTCGAAGTGCCTGCGCAGAAAGTCGGCATACAGCGTCGCCTGTTGCGGCGGGGAGAGCAGTTCCCTGTCGGCCGGGAGAGCGTGGTACGCGCCCGCGTCCTGCGGCATCACCGCCAGATCGCGGACCGGTTCTCCGGTTTTCGGAGCGCAGGCGGCCAGACCGCAAAGTGCGAGAAGAAGCGCGAGAAGCGCGGCCGGCAAGGCGGGCAGGCGAAGGTTCATCATTCTGGCATGTGAACGGTTCCGGGCCGCTCTGTCAAGCGTGACGAGAGCGGGAGAGCGGCTTGACAGGGTGAGCGAGCCGGAGCAGGGTCGACACATGTTCCTGTCGGAGATCATCGCGGAAGACCGCATCAAGAGGGCCATCAGGGAGGGCAAGTTCGACAACCTCGAAGGTGCGGGCAGGCCCCTGCCCAAGGACGAGGCCGCGGACATGCCGCCCGACGTGCGCCTTGCCTACCGGATGCTCAAGACCAGCGGCTACATCGACGACGAGCGCGCCCTGCGCAAGGAGATCAACAGGGTGCACGACCTGCTGGAACATCTTGAGGACGAGTCCGAACGGTATCGCCAGATGCAGAAGCTGGAGGTGCTGACCATGCGCATGGAGCGCATCGGCGGCCGCCCCGTGCGGCTGGACGAGGGCTATTATCCGCAGGTGGTGGGTCGCGTCAGCGTCAAGGACTGAACGGACGCACCGCCCCGCAAGATCCGCAGGTCCGCCGGCATGACGCCGCGGGCCTTTTTTCGTGTCGGCGGGAAGGGAACCCAAAAGCGGCTCTGGACGATGGCGGCTCGATTTCGTACTTTCCGGTATGCATGTAGGAAAATACGAAATACGCGGTCTGCTCGGCAGGGGCGGCATGGGCGCGGTCTACAAGGCCGCCATGCCGGTGACGGGGCGGATGGTGGCGCTCAAGGTCTGCCGTCCCACGGAGATTCTCGAAGACATCATGGGCATGGACAACATTCGGCGCGCGTTCCTGCGCGAGGCGGTGACCATGGCCCGCATCCGGCATCCCAACGTCACGGGCATCTTCGACGTTTCCGAGGGCGACGAGACGGTCCCGCCGCATTTTGCCATGGAGTACTACTGCAACAACCTCGGCCTGCTCATGGGCGAGACCTACGAGGTGGAGGCTCCGTCGCGCAGGCTGGGCGTGGAGGCCTCGCTCTCCATCGCGCGGCAGATGCTCATGGGGCTGGACCGCCTGCACTATGCGGGGATCGTGCACCGCGACGTGAAGCCGTTCAACGTCATGCTCGCCGAAGGTCCCGAGGGTCGCGATGAAGTGCGGCTTATCGACTTCGGCCTGAGCAAGCTGCGCGGCGAAGCGCTCACGCGCCACAAGGGCATGGTGGTTGGCTCGCCCTACTACACCGCGCCCGAGCAGGAGGACGATCCGGAACAGGCCGACGCCCGCGCCGACCTGTTCTCCGTGGGTGTGACGCTTTTCCGTATGCTCACCGGGCTGCTGCCCAACGAGGGCGACCGCACTACGCGGATCAGCCACAGTCATCCCGATCTGGATCAGGGGTGGGACGAATTTTTCGCGTCCGCGCTGGCGCATGACCGCACCAAGCGCTTTGCCGACGCCGAGGCCATGCTCGCCGCGCTGGACGAGCTGGCCGCAGCGTGGGCAGAGCGCCGCGACGAGGTCTGCTCCTATTTCGACCCGGATCAGGTTCCTCGGCATCACGCAGGAGAAAAACCGCGTAGCGAGCCGCGCAAGGTGCGTCCTGCCGAAGCGCGCGAGACATTCGGGCTCGACGAGCTTTGGCGTCCGGCGACCTACGGGTACGGCCGCTTTGCGGATAAGGGCGACGTGGTGGAGGACACCGGTTCCGGACTGCTCTGGGAGAAGGCGGGCACGCGGTATCCCGTGGAGTACGAGGACGCGACGGCCCATGTGGAATGGCTGAATCAGGAAGCGTTCGCCGGGCGCACGGACTGGCGGCTGCCCACGGTGGACGAGTTGACCACGGTTTTCACCGGCAGCACCGAGCCGGGGGCGTTCTGTCTGGAAACCGTGTTTGATCCGGGCCGCTCCAGACTGTGGAGCGCGGACGGGAAATCGTTCACCGCCTCATGGTATGCGGACGCGCGGATGGGATTCGTGGGACACGCCGACCGCACCTGCTTTCTGCACGCGCGGGCCGTTGCAGGCTAGTCGGGCATTCGCTGTTGGATGTCGATGAATATGTGCATGTTCTCCAGCAGCAGGTCCGTGAGTTTCGGATCGAAATGTTTGCCGCGCTGGTCGCGGAAGTAGGCTTCCACGCGCTCCACCGGCCACGGCTCCTTGTAGACGCGCTTGCAGATCAGGGCGTCGAAGACGTCGGCGATGGCCGTGATGCGCCCGCTCAGGGGAATGTCTTCCCCGGCCAGTCCCTGCGGGTACCCCAGACCGTCCCAGCGTTCGTGGTGGGTCAGGGCGATTTCCGCAGCCTTCCTCGTCAGCGTGCGATCCGAGCCTGAAAGAATCTGGTGCCCGATGGTGGTGTGGGACTTGATTATCTCGAACTCGTCCGGGGTGAGCCGCGCGGGCTTGAGCAGGATGGCGTCGGGGATGCCTATCTTGCCGAGGTCGTGCATGGGCGAGGCCTGCCGCATGAGGTCGGTCCGCTCTTCGTCCACCCCGATCATTCCGGCCAGCTCGGCGGTGTAGGCCGCCACGCGGCGAACGTGGTTGGCTGTCTCCTTGGAGCGGGTCTCCACCACGTCGCCGAGGATGAACATCAGCTCCCGCTGCGTCTCGGCGATCTCGTTGTTCAGGTCCAGATTGTCGAAGGCCACCGCGATGTTGGCGGCGAAGAGGCGGATGAGGTTGCGGTCCATCTCTCCGAACGGGTGGTCACCGCACAGATAAATGACGTTTTCCGAGCCGCGGGAGGTGCGGAAGTAGCCCGCGTATTCGGTGTCGTGAAAGACGGTCTCGCGCCGGTGCAGGGCTTCCCGTACGGCGGTGGATGCCTTGGGGTCGCTCAGGGTCTCTATCTCCTGCCCCTCCAGCCCCTCGTACTGGCCGGTGGAGGCGATGACCCGCAGGCGCGGTCCGGCCTTGGAAACCGCCAGCGCCGAGGCCCTGAGCATGACAGAGTCCCCGCTCTGGCGCAGGGCGGCCACCAGCTGGGAGAGCACGCCGCTGGCGAAGCGGCTCAGGGAGCGTTGCCGGAACAGGTCCGCCGAGGCGCGGATGACCACCTCCAGCCCGCGCCGGTTGCGCTCGATGGCGGTGATGTCGGCGTAGGAGCGAAGCGCCGTGGTCACCGCGGTGAAGAGCTTCTGCGTGGTGAGCTCGGCCTTTTCCTTGTAGTCGTTGATGTCGAAGCGGTTGATGACCTCGGTCTCGGGCGCGTGACCGGGCTGGCCGGTGCGCAGGATGATGCGCACGAAGTGGTTGCCGAGGTCCTCGCGTATCCAGCGGGCCACGCCGAGGCCGGAGTCGTTCTCCTCCATGACCACGTCGAGCAGGATCAGGGCGATGTCGTCGCGGGAGGTGAGAATCCGCTTGGCCTCTTCGCCGGAATGGGCGGAGATCAGCTCCAGCGTGCGCCCCTGAAAGTGGTATTCCTTGAGCACCAGCGAGGTGACCTGATGGACGAACTCGTCGTCGTCCACCACGAGCACCGGCCACGGACGGCTGTCCTCGACCGTCTCCTGCCTCGGGTCGTCCTCCTCGGCGAATATGAGCTCGTCGGAATCTGTTCCTCTATCGTTCATCGTCGACCTCTTTCCTAACCCCCTACCAGAAAACAGGGGATTCGTAATTATACTTTTGGACGCTCCGGGCGGGACTATTGAGGCTTGTCCAAGCCGTTCATTCATCGTACAACGCACAAAGTCACAACATTGTCTAGATGCATCCGTCGGGGGCGTTTTGAAGCAGACCACACTCTCCGGCCTGCCGGAGCTACTTGAAGATCAGCATGAGTCGCATGGGGGCAACCTCCAGAAGCTGGCCGAGACCGCGGGGTGCGACCCCTCGGAGATTCTCGATTTTTCCGCCAGCCTGAACCCTGTGGGACCGCCGCCGTGGCTGGGGTACGAAGTGGGCCGCGCCCTGCGCGAGGTCCCGTCCTATCCCGACCCGGACTGCACGGATCTGGTGATGGCCGCCTGCGAGCTTTACAAGGTCTGGCCCACGCAGGTGCTGGCGGGCAACGGCGCCTCGGAGCTGATTCAGGCCGTGGCCTGCATCGGCGGGGTGCGAAAAGCCGTGATCCCGTCCCCGGCCTATGTTGATTACCGCCGCGTCTCCCGGCTGGCGCGGCTGCCCGTCACCGAGGTGGCCATGTCCCCTGATGACGGCTTCCGGCTGGATTTCTCCAAGCTGGCCTCGCACATGACCGAGCCCGCGCTGGTGTTCCTGTGCCGTCCCAACAACCCCACGGGGCTGGACTTCAGCGCCGACGACCTGCGCGAAGTGGCCGAGATGTTTCCGCACTGCCGCTTCGTGGTGGACGAGTCCTTTGCCGAGTTCATGCCCGGCGAGCCGGACCGGCTGATCAAGGACCGGCCCGACAACGTGACCACCATCCTGTCCCTGACCAAATTTTACGCCATCCCGGGGCTGCGTCTCGGGCTGGCCTTTGGGCATCCCGAGACCATCCTGCGCATGCGCCGGCTCCTGCCGCCGTGGTCCGTGAACACGCTGGCCCAACGGGTGGGCGCGCGCTGCCTGCGCGACGCGGACTACGCCGAGCGCACCCGCCGGGAGACCCGCATCCTGCGCGAGAATCTGGTGGCCGGTCTGCGCGAGGTGCCGGGGTTGACCGTCTATCCGTCCGAGGCCAACTTCCTGCTGTGCAAGCTGGAGCGCATCGGCGGGGACGCGAAACCGCTTCAGGAAAAGCTGTTGCAGGACCGCGTGGCCATTCGGCTCTGCGGCAATTTCCACGGCCTCGACGACCGCTGGTTCCGGGTCGCCGTGCGCACCGAAGAGGAGAACGAACGGCTCATTCGGGCCATGAAGCGTGCCTGCGGCGTGGAGCGACCGCCCGTGGTCAAGCGCAAGAAGCGCACCCCGGCCATCATGCTGCAGGGCACCGGCTCCAACGCCGGAAAGAGCGTGCTCGCCGCTGCCCTGTGCCGCATATTTCTTCAGGACGGGTACCGCGTCTCGCCCTTCAAGGCGCAGAACATGTCGCTCAACTCCTTCGTGACCGACGAAGGGTGCGAGATGGGCCGTGCGCAGGTGACGCAGGCGGCCGCCGCGCGGCTGCGCCCCGACGTGCGCATGAATCCGGTGCTGCTCAAGCCCGGCTCGGACACGGGCTCGCAGGTCATCGTCATGGGACGCCCCGTAGGCAACATGAACGTGCGCGAGTACGTGCGCTACAAGCCGAGGGCGTGGGACGCGGTCAAGGCCGCCTATGATTCGCTCGCCAACGAGTCGGACATCATGGTGCTGGAGGGCGCGGGCAGCCCCGCCGAGATCAACCTGAAGCACCACGACATCGTGAACATGAACATGGCCCGCTATGCGGACGCCAGCGTGCTGCTCACCGGCGACATCGACCGCGGCGGGGTGTTCGCCTCGCTGGTGGGAACCATGAACCTGCTGGACCCGTGGGAGCGGGAGCTGGTTTCGGGCTACGTCATCAACCGCTTCCGGGGCGACCCGACCCTGCTGGAACCGGCGCTCGGCTTCACCTTCGAGCATACCGGCAAGCCGGTGCTGGGCACGGTGCCCTACATTCACGGGCTCGGCCTGCCCGAAGAGGACTCGGTCTCCTTCAAGGACGGCTTCCGTCCGTCGGAGGAGCACCGGTTTCCGGACGACCAGTGCGTGGACATCGCGGTGGTGGACCTGCCGCGCATTTCGAACTTCAACGACATCGACCCCCTCTACGCCGAGCCGGACGTGCGGATTCGCGTGGTCTCGAGCGCGCTGGAGCTGGGGGAGCCGGATGCGGTGATCATCCCGGGCAGCAAGTCAACGGTTCCGGACATGAAGGCGCTGCGCGGCGCGGGCATGGGCGCGGCGATACGCTCACTCGCGGCCGCAGGAAAGACGCGGATCGTGGGCATCTGCGGCGGATTCCAGATGCTCGGCCTGCAGATCGACGACCCCTACGGGCTGGAGTCCGAGGCCATCCGGCAGGAGGCGTTCGGCCTGCTTCCGGTCCGCACGGAGCTTGCGCGGGACAAGACGCTCCGGCGCACCCATGGCGTCCACTGCCGCAGCGGCGAGCGCGTCTTCGGTTACGAGATTCATCACGGCACCACGGTGCCGCTCTCGCAGGAGCTGCGCGTGGCGGTGAAGGATGCGGACGGCAGGCCGCTGGGCTTTGGCTCGGATGACGGTCTGGTCTGGGGTACTTATCTGCACGGGCTGTTCGACTCGGACGAGTTCCGCCGCTGGTTCATCGACAGGCTGCGTATCGCCAAGGGGCTTCTGCCGCTGGAGCATCCGCAGACCACCTTCGACCTTGAGGCCGCGCTCGATCATCTGGCCAGCGTGGTGCGCGAATCACTGGACATGGGCAAGCTCTACGACGCCCTCGGATTCGGCGCGCACTGCAAGCAGGGCAGTCTCTTCCACAAACTCTAGAGGATCAGTCCACGGTCTGGAATCCGAGCATGGGCGCAAGCGCGCGCCATGCCGCCTCCGGCGTGACCTGCTTCATGCAGTCGTGGTGGCCTTCGGGGCAGGTCTTGTGGCCGTGCAGGCCGCAGGGGCGGCAGTCGAGGTCGGCCTCCAGCACCACGGAGTGCTCCCCGCGCGGAAAGAATCCCAGCTCTCTCACGGTGGGGCCGAACACGGCTACGGTGGGGGTCTTCTGCATCCAGGCCAGATGCATGGGGCCGGAGTCGTTGGTGAGGTAGGCGTCGAGCCGGTCGATGATCGCGGCCAGCTCGGGCAGCTTGAGCTTGCCGCCCATGTCGGTGATGCGCAGGGAGTGCACTCCGCGACCGGCGTATTCGCGGACCTTGGCGGCGGACTCCTCCTCGCCCGGTCCGGCGAAGATCAGCACGGCGCACCCGGCGGATGCCGCGGCGCGGGCGATGGTGGCGTAATACTCGATGGGCCAGCACTTGGTGGGCCATGTGGAGCCGGGGTGGATGCCGAGCAGCGGCGCGTCGGCGGGCTGCATTGCCAGCACGGCGTCGGCCACGCCCCGGGCCAGCTCGGGCAGCACCATCTGCGCGTCCGGTGCGGGCGGTTCGATGCCCAGCGGCTTGAGCAGCTGGTGCAGGCGCTCGATCTCCTCCAGTTCGTCGAAGCGGCGGTCCACGGTCTTGTGGTAGGCCAGTCGGTTGAACCACGGCGATTTGTAGCCGATGCGGCGCTTGATGCCCGTGGCGCGGGCAACCACCGCGCTGCGGAAGCTGGTGTGCGTGGATATCCAGAGGTCCAGCCCCATGGCCTTGATGTTCTTGCCGTAGCGCCGGGCGTCGGACAGGGTCTTGTGTTCGCCGCGCTTGTCGAACTCGTGCACACCCGCCAGTTCCGGCTGGGCCGAGAACAGCTCGCCGAAGCCCTTGCGCACGAAGAAGTGTATCTCCGCGTCGGGATACTGCTGCTTCAGGGCCGTGATAAGGGGCAGGGTCAATACCGCGTCGCCGAGGAAGGCGGTCTGCCAGACACCGATTTTCTGAATATCGCTCATAACGTCAAGGGTGTACCCTGCATCGCCCGATACGGCAAGGCGGGCCGGTTATATTCCGGTGACCAGCGGCGAAAGGTTTTCGCAGGTCTCGAAGTCCGGATCGAACCGCT
The DNA here is from genome assembly GCF_059568665.1 of Pseudodesulfovibrio halophilus DSM 5663. NCBI lineage: Bacteria > Pseudomonadati > Thermodesulfobacteriota > Desulfovibrionia > Desulfovibrionales > Desulfovibrionaceae > Pseudodesulfovibrio > Pseudodesulfovibrio halophilus. The sequence goes on along the minus strand of NZ_JCANTV010000013.1, from coordinate 141,577 downwards.
TCTCTCCGAGCTGCGAGACGGGCATCACTCCGCCGAGCGAGTTGAGGGTGTAGCAGGCGTCGAAGTCCCGCAGGTCCGTGCTGACGAATTCGGGCCATATCTCGGCCTCCCTGCGGACGGCCTCCAGCGCGGTGGACGGCAGGCGGTTCGGCCCGCCGGGGGTGATCAGGGCGTTGCCGCGGCGGAAGACCAGCGCGGCAAAGCAGGATTCCAGCAGCTCGCCGCCCGGCGTTGCCAGCGCCGCGTCATGAAAGCCCTGCGCCGCCGCGCTCCTGTAGGCGCTCAACAGAAAGAAATAGTTCATGCACTTGTGGTCGGCCAGCGGGTTGAGCACCGGATCGGGGTGGATGCGCAGCCTCAGGGGGCCTTCGGGCCGGTCGAACGGCGCGGCCATGATCACCGGCTCGCTCCGTCCGTGCTCCACGGGGCAGAATACGTTGACCCGCGCCTCACGCCCTTCCAGATCGTTGCGTCTGACCGCCTCCGTTCCGAGCGCCTCCATGTCGGGCAGCTCGCACGCCACCTCGAACACGTCCAGACTGCGCCTGAGCCGCTGCCGGTGCAGGCCGGGGTGCATGATGCGTTCGCCGTTGTAGAGCAGGGTCTCGAAGAAACCGGCCCCGAACCGGAATGCCTCGCCGGTGGGGTCCATGGGGATCGGGCCTTCGTGCCATCGGCCCTTGCGGTAGTGGATCATTGCGGCTCCTCGTCTGGAAACAGGAATTTTTCGGCCTTGGCCATGGTTTCGAGGTATTCGCTTTCCGGATCGGAGTCCACCACGATGCCGCTGCCCGCCCAGGTGTCGAGCACGCCGCTTCGGGTGTCGAAGACCGCCGTGCGGATGGCGATGGACGAGTCCATGTCGCGCGGGCCGTGAATCGCCAGCAGGCTGCCGCAGTAGACGTCCCGGCCGTGCGGCTCCAGCTCGTCGATGATGCGCATGGAGCTCTGCTTGGGACAGCCCGTGATGGAGCCGCCGGGGAAGGCGTTCAGCAGCAGATCCACGCAGTCGCGGTCGCTCCGCAGGGTTCCGGTCACGTCCGAGTGCATCTGCAGCAGCCGGTCCACGTGAAAGACCGCCTTGTGCTGCGGCACGCGCACCGAGCCGTACTCGCAGTCCCCGGAGATGTCGTTGCGGATCAGGTCCACGATCATGGAGAGCTCCGCGTCCTCCTTTGGCGAGGCGGTCAGCCGTCGCACCAGCTCCGGGTCGGGGGCGTCGGCGCGCATGGTGCCCTTGATGGGCTGCGACAGGACATGGCCGTCGTCCACCTTGAGGAAGCGCTCCGGGGATGCAGAGAGCACCCGCAGCGGCCCGGAGGTGAACCAGCCGTAAAACGGCGCCGGGTGCCGGTCGCGCAGATACAGGAAGAGCGCCAGCGGGTCGAGGTCCGGACAGTGGCGCGAGAGCTTGAGGGACAGGTTGAGCTGATAGGTCCAGCCGTCGCGGATGTGTTCCAGCGTCCGGCTCACCCCGTCCATGTACGCCTTGCGACTCAGGGAGGCCCGAACCGGACCGGAAAGCCCGGCGGGACGGGGAAACGTTTGCGGGGTCGCTCTTAGCGCTGCCACTTCAAGTCCACGGATCGCGTCTTCGTCCGGGCCGGATACGCTCATGCGTTGCGTTGCGTGGTCGTGGGTGACGATGACCGCATACCGTTTTAGGTGGCCCGCAGGAAAATCCGTCTCTTTCGCGCTCGTCACCTCACGAAGCCCCAGCCCGTATGTGTAGCTCAGAAAACCCAGCACCGGCCCCGGTTCCGCGAAGGCGAAATCCTTAATCTCCCGCGCGGCGGTGTCCGGCCGCACGAGCAGTTCGGCTGTGGGGTCGATGCCGATCAGCGAACGCGACTCGCCTTTCCAGCCCGGCGGCGAGGCCAGCATGTCCGCTCCGCGCTCCCGCAGCAGGTGCGCGGCGAGGGCGTCGAACGCGGCGGAGTCAAGCGGAAAGGATCGCGTGCAGCGCATGGGCGGCGAGCTCCGTGCCGTGGGTGGTCATGAAGGATTCCGGGTGAAACTGCAGGCCGAGGAGCGGGCGGCTCTCATGGCGCAGGATCATGGGCGTTCCGTCGGACAGTTCGGCCTCCACGCGCAGCTCGTCGGCAACGCGGGAGCAGCGCAGCGAATGGTAGCGGGCCACGGTCCAGTCCCTGCCGCGCCAGTGGATGACGCCGGTCTTGCCGTGCACGCGGTGCGGGTGCCGGGCGGTCTCGCCGCCGAAATGCGCGTTGATGACCTGCATGCCGAGGCAGACGCCCAGCACGGGAACATCCGAATCGAGCAGCGATTCGTAGCCGGGATAGTCGCACGGGGCGCCGGGACCGGGTGAGATGACGGTGAGGTCGGCCTGCGGGATGTGCGGCAGACTGGAATACGGCAGCACTTGCACGGTCGCGCCCGGACGGGCCGCGACGAGCAGATGTTCAAGGTTCCGCGTGAAGGAGTCGTTGTTGTCGATCAGCAGGATGCGCACGGGCCATGCATAGCCGACCCCGGTGCGGGGGTAAAGGCGGGATCAGTGGAAATCGATGGACACGTTGTCCAGGTAGCTGCGGGCCTGCCTCACCACCTGGTGGGTGCCGCTGCAGTCCTGCTCCATGGCCGCGCTGCGGATGCGGTTGCACAGCTCCACGAGCCCTTTCATGCCGAACCCGGATGCGGCCCCGGCGATCTTGTGGGCCACGGACCGGACGCCGCGGAAGTCCTCCTGCGCGAGGTGGCGGTGCATGGAGTCGAGGTCGTCCGCGCACTGGCTCACGAAGCGGTCCATGATGCCGCTGAACACCTCCGGCACCAGCTCGCGCGCCGCCATGGCGGACGAAGGCACCAGATGTTTTTCCAGCGCGTCCTGAAACGTGGTCCTGCGGATGGGCTTGAGGATGTAGTCGTCCGCGCCTGCGTCCATGCAGCGGGTGCGGTACTGCTCGTCTTCGTGTGCGGAGAGGGCGAGGACAGGGGTGCGCGCGAGGTTTTTCTCGCGCTCCTCCCGGCGGATGCGGCGAATGGCCTCCAGTCCGTCCATGACGGGCATCTCCAGATCCATGAAGATGGCCTGAAAGAAGCCGTGCCGGAACAGCTCAAGCGCCTTGCGACCGTCCGGCGCGGTCACCAGCTCTATGCCGGTGTCCGAAAGGTACAGATGCGCAAGGTCGTGATTGGCCGGGTTGTCCTCGGCCAGCAGGATGCGCGTCATGCAGCCGCTCTGGTGCCTTTTGTCGTTCAACCCTGTTTCCCCCCTGAAGAATGGCTTTGCAGCCGGTCTCCTGCCGCGTTCCGAACCGCATGCAGAGTAGCATCAAGGCCCGGTGCTGACAATCTCGGAAAGAGCGCGGGCGTAGGCCGCCGGAGTTCTTGTCAAACACGGGCCCGCTGCGCTATCGATACGGTATGTGCCGCTTTGCCTTCGGATTTCTGCTCTTGCTGGTTCTGACAGCCGCCGCCCCCGCCGAAGCGGAGGAGGTAGGGTGTGATCGACCGTTCAAGGCGTACTCCGGTGACCTTCAGCCGTTCAATTACGTAAATGATGCTGGCGTGTTCGACGGCATGGCCGTGGAGCTGCTCCGCCGCATGAGCAGTCGGGTTGGATGCCCGGTGAAGCCGCGCATGATCCGCTCCATCAGCTGGGCGCGTGCTCTCGACGATGTGGCGAGCGGGCAGGGGGACCTCGTGTTCAGCCTTGTGCGCACGCCTGAGCGCGAGCACCGCTACCGCTGGGTGGGCCCGCTCGGACAGCTGCGGCTGGGGCTTGTCGCCAGAAAGAGCGACTCCCTCCGCATCCGCGCCCGGACCGACCTGTTGAGCCGGCGTATCGGCGTGATACGCGACAGCGCTCCCGCCTCCCTGCTTGAGGACATGTTCGGCATTGATCCGCCGAACATGGTCGAACTGGTGGACAACGAGCAGCAGTTCCGAATGCTTGAAGAGGGGCGAGTGGATATCGTGACCCAGTCCGCCGCATCCGCGCCGCGCATCGCCGAATCCATGGGCCTGACCCCCGGCGACTACGAAATGGTTTACGTGTTGAGCGAATATCCGCTCTACTACGCGTTCAGTCCGGAGACCGACCCGGCGCTGGTCGAACGGATGCAGAAGGCGCTTACAGCGATGAAGATTCCCGGCGAAGACGGTATCAGTGAATACGAGAGGATACGCAAACAGTACATGACCGAAGGGGGGATGGCGCTCGCCGAGGCCCTTCCCGATCAGGTCGAAACGGAGGAATAGATGCTCAGGAAAATAGTTGTCCTGCTGATGGTTGCCGCTCTGGCCATGCCCCTTGTGGCGTGTCATGAGGAAGGCCCCGCGGAAAAGGCCGGAAAGAAGCTCGACGAGGCCGTGGACACCGCCACGGACAAGGCCAAGGAACTTTTCGAATAGTTCGCCGCTTCCGGGCGAGCAGGCCCGCGGACAGTGTTCGCGGGCCTTTTCTATTTCAATTCCAGTATCTTCCTGAACATGGCCCGCAGCGAGTCGAGGTTGTCCGCCAGAAGCCGCATGTAGCGCAGCTCCAGCTGGATCATCTCCGCGTCGTCGCGGCGCAGCCACTCCGACATCCACGCAAAGCGAAGCGCGGTGATCATCCGGGGCAGAGCCTCAAAGGAAGGGGCGGGCAGCCGCCCGCGGTCGCGCAGGGTGCGCAGCAGGGCGGGGACCAGCCCGTTGCCCAGCGCGTCCGGATCCTCGATGCCCGCGCAGCCCATGCAGTTGGCCACGTCGTACAGGCAGGGCCGCAGCCCCGAAAACTCCCAGTCCACAACGGCTGCCACGCCGCGATCCTGCCAGATGACGTTGAGCGGATGGAAATCCCCGTGACAGACCTCGAACGGCAGGTCGTTCCATGTTTCGAGGCTCGGGGCCAGCAGCTCCCGGATTTCTAGCAGCGGCGGGTACAGGCCCGGCTTTCGCGTGCGCAGCGTCTCCAGCAGGTCCCGGATGTAGGCGGGGAAGGGGATGTCCGGCTCCGGGGCGAACGGCTCGAAGTCCTCCACCGCATCGGACAGGTCGGCCAGAAACGTGCCGAGGGCGCGGCCTCGCTCGGGGTGGTCCACGTAGTCCGGCTGCGGCAGCGGATCGCCGGGGACGAAAGGTGAGAGCTGCCAGTGGAAGCCGTCGGCCGCCGCGGTGAATCCGCCTCCGGGCGCCGGGCGGTAGGCGGGGACGGGCAGTCCCTTGGCCGCGAGGTGTGCCAGCAGTCCGCCGATGCGTTCGCGCCGGGCGGGCTGTGCGGGGTGCAGCCGTTCAAGCATCCAGGCGGCGTTTTCGGTGTCCTCGACCGCCACGCGCTTGACGCAGCGTTCCGGACTTCCGGGCAGGGGCAGGTCGTGTCTGGGGCGGGCGCAGTGCAGGCCCCACAGGGCGAGTTTTTCGTGCATCAACGCATTATACCAGCAAAGCGTGGGCGCGAAAAGAGAAAGGCTTGCGGTTGATGCCCGGGCCGCATACGGATATAGGTACGACCCAAACGACGACAACGGCTTCGGAGGAAGCATGAGCGACAGTTACAAATTCGGCATGGTTGCGCTGCTCGGTCCGCCCAACGCGGGCAAGAGCACGCTCATGAACCAGTACCTCGGGCAGAAGGTGGCCATCGTGTCTCCGCGCCCGCAGACCACGCGCAACCGCATCAGCGGCATCCTGACGGACGACGACTCGCAGGTGGTCTTTCTGGATACCCCGGGTATCCACCGCCTGCGCGGCAAAATGAACCGCTTTCTGCTGGACTCGGCATGGTCCGCGCTCTCGTCCTGCGACTGCGTGGTGGTCATGCTGGACGCGGCCCTGTATGCGGCCAAGCCGCATCTCATGGACAAGGAGATCGAGCCGCTGGTCAAGCCGGTGAAAAGCTCCGGCCTGCCTGTGCTGGTGGCCGTGAACAAGGCGGACAAGCTCAAGGACAAGGCGGAAATCCTGCCGGTGATGCAGAAGATCGCCGAGATGTTCCCTGACGCGGAGGTCTATCCGGTCTCCGCCCTCAAGGGCGACGGCGCGCCGGAGCTGCTGGACGGCGTGCTGAAGCATCTGCCCGAAGGCCCGCCCATGTTCCCGGAAGACCAGATATCCACGGTGCCGCTTCGGTTCATGGCATCGGAGGTCGTCCGCGAGAAGGTCTTCTACTCGTTGCATCAGGAGCTGCCCTACGGAACGGCGGTTGAGATCGAGCAGTGGGATGAGGACGCGGAGCGCGGTCTGGTGACCATCCATGCGGCCATTTACACCACCAAGAAGAACCACAAGGGCATGATCATCGGCAAGCAGGGCGCCACGCTCAAGAAGATCGGCACTGCCGCCCGCGAGGAGCTGGAAGAAATGCTCGAGATGAAGGTGCACCTCGAACTCTGGGTCAAGGTCCGCGACAACTGGACCGAAGACACCGGATTCCTGCGCGGTCTGGGTCTGGGCGAGTAACCCCCCCCGCAATCGTGAAAGAAGAAACGCCCGTCGGGAAGCCGGCGGGCGTTTTTTGTGTCGATTATCTGCCGAGCCGTTTGTCGGCGCGCTTGGCAAGCGTGTTCAGGCGGTGCCGCGTCTTCAGGGACATGGGGCGCAGCGCGGATTTGATGCGCCTGCGCAGGGCGTGGAAGCCGCTGTCCTTGTTCACGTCCTTCTTTTTGCCGCGTCCGCCGATCCAGCTGTCCAGTTCCGCATCGACCGCTTCCCGATCTCCGGCGCAGAGTGCCCTGAACAGCGGGGTCGCCTGTGGATGTACCTTGGCACCCTCGGGCACCCGCCCGTCGAAGAGTGCGGGGTCGAGCCCGTCGAAAACGGCGAACGAATGGTTCAGCAGTGTTTCGCGCCAGTGGGGTTCGGCGTCGCGAAGTCGGGGCATGGCGTTCTTGATGTCCCGGAAGAAGTTCTCGTTGAGATATTTGACGAGCGGGCCGGGCATGTCGGCCTGCATGAGGATGCGCTTTGCCTCGGCGTAGTGCGGAATCTGGTGGTTCAGCAGCGTGTCGAGGGTCATGTTGACCTTCTTGTGGTCCTGCCGGAAGAAGTAGAACTGTGAGGGACACTGCGAAAACGCGTCGACCCGCGTCAGGGCGTCGAACATGAACAGCACGTCCTGCCCCATCTTGAAGGGCGGGTGGCTCAGTTCGTTGCTGCGGGCAAACTCGGTGCCGATGATCCAGCGCCAGGCGACCTTGCTCTTCCAATAGCGCGGGCTGTCAGCGAAGCTCCTGCGCGCCGCCGCCGGGTGCGGGAAATATGCGCGGGTATTGGAGGTTGTGTCCGAAAAGACGACGGCATTGCCGCAGACCATTTCAACGCCGTCACGTTCGGCGGTGCCCACCATGTCACGCACGGCGTGGCGGTCCAGCAGGTCATCGGCATCCAGAAAATGCAGATACTTGCGGTTGGCTGCGGCCTGTCCGGCCTCTCGCGATGCGCCCGCCCCGGCGTTTTCCTGATGGATGACCTTCACCCGGTCGTCAGAGGCGGCGTAGCGGTCGGCGATCTCCCCGGAAGTGTCGGGCGAGCCGTCGTTGACCACGATGACCTCGAATTCCGGATCGCTCTGGTCCAGACAGGACTCGAGGGCCACCGGAAGCCAGTTTTCCATATTATAGGCAGGGACGATGATGCTGAGACCGGATTTCACGTGGCGATGCCTCGGGTTCGTGGATGCGTTCGGAGCAATGGTCGCGGGCATTGTTTATCAGCAGGAGGAGGGGAGGGCAAGGTGGTTGGAGAGCCGGGATGGCGCTCCTGTGCGAGAGGTTCGGCTACGCATCCAGACGAAGTAATCGTTTTACTCTGTTTTCTCGACCGATGCTTTCAGCTGTTTGCTCGTAGGTGTTTGAGAATCCTACAAGCTCTTTAGAGGCTTCTTTGGGATAGATGTTCTTGTAGGATAAATATGCTTGGTACAGTCGGGGCAGGTGGCTGTACGAAACGCGTATGGAATGAGCATTTTTTCGATGTGCTTTTTTTGCCTCTTTGATTTCTTCCTGATGATCCTGCCGCACTTTTTCTGAGGGATAGGGGAAGTTTAAAAACCCGCGTTTGTTAGCATAGAACATAAGATCATAATCAATTTGAAAACGGGCATTGTTGAAACGTATTATGGGTTCAACCCAAATCTGAATCAAAGCGTATGTAAACACGCCTGCGATTATACCCAAAAATGAGGAAAATAGCCCAGTCATAAGCCCCCCGTAACAAGTCTTTTACTCGATGCGGCATGACCAAACAAGGAGTGCGTAGGTGAGTTGGATAGCAATAGAAAAAGCCCTTACGAAGAATCTTCGTAAGGGCCTGTTCTTGCTGGTGCCACGACACAGAATTGAACTGCGGACACGGGGATTTTCAGTCCCCTGCTCTACCAACTGAGCTATCGTGGCGTCGTTGCGGAAAGCATGTTTAGCGAAACCGGAAAGCGTTGGCAAGGGTTTTCTGCAAAAAATTCCCGCTGCCAACGTGGTTTTTCCGGGGGTGCGCTACTCGTCCTCCTCCTTGCGGGTGCCGATGGCCGTGAGACGCGCCGCGTATTCCTTCTTCAGGGCGTCCAGATACTCCGGGTCCACCTTGCCCTTCCATGTCTCCACCTCGAGGTAACGCTTGGGGATCGTTACTTCCTCAGGCTTGTAGCCGGTCTGGAAGCGCGTCTGCCAGCGGATGTGCTGGATGCGCTCGGATGCGGCGTCCATGTCGGAGGCGAGGTTGTCGTACCCTACCGATTCGAGCGCCTTGGCCAGCAGCTCGTCGGAGTAGACCCCGCGCGAGAACAGGCAGGCCACCATGGCGCAGAGGTAGACACGCTGCTTCTCGTCCTCGATGAGGAAGTTCACGGCCTTCTGAACGTCCTTTTCCTCGTGCTTCTGGTCGAAGGAGTAGCCCCCGGTGTCCAGGTGCGCATGGCGGAAGCCGAGCGACTGCGCGGTGAAGAACACCTCGCCGGTGGCGTACCCGGCCATCTCCTGACCCAGCACGCAGGCGAAGTCCTCGCCGCCGTACGCCTTGGCCGCCTTGAGCGTGCCCTTTGCCAGCACAGAGTAGAACTCGTTGGACGCGTCGCCCAGCAGCTCCACGGCGCGCATGTAGGCGTCGGTATCGCCAAAGGACAGGGGCACCTCGGTCTCCTTCTCGGAGATGATGCCTTTCTCCGTGGCCTCGGTGGCCCACGCCAGCGCGACACCGGCGCTCATGACATCCAGCCCGGCCTTTTCCACGGTGTCCATGATGCGCAGCGCGTCGAAAGGATCGAGCACGTGCAGCATGGAGCCCACGGCGAAGATGGGTTCGTAGTCGTACCCCACCTGCCGGTACATGTACTGGTTGTCCACCTGGAACTTGTCGCGCACGAAGCCCACGTGGATGCAGCCCACGGGACAGCCCGCGCAGGCCGCGTTGCGCAGCAGGGTCTCGTCCGCAAACGATTCGCCCGAGATGGAGTCGGCGCCGGGGTCGGTGGTGGCCTGAAGGTTGCGCCACGGCAGACTCTTCAGTTCATTCAGGGGCTTGACGTTAATGGCGGTTCCCACACCGTGGTACTTGACCATGATGTTGGTCTCGGTGAGCTTGTCGTGAATCTCCTTGAACAGCTTGGGATAGGCCTTGTTGTCCGGCAGCTCGAAGCCGCGGTCACCGAGAATGCAGATGGCCTTGAGATTCTTGGCGCCCATGACCGCGCCGCCGCCCATGCGTCCGAAGTGGCGGTAGGTGTCCACGTTGATGCAGGCGTAGGCGCACTTGTTCTCGCCCGCGGGGCCGATGCGCAGGATGCTGCGGCGGCCGGAGCCGGGGAACATGCGGCGCACGGCGCGGCCGCAGGCCAGGGCGTCCATGCCGCTGAGGAAGTGGGCGTCGCGGACTTCGACGCGGCGCGCGCCCACGGCCAGCGCCGAGAGGCGCTTTGCCTGCCCGATGACCACCAGCGCGTCCATGTCGCCGAAGCGCATGGAGAGCGCGGAGCGGCCTCCGGCGTGGGTCTCGGTATATTGGTCGTGGTAAGGCGACTTGAACGAGCACACGGTCTTGCTCATGAGCGGGAAATAGCCCGTGAGCGGGCCGATGGCGAAAATCAGCGGTTGCTCAGGGGCGTCCCACGGCTTGTCCATGTGGCCGTATTTCTGGAACAGCATCGCGGCCAGTCCGCCGCCGCCGACGTACTGTTCGCGACCGTCCAGCTCTTCTATGCGGGTCTTGCCGGTGGAGAGGTTCACCACCATGGCTCGGAAATGGTTGCGTATCATTCGTCGGCCTCCCGGGTTTCGACCTCGGCCATTTCAAGGCAGGCGTGCGGGCAGAAGCTCACGCACCTGCCGCAGTGAATGCAGACATACGGGTTGACCAGATGGTCGAGGAAAATGGCGTCCACGGGGCACGCCTCGGCACACTTGCCGCAGCGGATGCAGAGCTTTCGCTTCTGGAGGACGCCCCCGCCTTTTCGTTGCGAGAAGGCCCCGGTGGGGCAGACCTCGACGCAGGGGGCGGGATTGCAGGCAAGGCAGACGCGGGCTTCGAAACCGGTGGACAGGCCCCCGGCCGAGGCGATGCGGATGCCCGCCTTGTTCCACGACAGGGTCTTGTGCACCAGACGGGCGCAGGCCAGCGAGCATGAATGACAGCCAATGCAGCGCTCCATGCGGGCGGCTTTCAAAATCTTCATCGAACCGACTCCTGAAATCGTGTATTGCACCGGACAGGTGCGTTTCCAACTATAATGACTAGAAGCCCTGTGCGCCGCTGTCAATGCGCTTTTCTCCGAAGCAGGCCGGAAGGTGCGAGTTTTGCGGGGAAATTAAATAATTCAAACAAAGCTGTCGAATATGATAATGGGAAGGTGAAACGTACAACATGGAGGGGGCGCTGCATGAAAATGTCGATCAAAATGAAGATCATCGCGGGTTTCGTTCTTTCCCTTGCGCTGGTGAGCTCCGCGATTTTCGTCATTGTGGCCGTGAACATCTACAACGAATCCATGGACGGCTTCGTCAGGAACACCTCCGGCAAGCTCGTGGAGGTGGACAGGACGCTCTCGCTTTTCCTGAGGGAAGCGAAACTCAACACCAACATGATCGCCATGGACCCGAGGCTCAAACAGGCCGACGAGATCCGCACCAACTATCTTGACGTGAGCGCGGACAGCGTGAAGGCCGACGTGTGGGACAACGACCCGCTCGGACGGGAACTGGCACAGTTCTATGCGCTGATTGCGGAAAGCCATGACAACTATGTGGACGTGTACGTGGGCACCAGCAGCGGGGCGTTCATCATGGGGTCCGACACGTCGCTCCCGGGCGGCTACGATCCGAGGGTGCGACCGTGGTACAAGAAGGCGGCCTCCGAGCCGAATGACGCCGTGGTCTCCCCCGCGTACACTTCCACCACCGGCGAGACCATGATCAGCACCGGCAAGGCCGTGCGCTTCGGCGGTGAAGTCAAGGGCGTTGCCGCCATGGACATCTCCCTCGCCAGCCTGACCTCCATGGTCAAGGAAGTCTCCATCGGCAAGAGCGGGTATCTCGTGCTGGTGCAGGACGACGGCGTGGTCATCGCGGACCCCAGCGATCCGGACAATAATTTCAAGAACGTGAACGACCTTCCGGAGACGGGGTACGACACATGCTACCGGCTGGATTCCGGAACGACGGAAGTTTCCGTGAACGACGAGAGCTATACCGCCGTGGTGCGCACCTCTGCGCAGTCCGGCTGGAAGTTCATCGGGCTGGTGAAGACTTCCGAAATAGTGGCCCCCGTCTACCAGACGCTCACGGAGCTGTGCATCTCCATCGTGATCTGTCTGGTGGTGGTCGTGATCGGCATCTGGCTGTACATGCAGCGCGTACTCATCAGGCCCCTGCACGAGGTGGTGGGCTTCCTCGGCAAGGCTGCGGAAGGCGACTACACGGACCGGCTGGACCAGAACCGCGGCGACGAAATCGGCGAGATTCAGGCCGCGCTCAACACCATGAGCGAACGGCTGACCGACGTCGTGGGCCGGGTCATGGACGGCAGCTCCAAGGTGGCCGCAGGCAGCGAGGAGCTGGCCGCCACATCGCAGAACCTGTCGCAGGGCGCCACGGAACAGGCCTCGTCGCTGGAAGAGGTCTCGTCCTCCATGGAGGAGATGACCTCCAACATCAAGGGCACCTCGGACAATGCGAGCCAGACCGAAGAGATCTCCGGGCGCGCCTCCACCGACGCGGAAAAGGGCGGCAAGGCCGTGAACGAGACCGTGGGAGCCATGCGCCAGATCGCGGAAAAGATCACCATCATCGAGGAGATCGCGCGGCAGACCAACCTGCTGGCGCTGAACGCGGCCATCGAGGCGGCCCGCGCCGGAGAGCACGGCAAGGGCTTCGCCGTTGTCGCGGCAGAGGTCCGCAAGCTGGCGGAACGTTCCGGCGTGGCGGCTTCCGAGATCAGCGAGCTGTCTTCCAGCAGCGTGGAAGTGGCCGAACAGGCCGGTGAAATGCTGGAGAGCATCGTGCCCAACATCAAGCGCACGGCCGAGCTGATTCAGGAGATATCCACCGCCAGCGATGAGCAGACCATGGGCGCCTCGCAGATCAACGATGCGCTCCAGCAGCTCGATCAGGTGGTGCAGCAGAACGCCGCGGCGTCCGAGGAGATGGCCTCCACCTCCACCGAGCTCGCGGATCAGGCGCAGGGCCTGCAGCACATCATCTCCTTCTTCAAGGTCAACTTCCACGGGGAGTCGGACAGCGGTCCGGTGCGGCCGGCCCGAGAGCCGCAAAAGCCGGCCAAGTCGGCAAAGCAGTCAGCCAAGGCGCTCAAGAGCTCTGCACGCAAGCTGCCTCAGGGCGAAGAGAAGAAGCCTTCGGGTGGCGGTCCCAAGAATCGCGGCCCCAAGAGTCCCAGGCCCAAGGGCGGTTCCGGGCGCAATGAAAAGTCCTCAGAAGGCAAGGGCGACTCCGGCGGGTTCGACCTCGCGCTGGGCGATGACGAGTTCGAACGCTTCTAGAAGGCACCCGATATTGAAAAGCCCCGGTCCGCGTTGCGGGCCGGGGTTTTTTGCGAGGAAGACCGCTCAGGAGCGGGCGAGCTCCGTAAGAATCCGGGCGCTGGCCTCCGCGCCGTCGAGAGCCACGGCGTGGCTGCCCGGCGGGCGTTCCAGCGCGGCGCGCATGTGCTCGGCCAGTGTCTTCGGGGCGAGGTCCTCCGGTTCGAGCACCCTGAGGGCGTCCATGCGCTGGAGCCGCTCCGCGCGCATTCGCTGTTCGCGGTTCTGGTCGAAGGGCAGCACCAGCCCGTAGCGGTTGGCTGCCAGCAGGTTCATGGTGGTGTTGTAGCCCGCCATGCTCACGGACAGGTCGGATGCGCAGAGCCACGCAGGGAAATCCTCGGCAAAGGTCTCCACCCGCAGGTGCGGGATGCGGTCCGCGAGGTCGTCCAGTTGCGCGCGGATGGTTTCATCCATGTAAGGGCCGGTGAAAACCTGCATCCGGTGTTTTTTGTTATCTGCGAGCAGGGCGGAGGCCCGGGCCGAGGCGAGCAGCAGTTCGCCGCCAACGCTGCCGCTGCCTGCGCTGACGGTGATGAGCGGCGTGCGGCACAGGCCGAGGGCGCGGCGAATCTCCAGCCCGTGCTGCGGGTCCGGTCGGGGGGTGACGTAGCCGGTGTGGTGGACCGGAATCTCGATGCGGTCGAAGGCGGAAAACGTCTCCTCAAGCCGCACCAGTGCGGGATCCGCGTGAACGAGCAGGGTGTCGAACAGCGGGTTGAGGATGTCGAGGACCCGGTTCTCGAACTTGGCCTGATCCTTCTTCTCCACCAGAATGTCGCGCACGCTGCACGCTGTGCGGCAGATGCCGAACTGCCCGGCCCGCGCCGCTTCTAGGGCCGGTATCAGTTCGGTGCCGAATTTCTTGCGACCAAAGGGGAACAGCTCCACCAGAAACACGTCGGGCCGCCAGTGACGCAGGAAGGCCAGCAGGTCCTCCCGCCGTCTGTCCAGCACCTCGTCCACGTCCGATCCCGGCTCCACCGGAATGAAGCGGTCGAAGTCGGCGTCCATCATCAGCCCCGGCAGCTGATGCCGGACGGCGTGCGCGGGCAGCGGCAGGTCCGCCTCGGCGCCGCCGGTGATCATGGTCACCTCGTGTCCCCTGAGCGCTCGGACGATTTCGAGGCTGCGAAACAGGTGGCCCATTCCGAGCACGTGCTGGGTGTAGAATGCCAGACGCATCAAAGCTCCATGTTCAGTTGCAGGGGGTGCGGGCCGTCCTGTCGCCATTCGATGCGGTGCAGCCGGTAAGGCAGCAGGGGCGACTCCTCGCCCGGCAAGTATTCCATTCCCGCCATGTGTCTGGCAAGCGCGCCCAATACGCCGTTGTGGGTGACCACCAGCACCCGCCGGTCGGGATGGGCTTCGGAAAAGTCTTTCAGTGCGGCAAGGGCTCGCTGAAGCAGCTCCCGGCGCGACTCCCCGCCGGGTGGACGGAAGTCGAAGCCCCGGCGCTCCTGTTCGCGGACGGCCTCTCGGTCGGCGCGCATGTCCTCCTTGCTCCGGCCGGTCCAGTGGCCCCAGTGCATTTCCATGAGCCCCGGATCCGTCGTGTGCGGCAGATTCCTGCCTTTGGTGCAGCGTCGGGCCGTCTCGACGGCTCGGGCCAGCGGGCTGGTGAGAACGCGGTCGAGGTCCATGCCGTCGAGGGTCTGTTTCCACGAGCGGCACTGGTCGCGGCCCTGCTCCCCAAGGGGGGTGTCGGTCTGGCCCTGAATCCGGCTGCGCAGATTCCAGTCGGTCAGGCCGTGGCGCATGAGCAGAAAGGTGGTCACGATTGCCGATCCCCCTGCATGAGCACGCGCTCCACCTCGCGGTATGCCACGGAAGCGTCGTGTCGCTGCCGGACCAGTTCGGGCGCTTCGGCGGCGAGCCTGCGCCTGAGGGCCTCGTCCGTCACGAGCCGGTCCAGCGCCAGCGTGAAGGCCATTTCATCTGTTTCGGTGATCAGCCCGGTCTGTTCGTCCCGTATGACGTAGGGCGCGCCGAGGTCGTCCGTAGCCACGCAGGGCGTGCCGCAGGCCTGTGCCTCCATGTAGACCATGCCGATGCTCTCGCGGATGCCCGGGAAGGCGAAGACGTCCAGCGCGCCGAGGAAGCCGGGCAGCTCGGAGCGTTCCATGGTGCCGAGGAAAACGGCGCGTCCGCCGAGCATCTCCCGGGCCATCGCGCGGCAGCTCTCGTGCTCCGGGCCGCCACCGGCCACGCTCAGAAAAATGTTCCGCCCCCGCGAAAGCAGCTCGGCGCAGGCCCGGATCAACCAGCGCACGCCCTGCGCCTTGACGCCCCTGCGCATCATGGCCGCGCAGCCGACCACCACGGCGTCGCCGACGCTCCAGCGTTCGCGCAGGCGCTGCCGGGCGGCCTCGTCGCGGGTGAAGGATGCGGCGTCGAAGCCGGGCCGGACGGGGCCGTAGCGTTCAGGGGGCAGCAGCTTGGCGCAGCCGTCCAGCAGGTCCGGGGAGTTGCAGAAGACGTACTCCGCCGAGAGCATGGCGAGCTGGTTGAGCATGAACCCCGGCCATGTCTCCGGGTCGTGGGCGCGACCTTCGGCGTAGCTGCCCTGAAAGAGGTAGTAGGGCAGCCCCAGCCGCAGGGCGGTGCGCGGCCCGATGGCGTCGGGAACCTTGTAGTAGCTTCCGTAGGTCAGCACGCAGTCGGAACCGGACGCGGCGCGGGCCGTCGCGTCGAGCGCCTCAGGCAGGCGGTCCATGCGCTCGCGGTCCTTCCATATCTCCTTGCAGGGAAAGTGCGGCAGCACGGTCACCTCGTGGCCGAACCCTTTCAGGGCGCGGATGAGGTCCAGAGGGATTGCCACATCGCCGGACGGGCGAGGATTGTCCAGCGGCTTGAACGGGGTGCAGAAGGCGACGCGCATCAGTCGGCGCGCTCCAGAATGTCGTGCTTCAGGGCCCAGAGGATGGCGTAGTCG
Source organism: Pseudodesulfovibrio halophilus DSM 5663 (assembly GCF_059568665.1). NCBI lineage: Bacteria > Pseudomonadati > Thermodesulfobacteriota > Desulfovibrionia > Desulfovibrionales > Desulfovibrionaceae > Pseudodesulfovibrio > Pseudodesulfovibrio halophilus. Next base: position 125,678 of record NZ_JCANTV010000013.1, on the reverse strand, counting down.
GCGGTCTCCCGCGTGGCATCGGCGCTGAACATGAGCTTGCGTGCCAGCTCGCCGCAGGAGACGGGCTTTCTCGCATGGAAGGCGAGCTGCCGGGCGTGCTCGGGGTCCACGAGCCGCTCCACCCCGGCGTATGGCAGGACGAACTCCTGCTTGCGGTACACGGCGTGTCCGGTGCGGCCGGTGACGAGGAGCATGTCGTCATCCAGCGAGCGGGTCGCGTAGTGGGAAAACGTCTCGCCGTAGCGCAGCCTTGCGGGGGGGACGGTCTGGCGCACGGCCTTCACGTCCACGGGACGCGAGCGCAGCTCGTCCCACATTTCCAGATACTGCTCCATGATCCGGGGCCAGTCGTACACGGCCTCGGCGCGTTTGCGGGCGGCGTGGCCCATGCCCCGGCGCAGCGCCGGGTCGCGGACCAGTCTCCCCAGCGCCTCGGCGAGCTTCGGGGTGTCCACGGCGGTCTCCTGCGCCAGCGCCAGATGGTAGGCGCTGTCGAAGCTCAGGGGCGCCATGGCGTCCACCTGCGGGGTCGCGGCCGGACCGGTGACCGGAATCCGGAGGCCGGTAACGCCGTCCTTCACCAGATCGCGGTAGCCGTCATAGTCCGAAACCACGGCCGGAATGCCCGAGGCCGCCGCTTCGATGACGGTGAGTCCGAAAGTCTCCTGCGGGTTGTCCGCGATGGAGATGAACGCGTCCGCTTCGGCGAACAGGGCCGTCTTCTGCTCTTCGTCCGGCCGCTCCACCACGGTCAGATCCAGCCCGATGTTGCGGGCCAGCTCCTTCAGGGTGGGCAGAAAGTCGTCCTCGTCTTCGGTCCAGCCCGCGAGCACCAGCTCCACCGCGTCGCGGGCGATGCCGTCGGCGAAGATGCGCTGGAAGGCGCGCAGCAGGGGGATCAGGTCCATCTTGGAGTAATGGGAGATGCGCCCGAAGACCAGAAAGCGGCACGGGCCTCCGTCAACGTGCTGCCTCGGCACGAAGGAGGCCACGTCCACTCCGAGCGGGATGCGCGGCAGGTCCGGCTCGGGAAAGGCCCGCTCGTCCAGTCCGTAGCCGTCCCGGAGCATCCCGAACAGCCGCGACACGGCCTCGCGTCCGCTGCGCGAGGTGCACACGATGGCGTCGCGCGCGGTGGTGGCCGGGGAGAGGTGCGAAAGGAAGCGCTCCGGGTAGTGCTGGTAGCTCAGGGAGTGAATCGGCCCGGTGACCGGAAAGATGTCCGGGGAGTGGTCGTTCCTGAGCCATTGCAGGCGGGTCTGGCTGGTGATGCAGTCTGACTGGTGGAAGCAGTGATAGGTCGTCTGCGCCATATATGCGGGCAGCTCCCTGCGACCCGTCACGAGGACCTTCTCCTCGAGCGCCGGGAAGCGCCGCCTGAGCTCGTTGCGAAGCGCCCGGCGGGCAGGGCCTCCCTGTATGAAGAAATGATAGCCGCCGAAGGGGTCGGCGTTCAGCAGGGCCTCCAGAAAGCGCTCGTTCGCGACTTTCCTGCCGAGCACCGCTCCGGGTTCGAAGAAGGGGTCAAGCGTTCCCCATACGTGTTTGCTGCGTTCCGTCATGGTCTTCAAAGACCCGACTTCACGGCCTTTGTCAACACGGGCGGGTAGGAAGTAACTGCCGCCCGGCACGACAAGGGGAGACGCCCCATAAAAAATAGTGCTTCAATTGCGGATCGTTGGCGTAGGCTTAACGAGCGCGAGTCGTTTTTGGCCCTCGGTTTGCATGGGTCGGGCAGAGAATGTTCCAAGCGTCGTGATTTCGACACCCAGGGGGCTGTACCGATGAGACCGAAAAGGACATTGAAGCGGGGCAAGAGGCCCGAACTTATGTGGGGCTTCGGCCTGTCCGAGGACGAGCACCGCCAGATTTCCAAGGCGGTCGGCCCCGGATTTCATATCCGCAACTTTCCGGACGGAGACATTCCCGAAGGGCAGGAGATGACCATGAACGAAAAGCCGTCCGCAGCATGGATACCGCGCCGCGTGTGGGAAGACATCCCCGAGGACAGGCGCGATGACTATCGCTCCCTCGAATCCCAGCGCATCCTCATTCAGGAGGAGGCCGACGAGGGCCTCGAAATGGAAGAGGTGCTGGAGCAGGGATTCCTCACCGTCGTCCGGACCCCGCTGACCCGCGCAAAGGTGCAGGACGCGGTCTTCCGCGCCAAGGAAGTCTCCAGCATGTACTCGGACATCTACCGCATGTCCGAAGAAATCATGCTCGAGCGCGAGCTGCTGGCCCGCAAGACCGATCAGCTCATGTTCCTCAACCGGGTGCTGGCAAGCGCCTCGGAATCGCTCGACCCCAATGTCATTCTGCACAACGCATGGGATTACCTGAATATGCTCCTGCCGGTGCGTCAGCTGCACGCCGTGTTCTGGCAGCACCCCGAGGGGACCGAAAACAGTGATGTCCAGCTGTTCCTCGGCAACCGCATGTCTCCGGACAATGAAAACGCGTGGGTGGACAACCTGCTGGAGACCGCCACCACCATGGGCGGCGGAGCCGTCACCGGCTACGAGATCTCCCGGGTGAACGGGACCCCGCGTCCCGGCTCCGACCGTTCGCCCGCGGACGGCAATGTGCACGTGATGCCGCTCAAGGCCGGTCAGGATCATTTCGGCGCGCTGGTGCTGCTGTGCGAAGACCGCGTCTCGCTCGGCAAGGACCAGATAGAGACCTTCAAGTCCGCGGTGAACCACCTCGGGCTGGCGCTGCGCAACGCCCTGCTCTTCAAGGAAGTGAAGCTGCGCGCGGACCGCGACGGCCTGACGCACATCTACAACCGCCGCACCTTCGACGAGCGGCTGGTACACGAGCTGAAGCGCCGCCAGCGTTACGGGCACAATCTGGCCCTGCTCATGGTGGACCTCGATCATTTCAAGAGCATCAACGACAGCTACGGCCATCAGGCCGGCGACGAAGTGCTCAGGCGCGTGGGGCGAATCCTTCAGGAGTCACTGCGCTCCACCGACCTTGCCGCCAGATACGGCGGGGAGGAGTTCTCCGTGCTGCTGCCGCACACCTCCGAAAAGGACGCCTGCCAGCTGGCGGAGCGCATCCGCTCCCGCATCGAAAGCGAAGTCTTCATGCAGGACGGCGAGAAGTTCCGCGTCACCGCGAGCATCGGCGTGGCTTCGGTTGAGGCCGGGTCGCTGGACCGCGACGGAGACCTCGTGCTCAAGGCGGACCAGGCCCTGTACGAGGCCAAGCGCAACGGTCGCAACATGACCGTGATCTCCCGTCCCGAGCCCATGGTGCAGTCCTGCCCCACCCAGTAGCCGGGCGCCATACAATGAGAATCAAGGGAGCCGCATTCGTGCGGCTCCTTTTTTGTTTGGATCAAACGGAATATGCCGTGCCGGGGCGACAGGATGCGGGCAGGGGGATGAGCGCTCGTTGCGAAGCGTATTGCACGCAGGGGGTGTGTTCGCCGGATGTCGGACGGGGATGGCGCGGGCGCGGGGCTGTGCGCCGCGTGATCCGGTGGCGTGGCGCATTGTATGCTCCCGACGGGGCTCGACGCGCGTCGGTGGACTGGTTATCCATGATGTGGACAGAAAGAAGGGCCGCCCCGTGAGGAGCGGCCCTTTTGCTGTCGAAGAAGGCGGTGCCGGCTAGCGGCAGGCCTTGCAGCCCTCGCGGGCGGCCTGACGGTTGGAGAGGTACTCCTTGGTCTCGCGGGCGATGACCGGCGAGAGGCACAGCAGGCCGATGAGGTTGGGCACGGCCATGAGGCCGTTGAAGCAGTCGGCCAGCGTCCACACGAAGGAGACCTTCAGGGTGGAGCCGAGCAGCACCGCCGCGATGAACAGCATGCGGTACGGCATGATGACCGAGGTGCCGAACAGGTACTCGATGGACTTTTCGCCGTAGTAGCTCCAGCCGAGGATGGTGGAGTAGGCGAAGAGGATCAGACCGAGGGTGACGATGTACTGGCCGCCCGCAAAGCCCATCTCAAAGGCCGCGGCGGTCATCTCGGCGCCGTTGAGGCCGGAGTTCCAGTTGAACATCACCAGAATCAGGCCGGTGAGCGTGCAGACCACGATGGTGTCGATGAAGGTCTGGGTCATGGAGACCAGAGCCTGATCGACCGGGTGCTTGGTCTTGGCCGCGGCAGCGGCGATGGGCGCGGAGCCCAGACCGGATTCGTTGGAGAACACCCCGCGCGCGATGCCGAAGCGCATGGTCATCATGATGGTGGCGCCCGCGAATCCGCCGCCTGCGGCGGTGGGATTGAAGGCGTGGTTAAAGATCAGCGCGAAGGCGCCCGGGACCTTGTCGAGATTCAGTGCCACGATGACGAGCGCGCCGCCGAGGTAGAACAGAATCATGAACGGGATGAGCACGCCGGTGACGCGGCCGATGCTCTTGATGCCGCCGAGAATGACCAGCGCGGTCAGCACGGCGAGCGTCACGCCCACCCAGATGTGCGGGATGTTGAAGGTCGCGTGCACGGCGTCCGCCACGGAGTTGGACTGAACCATGTTGCCGATGCCGAAGGCGGCCACGGAGGCGAACACGGCGAACGCCACGCCGAGCCACTTCATGCCGAGCCCGCGCTCGATGTAGTACATGGGGCCGCCGGCCATTTCGCCGTTGGCGTCGGTGGTGCGGTATTTGACCGCCAGCACGGCCTCGCCGTACTTGGTGGCCATGCCCACGAGGCCGGTCACCCACATCCAGAAGAGGGCTCCCGGGCCGCCGATGGCGATGGCGGTGGCCACGCCCGCGATGTTGCCGGTCCCCACGGTGGCGGACAGCGCGGTCATGAGTGCCTGAAAGTTGGAAATGTCGCCTTTGGTGGCGCTTTTTTCCTCACGCTTTACCAGCGCGAGGTACAGGGAATACCACAGTTCGCGAAACTGAAGGCCGCGAAGAAGAATGGTCAGCCAGACGCCGGTGCCCACGAGAAGCAGGAGCATGGGCCAGCCCCACACGTAGCCGCTGATGAAACTGATGAAGCTTTCGATCTGTTGCACAGTAAATCCCATTGTTGTTTGCTCGGCAACGATTCTGTCGAGCGTTTCGCAATTCACATTTTTCCAACGATAAATTGCTTATTTCGAAATTCCCCATCCCCTTTTTTGAACCACGCACCCCCCTTGGATTCGATTCCTCCGAACAGTCGGCCTGTGCGTTATACAGGTCTTGAATGACTGAATAAATTTGTTTGAAGTCGGCGCAGTCACATTTTTGACGCGCGACTTCGACCGCAACCATCGTCGAGTGTGGTATATCGGGTTTGGCAAAAATTCCACATAAAAAATGCGCCAGGAATGGCGCATTTTTCAATTAAACACACAGAAATTGCGTGTTGCAGGTGGATTTAAAAAGTTTCTTTTCCGTATGAAAAGTTTTGAGGGAGCGCCGTTTTCCGATGCTTTGGATTTCCCGTTTCGCAGGTATGGAAAACGAAGCGTTCCGCTGGAATCACGAAAGGAATGTCACGCGTGGACTGCGCGGGTGTAGGCAAGGAAAAGTCGCTGGGTGCCCTGAACCGGGTAGGCCAGCTCCGCGCATGGCCGCCATTTGGCGGGAGGGGGGGATGAAGGGGGCTCGTTGGCGAGGATGACGATGACGCCCTGCGGGGAGAGCATGGGCGCGGCGAAGTCCAGAAGCTCGCGCCACGGCATGAAGGCGCGGCTGAGAATCAGGTCGGCCTTTCGTTCGGGGAGCAGGGCCTCGAAGACGTCCTCGGCCCGGCCCTGAAAGACCGAGGTGCGGGGGAGCTTCATGCGCGCCAGCGCGGAACGCATGAACCCGGCGCGTTTTTCGCGCGGTTCCACGAGATGGTAGTCCCCCTTGCGCCAGACGCAGCGCAGGGGCAGGCCCGGAAGCCCGGCTCCCGCTCCCAGATCGAGGGTCAGCGGGGCGTCGGGCAGGGCAAGCGTGTCCAGAAACGGCCCGAGGTGCAGGCTGTCGACCGCAAGGTGCGTCAGGACGCTGCGCCAGCCATGTTTTCCGACAAGGTTGGTGCGCCGGTTCCAGCGTTCAAGCAGGCCGAGGTAGGCTGCCAGCGGCTCGGCGGCTGCGGGGTCGAGGTCGAACCCGAGCTCGCGGGCCTGTCGCGCCACGTCGCGCGCTTCGGGGGCCGCCATGGTGCTACTCGGCGTTCTCCACCCAGGTGGACAGGGCGGCGATGATCTTCTTCGCCTGCGCCACGGAGGAGATGTTGAACTTGGATTTGGGGCGGTAGGTGCCGTCCACCTTCTGGTAGCGGCGGATGGAGTACTTCTCCGGTCCGTATTCGCCCTTGGCGCGGTTCCATTCCTGATAACGGAACAGGATGGTGGTCCATGCGCCCTTGGAAAGGATTTCCTTGTCCAGTTCCTTGACGACCTGCAGATCGTCCTCGGTATAGTTGATGGTGATGTCCTCTACGGTGCTCGCCACGGTATCACTCCTTGAATGGTCCGAAATTGGTTCGCCCAGGGCGAACAGCCGCCTCATTACATGCCTGAGGGCCAAAGGGCAACCTTGCCGAGGGCCGCAAGGCTGTTTCATGATGCATGATGCGGCGCGATGGTGTAAGGGGTGGACTCGTAACCGTTCGACAAGCCGGAGCATAATGGTCCGCATGCGCGCCGCGAAACTGTTGGGGCGGATGCAGGGGGCCACGGACGGGGACAGGGAGAGCGCAGGCCCTTTGGACAACCGCAAAACACGGAGCGATCCATGGCTGTACTGGCATTCTTCAACCTCAAGGGAGGGGTCGGCAAGACCTCCTCCTGCGTCAACCTCGCGCACCTCGCGGCCCGGGACGGATACCGCATCCTCGTGTGGGATCTCGATCCGCAGGGAGCCGCCGGGTGCGGCCTCGGCGTCTGCGAGACCGAAACCCCGCACAAGGCGAAAAAGCTGCTCAAACACTCCGAGGAGCTGGAAGGACAGATTCTGCATACCGATTGGCCGAACCTCGATGTGCTGCCCGCCATGTTCGGTTTCCGCCACATGGACGTGATGCTCGGCGACGGCAAGAAGGCGTCCAAGCGGCTGCGCAAGGTGCTGGAACACATCGGCGCGGACTACGATCACATCTTTCTCGACTGCCCGCCGAGCATCTCCGTGCTGTCGGAGAGCATCTTCAGCGTGGCCGACTACACGGTCATGCCGCTTCTGCCCACGGAATACTCCCGCCGGGCCTTCGAGCAGGTGGTGAGCCACATGCAGGAGAGCAAGTACGCCACCTCGCGGGTCGTGGCCTTCTACAATCTCGTGGACCGGCGCAAGAGCCTGCACCGCACCACAGTGCTCAAGGGCGTGGCTGCGCAGCCGGAGCTCTTCTGCGAGTCCTCGATTCCGGCGCGCTCGGACATCGAGCGCATGCCGCTGGAGCAGCGTCCGGTGACGGACTACGCGCCGAAATCCGACTCCGCCTTCGCCTACGGCGTGCTCTGGAGGGAGCTCAGGGGCAAGCTGGGGCTGTCTTCGTCCTGATCGCCGTTCTTGACGACCACCAGCGTCACGTCGTCGCGCAGCCGCGTGCCTCCGGTGAAGTGAAGCACGGCCTTGAACACGGCGTCCACGATCTCCCGCGCGCCGAGTTCGGCGTGGTCGCGGATGACGTCGCGAAAGCGGGCCTTGCCGAACATTTCGCCGGAGGAGGAGGTGGTTTCCCATATCCCGTCGGTGCCGATGGCGATAATCTGGCCGCGGAGCAGTTCGGTGTCGTTCTGCTCGAAGCGGGTGTCGCCGTCGATGCCCAGCGGCAGGCCGGAGCCGCCGAGCTCGGTGAACGCCTCGCAGCGCGGGCAGTAGACGAGGGCGGGGTCATGTCCTGCCCGGACCCATTCGGCCCGGTCCCCTTCCGGAGAGAACCGCACGAGAAACAGGGTCAGAAACCTGCCGGTGCCGTCGAGGTCGGCCGACAGCTGGCGGTTCATTTCCGTCACCAGCCGCTTCGGCGATCCCGGTGAAGACGCCCGCATCCGCAGCAGGGCGCGGGCCGAGGTCATGAGCAACGCCGCGTCCACCCCGTGCCCCGAGATGTCCCCCACCACCACGTTCAGCCCGTCCTCCGCGGGGATGAAGTCGTAGTAATCGCCGCCGACCTCCGCACTGGAAAGCGTGCGTCCGGCCACGTCGAGCCCCGGAACGCGGGGCGGGCTGTCGGGCATCAGTGATTTCTGGACTTCTTCCGCCAGCCGCAGGGCCTTCTTCTGTTCGGAAATATTCGCCACGAACGCCACGTGACCTTCGGGTTCTCCGTTCTCGTCGCGCAGGATGTTGCCCTGCACGAGCACGGGGACGTGATGCCCGTCGCGGTGCAGGCAGCTGCCCTCGAAGCGGCGGTGCTCCATGGCGGTCAGCTCCTCCCAGTTGGCGAGCAGAAACCGCTTGAAGTGCGGGCTGGCGAACTGCAGGGGCGTTTTGCCCCGGACCTGGTCGAGGGAATGGCCCAACATGGAAAGCAGGGCGCTGTTGGCGTCGATGATGCGCATGTCGAGGTCCATGAGCAGGAACCCTTCCGCCGCGGTGTTCAGGATTCGCTGGAGCTTCTCCTCATTGCGCCGCAGCTCCTCCTCCGCCTGCCTGCGGCGCGTGATGTCGCTGAGGATTCCCTGATGGTAGAGCGCGCGGCCGTCCTCGTCGCGCACCACCACGGTGCGGTCGGTGATCCACCGCTCCTGACCGGAGCGTGTCAGCACCCGGTATTCCTGCGTGTAGACGTCGCTGCCGTCGTCCGTGTGTCTGCGGATTTCCTCCCCGACCCGCTCCGCGTCGTCCGGGTGGACGATATCCTCGAAGGTCACCTTCCCGGAGAGCAGCTCATCGGGCTCGTAGCCCAGCGCCCGCACGTTGTCGGAGACGTATTCGAGAGCCGGGTCGTCTCCGGCACGGCGGCGAAAGAGCATCACCGGACTGTTTTCCACAATGGCGCGGGCCAGCCCGAGGCGTTCCTCCGCGGCCTTGCGCTCCTCCACGAGGCGGATGCACGCGTTCTCGCCCTCGTTCAGGCGGCGGCGGAGGATATCGTTTTCCCGTTCCAGCGCCGCGATCCGGTCTTTGGTCTCGCTCATGGGTACTCCTTGACGGCACCATAGCGGCAATCATGGCTGGGGAACAAGCGGTTTGAGCAGGGGCGCGGACAGGGGCCGCGGCTTCACGAACAGGGCGTTTCCGGGGAAATGTTTCATTTTCCGTGCAGTTGCGGTATGGGGAACGCGGAGGTTCCTCATGACGGGATTCGACCTGTTTTCCATAGCCGCGATTCTGCTGGTCACCGTGGCCGGAGGCTGGCCGCCGTTCTCACGGCCCGGCAAGGCCGGGACCAAAGGGGCGTTTCCCCTCGGGCAGTCTTTTGCCGCCGGGGTGTTTCTGGCCCTGTCGCTGCTCATGATGCTGCCGAGCGCGGTGCACCTCTGGGGCAGGGTCGCGCCGCACGCACCCATGCCCGCCGGACCGTTTCTGGCCGGATGCGTCTTTCTGGCCCTGTTGTTCATGGAGCACAGGGAAGAGGAACTGGACCGCCGCGCCGGAGGCGACGGCAGCCGCACGGGGCCGGCTATACCGCTGATCATGACGGCCATGATCGCGGTCCCGGCGTTTCTGCTGGGGACCGCGCTGGGCATGAGCGGCACTTACCGCGCCGTGGTTATCCTGATAGCCATACTGGCGCACAAGGGGTCGGCCGGGTTCGCCCTCGCCGTGCGGATGCTGCGCAGTTCGCTCTCGCGGGGCAGCGCCAAGGCGCTGTATGCGGTGTTCGCGCTGGCGACGCCGGCGGGAATCGTCGTGGGCAGCGCAATCGCGCCGGACCTGAGCGGGCCGGAAGCGCTGGCGATCCGCGCGGCAGTGTTCTCGGCGGCCGCCGGGGTGTTTCTCTACATGAGCACCATGCACGGCCTGACGCGCAACCCGCTGGTGCGCGAGTGCCGCGGCCACCCGGCGTTCGTGGCCATGCTTTTCGGTTTTTTCATCACCGCGCTGGTGCGTGTGGCCATGGGCGAGGCGCACCACCCGGGCGGCTAGTCGTGCTCGGTGACGGGCATGGGGAAGACGCGGTCGTAGGCCCAGTTGTAGATGTAGGCGTGCACCGTGTAGAAGCCGGCCATGCCGATATCCATTATCAGGGCCTGCAGGAAACTCATCTCCAGCCACCACGCCACGGCGGGCACCGTCACGCACAGGAAGCTCGTCTCGAAGCCGAGGGCGTGCATCATGCGCAGCTTCGGGGGCCGATCGTCCACGCGTCGTCCCATCCGCACCATCAGATGGTCGAAAGCAAGATTGTAGCCGTAGTTCCAGATCATGGCCGTCAGGGACATGCCCACGGCAAGGACGCCGGTCTTGTCGAGGCTGCGGTCCATGAGGTGTGCGAAAAGGGGCACGGACATGATCATGCCCGTGATCTCAAAACCGAGCGTGTGGCGGATGCGGTCGAAGGTGTTTCTCATCTCGTGAATCTCCTGCGCGGCAACATATCCATGAAATCGCCAGATTCAAGTTAACATCCATCGTTTTTGACGATACTGTACAGCCATGCGACATACCATCGACCAACTTCGGGCGTTCGTGGCGGCTGCCGAGGAGGGCTCCTTCTCGGGTGCGGCGCGGCGATTGGGGCGCGCCCAATCCTCGGTGAGCCAGTCTGTCATGAATCTGGAAATAGACTGGGGCGTGGACCTGTTCGACCGCGAGGGACGCTTCCCGGTGCTTACGCCGCAGGGGGAAGGGCTGCTCAAGGAGGCGCGCCTGCTCTTGCGTCGCAGCGAGGAGCTGGACCGCCGCGCCGCGGCCCATGCCGGTGAGACGGAAGCACGCCTGACCTTCGTGGAGGACGAACTGGTGCCGCTGCCGTTCGTGTTCGCGCTGCTCAAGGATTTCGAGCGCCGGTTTCCGGACGTGGAGCTGGACATCCTGTTCGCCTCGCCGCAGGAGGCGGAGCGCATGATCCGCTCCGGCCGCGCGGACATAGGGGCCACCGTGTTTCTGGACGGTGAGCCGGAAGGCCTGAGCCTGACGCGCATCATGGACATGGAGTTCGTGCACTGCTGCTCCCCGGAGCATCCCTTGGCGGCCCGCGGAGATGTGAGCCGCGCGGATCTGGAGTCGCACCGCCAGCTTGTGCTCTCGGGCAGTTCCGGGTCCGGGCGGATTCCCTCGGACGCGCACGGCATCCTGCGCTGGGCCAGCAATTCCTATTATGTGGTCCACCAATACGCCTGCGAGGGACACGGCTGGGCGGTGCTGCCCCGCTTCATGGTGGAACAGGACCTTGCGGCGGGCCGGCTGCGACTGCTCGAGGTCCCGGGCGGCACGCGCCGGATGCCTCTTCATCTGGCGACCCGCGCGGAACCGACCTTTGGCCCGGCCGCGGACTGGCTGGTACGTAATCTGGCGTCCGTGCGGCTGGAGGACCTGCGCCGCATCCCGTTCCCGCCAATGTTCATGATGCCGGAATAGTTGTGGAGTTCTTGCCGCAGAGCTCCCGGCATGGTAGCCGGGTTGCAGCTGCAACCGAAAAACCGAGGGAAGGAAATGAAACAGGAAGTGCTGGATCGACTGCCGGAGTTCATGGACGTTCTGGAGCTCGAGGAAGAGCCCATGGGCATCTTCTTCACCGACCGCAGGCCGGAGGAGGGGTTCTCGCCCAAGCCCATGGATATGCCCACGCTCGAAATGGAGCAGCGCGGGGAAGTGGACTGGGGCGAGGTCTTCGGAAACTTCTCCTGCGCCGTGGGCAACATCTGGCGGGCAAGAAGGAAAAACACGGCGGCGTGGTTCAGCGCCCGGCGCTTCGGCTGCCCCGGTTCGGCCTTCTGGCAGGGATTCAACAAGCCGCAGCTGGACATGATCGTCCGGTACGTCTCAACCGGCATCCCCGGCCACATGGAGGGCGAGCATTACTGCGCCTCACCCGAGACCACGCGGCGCATCTTCGACGAGCTGGACCCGGTCTCCGCGCCGGAGCCGTATCTGGTCTACAAGCCGCTTTCGCAGTTCGGGGAAGACGAGACGCCGCTCGTGGTGGCGTTTTTCACCCGCCCGGAGCCGCTCTCCGGTCTGCATCAGTTGGCCGCCTACGTCACGGGCGACCCGGACGTGGTCCGTTCGCCGTGGGCGGCGGCCTGCGGCGGCCTCGTGGCGTGGCCGCTCAAGTATCTGGAGCAGGGAGAGAACAAGGCCGTGCTCGGGGGCTGGGACCCGTCGGCGCGCAAGTTCTACGCACCGGACGAACTTTCCTTCACCGTGCCCTTTCCCATGCTGGAATCCATGCTGGAGCAGTGGGAAGAATCTTTCCTCACCCGCAAGTCGTGGCCCACGGTCAGAAAAAAGGCCGGACGCTCCAAGCGCGCCTGGGGCCGGGGCTAGTCTCCGGGATCAGCGGGCTGCCTCGAAGGCGCGCAGCCGCTTTTCCAGTCGCCACTGCTCTGCGGCCTTCTCGCTGCCGTCCAACAGCCTGCGGCATGCCTCGTCAGGGGTTTCGTCCCCGGCGCAGGCCGCGTTCATGCGGAACCCGTCGGGGTTCTCCCACAGAGACGCACCCGGCAGGAAGGAGTATTCCAGTGAATTACGCGCCGCGCGTTTGAGCTCCTCATAGGTGAAGCGCTGGTCACGCACGGCCTTGACATACTCCGACGTCAGGTCGGTACGGCCAACTCCCATATCGTCCGTGGACAGCGCCACCGGTACTCCCGCCGCCATATAGGTGCGGATGGGGTGCTCCGGGCCGGAGACGCGCAGGATGACCTCGTTGCTGGTCAGCAGGGATACGAGGGCGATGCGGTTTTCACGCATGAAGGCGAGGGTTTCGCGGGCATGGTCCTCGTAGGCGATGTCCACGCCGTGGCCGATGCGGTCCGCGTGGCCCACGGTGACGGCCTTGCGGATGTGATCGGACAGGGCCTCGGGCGTGGTCAGCCCGCCCGTAAGTTCCCCGGCATGCAGGGCGATACGCACTTCGGGATACTTCTGGTGGAAAAAGTCGAGCATGCGCATGTGCAGGTCGTAGTCGCGCACGGAGATGGGCGCGTCCTCAGGTGCCACCATGTTCAGCCCGAGCACCAGCGGTTCGCGCCTCGCCAGCTCGAAGGACCACGCCATCTGAGCGAAGACGGCAGCCGGTTCCACCACCCGGACGATCTGGTTGATGTAGCGCACATTCACGTCGCTCCCCGGTCCGCCGCCCAACAGATCGCGTCGCTTCGCATCCCAGTCGGCAAGCGTCTGCCGCGCCTGAGGCATGTCTTCAAACAGCCCGGCATCCTGAAGACGCTTCAGCGTTTGCGCCGGATCGCCATCCCACCCGGCCTTCGCCGCATAAGGCGTGACCCATTGCGGCCCGTAGGCCGAAAGCATCACTTCAAGATACTGGACCTTGTCCCGCGCGGCCTGACGCGAGGTGAGCGCGAGCATCCGGCCTTTATCGTCGTTTGCCGCGCCGAATCTGCCGAAGGTGACGAAGAACTGGTCGTGTCCCCACATGCGGTCGTCGCGGCGGTCCTGACGCGTGGAAAGGGCGTTGACCGTGTGGTTCCAGAGGTCTGCGTCCGTGTACGCCCCGGCGGCCTTTGCCTGTGAATCGTCGCAGGGCGGTGCGGAAATTCGGCCTGTCTCCCGGTCGATGCATGCTCCGTCGCGGGCGGCCCATCCTATGTAGTCCTCGGCGTAGGGCACGCCGGAGAGGTGGGTGTGCAGCTCCGCGCCCTTGGGCATCTCGGCCAGCAGCATGCGAAGCGAGACCGGATCGCGGGCCGGGAGATTCGCGATGGAGCCGACGGGTCCGCTTTTCGCGGTGCAGCCGGGAAGGACGGTCAGGGTTATGCACAACAGGGCCGCGGCGACAACCGGGAGCATGGAGTTCTTGTTCATGCTACCAGTTGCCGCCGAACGGTCGGGTTGGTCAAGGCCTTAACGGCCCGGTGCCGTTATATTGTGAGGTTGCGGCTACTGCCTGTCCTGTCTGTTGCGGACGGGAGCCTTTCTGCCGTGCCGCCTCATGGCGATCAGCCCAAGCGCGCCGAAGCCTACGGCCAGCATGACGGCGGTGCCCGGTTCCGGGACAGGGGTCGCGGCGCTGCCGATCTGGAGGTTGTCGTAATCTATCCATGCGGTGAGGCCGCTCAGGGTGGCGGACGAGAACGGGTCCGCCGCGATGCCGAGGAAGGCTATCTCATCCGATGTGCCGCCGGAGTTGACGAAGTCCGGGACATCGAGCGGGTCGCCTCCGTCCAGCGCGAGGAAGATGTCCGCGCCGTAGTCGAGGTCGCCGAGCCACAGGCCGAAGCCCGGGACCGGAGCGCTGAAGGTGAAGGTGATCTGTGTGCCGCGGCTGGTGACCCAGTATCCGCTGCCGAAGTGCGTCTCGCTCTGCGCCGAGCCAAGGTACCCGTTGGATGCCGTGGCGGTGATGCCGTTGCCGAAGTCGATGCCGCTGCCGCTTTCGAAGTCTTCCATGAAGTAGCCGGCGAAGTGGCTGCGGAATCCGGCCTCGGCGTCGAACGGGTCGGCGTCGTCCGCCGCGCTGCCGGAGAGGTCCTGCCCGAAATACAGCGTGTCTGCCGAGGCGGGAGCCGTCAACAGAACCATGACCATGACCGAAAGGAACCAGTACAATGTCCTGTACCTCATATCGGAACTCCTTTTTGGGCTCCGCAAAGCAGAAAGTGTTCCACCAAAAATGGATATGATTTTACAGGCGGTTCCGTAAGTACGGTGTCTCGGCGGTCCGGAAAAGTGTCGGAAAAGGCGACGGATTGTCGGAAAAACTGTCGCCGTTCGCGTGACGGCGCAGGGGGGAGCGCACTACTCCTTGCGATCAAGCGTGCGGTAGTTGATGGCCTCCGCAAGATGGTTCACCGCGATGGCCGCGCTGCCGTCGAGGTCGGCCACGGTGCGGGCGATGCGCAGGATGCGCGTGTAGGCGCGGGCTGACAGGCCGAGGGATTTGACCGCGTTCTCGAGGAAGGTGTGGCAGGTCGCTTCGAGGCGGCAGTGCTCTTCCAGCGCCGATCCGGTGAGTTGGGCGTTCACGGAGACCGGGAGCCCCTTGAAGCGCTCGGCCTGACGGTCGCGGGCCTCCATGATGCGCGAACGCATGGTGGCGGAGTCCACGCTGCCGCGCTCGCGTTTGAGGTCTTCGTACGGCACGGCCGGGACGTCCACGTGCAGGTCGATGCGGTCCAGCAGCGGCCCGGAGAGCTTGCCGCGGTATCGCTGCACTGCGAGCGGCGTGCAGGAGCACGGGTGCTGATCGTCCGTCATGTAACCGCACGGGCAGGGGTTCATGGCCGCCACGAGCATGAAATCCGCCGGGTATGACAGGCTGACCAGCGAGCGGGAGATGGAGACGCGCCCGTCCTCCAGCGGCTGGCGCAGCACTTCCAGCGCGTTCTTTTTGAATTCGGGCAGTTCGTCAAGGAACAGCACGCCCCGGTGGGCCAGCGACACCTCGCCGGGCTGGGGATAGCGACCGCCGCCGATGAGCCCGATGTCGGAGATGGTGTGATGCGGCGAGCGAAAGGGCCGGGTGACCATCAGCGCGCGGTCGCCCTGCATCCGCCCCGCCACGGAGTAGACCTTGGTAACCTCCAGCGCCTCGTCGAAATCCAGCGGCGGCAGGACTGTGGGGATGCGCTGGGAGAGCATGGTCTTGCCGGAGCCGGGAGGGCCGATGAACAGCAGGTTGTGCGCTCCGGCAGCGGCGATCTCGATGGCCCGCTTGGCGTGCTCCTGCCCCTTGACCTCGCTGAAGTCCTCCAGAAACGTCTCGCGTCCGGCCCAGAGGGTCTCGATGTCCACGCTCTCCGGTTCCAGATGCTCCTGCCCCGAGAGAAAGCGCACGGCCTGCCCCAGATCGTCCACGCCGATGACCGGCAGGCCGTCAACCACCGCGGCCTCGGCCGCGTTGCCCCGTGGCAGGATCAGCCCTTTTGCCCCTTCGCGCAGCGCGGCCACGGCCAGCGGAAGGCTGCCGTCCACCGGACCGAGGTGTCCGCCGAGGGAGAGCTCCCCGGCCATGTACCAGCCGTTCACCGCGTCGGGGTCGAGCGCCCCGGACGCCGTGAGCAGGCCGACGGCCATGGGCAGGTCGTAGGCGCTGCCTTCCTTGCGCACGTCCGCCGGAGCCAGGTTCACCGTCACCCGTGCCGGGGGCAACTTGAAGCCGCTGTTCTTGAGGGCGGAATACACGCGTTCCTTGGCTTCACGCACCGCGCCGTCCGGAAGCCCCACCATGGTGAAGGCGGGCAGGCCGGAGCGGGAAAAATCGACTTCAAGAGAAACGGGAAAGGCGTCGATGCCCATGAGCGCGGCGCAACGGACAGTGGAAATCACGAGGGCTCCTTGGTTGAAGTGTTCAAGATGAGTATATAACTGGATTTCATTTGTAAAGAATCGCCTATTTCTTTGATGGTTTCGTTAATGGCCGGCTACAGAAGCGAAATGGGATTGACTTGTATCCCCCATCAAATAAAATGGAGGGATGAATATGCTCGACGATCCGCGCCTCAAGGTTGGTTGCCAGCGTTGCGAAAAGCTGCCCGATCCGCTTCCGGACAAGGGCACGCTTTATCTTGCCCCGCCCATCATCCAGACCACCGACGCCCTCAGGGAACAGTTGGACAGGATGGGGCTGCCGTATGAGGAAGTACACCAGTCCGTTTTCGCCGTGCCGTTCACGCGTCCCGAACTGGAACGCATCTGCGATGACGGCATCTGCGAAGTCAGCCAGCTGGAGTTGCGGGATACCAAGTCTCTGATCCTTGCCGACGGCGAGGAACTCAGCATGCACCACCTCACGCGGATGCATCCGCTGGAATCCGTGGTAGCCCGGCTGCGCGGGGAATGGCTCATAGATTTGCTGCGGGAGCAGCGGCTGTACTCGCATTTCCATCCCATCGTGCACACGCAGGAGCCACAGCGCATATTCGCCTACGAATGTCTGGCGCGGGGCAGGGACAAGGAGGGCGGACCGGTCTTTCCCGGAACCATGTTCGACATCGCGATTTCCGCGGACCTGCTGTTCAATCTTGACCGTGCCTGTCGCCTGAGCGCCATCCGGGGCTGTGTGGAGTACGGCATCGAATCGAACGTGTTCGTCAATTTCACCCCCGGCACCATCTACAACCCGAAGCACTGCCTCAAGACCACTCTGCGCGCAGTGGAGGCGGCCGGTCTCAGCCCGTCTCAGGTGGTGTTCGAGGTGGTGGAGAGCGAAGAGATCACCGACCCCGACCATCTGCTGAATATCTTGAATTACTACCGGGAACACGGGTTCCGTGTGGCGCTCGATGACCTCGGCTCCGGCTTCTCCTCCCTGAATCTGCTGACGCGGCTCAGGCCGGATTTCGTCAAGCTGGACATGGAGCTGGTCCGAAACGTGGACAAGGACGAGTTCAAGTCGGTCATCACCACCAAGCTGCTTTCCATGGCGCGCAATCTGGGCGTGCAGACCATCGCCGAGGGCGTGGAGACCGTGGAGGAATGGAACTGGCTGCGCGAGCAGGGCGCGGACTATGTGCAGGGCTTCCTCTTCGCCCGCCCCGCCGCTCCGCCACCCGGAGTGGTCGTGCCGCAGGGCGGCTGATCGATACTTTTCTGCGCTCCCGAAAAAAGGCGGACCGTCCAATGACGGTCCGCCTTTTTGTATTCTTGAAGCGTCGGCCTATTCGTAAACGCCGCCGGTGCTGGCGGAGGTCACGAGCCGCGCGTAGCGCCTGAGGAAGGGGGACTTGATCTCCTTGATCACGGGCTTGAAGTCCTTGCGCCGGGCTTCCAGTTCGGCCTCGTCCACCTGCAGCTCGATGCTGCGGGCCGGGATGTCGATGGCGATGGGGTCGCCTTCGCGGATCAGGCCGATGGGGCCGCCCGCCGCCGCCTCGGGAGAGACGTGGCCGATGGCCGCGCCGCGGGTGCCGCCGGAGAAACGGCCGTCGGTGATCAGAGCCACTGAGTCCCCAAGGCCCATGCCCATGATGGCCGCCGTTGGGGAGAGCATTTCACGCATCCCCGGGCCGCCCTTGGGACCCTCGAAGCGGATGACGACCACGTCGCCGGACTTGATCTGTCCGTCGAGAATGGCGGTCATGGCGTCTTCTTCGGAGTCGAACACCCGAGCCGGGCCGGTGCGCTGCATCATTTCAGGTGCAACGGCGGACTGCTTGACCACGCAGCCCTCGGGCGCGAGCGAACCGAAGAGCACCGCGATGCCGCCTTCCTCGCTGTAGGGCGAATCAATGGGGCGGACGACCTCGGTGTCCACGTTGGCGGCCTTGATGTCCTTGAGGTTCTCGCCGACGGTCTTTCCGGTGACGGTCAGGGCGTCGAGGCTGATGAGGTCGCGCTTGGCGAGCTCGGTCATGACGGCCGGGATGCCGCCTGCGGTGTTCAGGTCCTCGATGTGGTGCGCGCCAGCCGGAGAGAGCTTGCACAGGTTCGGGGTGGCGCGGCTGACCTCGTTGAACAGGTCGAGCGAGAGGTCCAGGCCCGCTTCCGCGAACAGGGCGGGCAGGTGCAGGGTGGTGTTGGTGGAGCATCCAAGCGCCATGTCCATGGCCACCGCGTTGCGAACGGCCTTTTCGGTGACGATGTCGCGCGGCTTGATGTCCTTCTCGAACAGATTCATGACCTTCATGCCCGCGTCCTTGGCGAGGCGGCGCCGTCCGGACATGACGGCCGGGATGGTGCCGTTGCCGGGCAGGGCGAGGCCGATGGTCTCGGACAGGCAGTTCATGGAGTTGGCGGTGAACATGCCCGCGCATGAGCCGCAGGTGGGACAGGCGGACTGCTCCAGCTCTACAAGCTCCTCCTCGGTCATGCTGCCGGCCTTGACGCGGCCCACGCCCTCGAAGACGGTGATGAGGTCGCTCTTGCCGCGGTTGCCCGCCAGCATGGGGCCGCCGGAAACGATGACGGCCGGGATGTTCAGGCGCAGGATGCCCATGAGCATGCCGGGCACGATCTTGTCGCAGTTGGGGATGCAGATGAGCGCGTCGAAGGGATGCGCCGTGGCCATGATCTCTAGCGAGTCGGCGATGACTTCGCGGCTCGGCAGGGACATTTTCATGCCCTCGTGGTTCATGGCGATGCCGTCGCATACGCCGATGGCCGGGAACTCGACCGGGGTGCCGCCCGCCATGCGCACGCCGTCCATGGCCGCCTGCGCAATCTCCCGTAGGTGCACGTGTCCGGGAATGATGCCGTTCTGGGCGTGGCAGACGCCCACCAGCGGGCGGTCCATCTCCTCGCGGCTCATGCCTGTGGCGTACAACAGGGAACGGTGCGGCGCCTTTTCGAGGCCGCCGGTCATCTTCTTGCTTCTCATGTGATCCTCTCCTTGGTTCCGTTTGATCCCCCGGAGTTCAAACCGGAACGGTGCCGGGTGTCAAGGAACATTGCCAAACAGGCCGGTCCCGAAAACCGAATTACGCCCCCGCCGGACCGTCCGGCGGGGGCTGCCGGAGAGCGACGCCCCGGGGACCGCCCCCGGGACGCAGACAGTATAGCCCCGGTTTGCGGGGCATGGCTTTTTCGGCGGGCGTGCGGGCGTGGAAAGGGCAACATTCCCTGTTGACGGCGCACAAAGCCCGCTTCCGGGGAAACGGGCGATTCAGAAACAATGTGGGCGCGTGAAAGGCGCTTGACAGGGGTCAGCCGCGTCTGCCGAACAGGAACCGCTGCAGATCGCCGAGGGTGCGGCATTCGGCGGAATGGACCGCGGGCGAGAAACCGAGGCGCTCAGCCTGCGCCTTGCGCGTGTCGTGCCCCGGCGCGCTGCGGACCTGCCCGTTGAGATCCACCTCGCCCCAGAAGATGGCGCCTTCCGGCAGAGGCTGATCGTAGAAGGTGGAGAGGATGGCCGCCGCCACCGCGAGGTCGAGGCCCGGGTCGCGCGTCACCAGTCCGCCGGCCAGCTTGGCGTAGATGTCGTACTGGCCCAGATTGAGGTTCAGCCGCTTCTGCATCACCGCCAGCAGCAGGTGCAGGCGGTTGCCGTCGAGGCCGAGGGCCGTGCGCCGGGGGTTGGAGAGATGGGTCTCCGTGGACAGGGCCTGCACTTCCAGCGCAAAGGGGCGGTGCCCGTCCACGGCCAGCGCCAGCGCGGTCCCGGGGAGGGACGTGTCCCGCTTGCCCAGAAAATGTGTGGACGGGTCGCCCACCGGGGTCAGGCCGGTCTCGTGCATGTCCATGACCACCAGCTCGTCGGACGGGCCGAAGCGGTTCTTGAGCACGCGCAGGATGCGGGAGCGGGTGCGCCGGTCGCCCTCAAGGTAGAGCACCGTGTCCACCATGTGCTCCAGCAGCTTCGGCCCGGCGATCTGTCCGTCCTTGGTGACGTGGCCCACGAGGACCAGCGCCGTGCCCTTGGCCTTGGTCCGTTCGATGAGCTCCGTGGAGACCGCGCGGACCTGCGACACGCTGCCGGGAAGTCCTTCGGCGCGCGGCGAGGCCAGTGTCTGCACCGAGTCAGCGATGATCAGGTCGGGCGGGTTCGGCCCTTCGAGCGCGTCCAGCAATTCGTCGGCGTTGCTGGTGGCCACGGCCTTCAGGGTGGGGGAGAGGCGGCTGATGCGCTCGGCGCGATTCCTGAGTTGCGGCAGGGACTCCTCGCCCGAGCCGTAGACCACGCCGTCGCCGTCGTTGGCGCGGGTCCCGGCGAGCTGGAGAAGCAGGGTGGATTTGCCCACGCCCGGCTCTCCGCCGAGCAGGATGGCGGCCCCCGGAACAAGACCGCCGCCCAGAACAGGGTCGAGCCCTTCGAGTCCAGTGGGGCGGGCGTCGAAGTCCTCGGTGCTGCATTCTGAGAGCGGCTGCGGCTTGGATGCGCGCAGGGCCGTAGCCGGTGCCGCGCCTGTCTTTTTGGCGGTGCGTTCGGTGACGGCCGCGAGGGTGTTCCACTCTCCGCACCCGGGGCACTGTCCCTGCCAGCGGCCGGAGCGCGCGCCGCATTCCGTGCAGCGATATACTTCCTTGGTCTTCATGCGTTAGCCCGCGATGCGGTCCTTGATCTGGCGGAAAAACTCCTGAAGGAAGGCCGGGGACGTTTCCTTGCCGTCCACGTCCAGACGCCAGAGCAGCACCACCAGATTGCCGCGGGGCGTCTTGGTGCCGCCGAAAAAGAGCTCGTGGCGTTCACCGTTTGCGGCCTGCATCTCGTAGACCCACGAGCGGTCGCGCCGTTCCCATCTGGACCGGCCCGCGTTTCCGGCCTCGTTTTCGAGGGCCTCGACAAAGCCCCGAAGCGGCAGGCGGCCCGGCACGCCGAGGAACTCGCCCTGCTCGTTGCGGATGACGATGGGCGTGTCCATGAAGGTGTCGGAGGGGTGTTCCCAGGTGGACGCCTCCGGCTTGTCAGCGCTCTCGTCCGGACGGTCCGCTTCGGCCTTTTCCGCTTCCTCGCGCTCTTCGCCCAGCTCGTAGGATTTGACACCTTCGCGACCGCGCACGTTGAGGATGCGTCGCTTGGGCCGGTGCGCCTTCTCGTCTTCAGCGGAAGCCGGGGCGTCATCGGTCGGCCCGGAAGCGGCCTCCTCAGGCTCGGCCTCCGATCCGGGACGGTCCATGTCCGGGGAGTAGGTGTGCGTCCCCGGAGCGGGCGTGGTGCCGCGAAGGGCCTCCAGCATCTCGGCGAAGCGCTCCTGATTGCGGGTCTCGGTGGCCACGAGCCCCTCGATGGCCTTCTCCAGCTTCTTGAGGCGCTGGTCCGAGCGGGCCTGCGCCGTGGCGAGCTGGGCCATGCCGTGCATCATCTGGCCGGCGGTCTCGAAGAACTTCTCCATGTATTCGGAGGAAACACCGGCGGCCGGGTCGGCGGACTGTGGCGCGGCGGCAGGCTTTGCGCCCTTGCCCGACCGGTCCTTGCGGTGCTCCTTGAAGTTTTCCTTGAGCACCTTCCACGTGGCGTTGACGGACATGCCCTTTGCGAAGCAGTCGCGGATGGTCAGGCATATCTCGCCCGCTTCGGGCCGGAAGCGGATGGGCTTGCCTTCGGTGAGGACCGGGATGAAATTCGGGAACTTGCGGCGGTAGCTCTTGATGGTGGTCTCGGACACGCCGCAGAGTTTGGCGAGGTCCTTGTGGGTCAGTGCTTCCGACATGGGGGTGATCCTCCGCGTGTTGAAAATCGTCGTGCTTCGTCGTGCCATTTTTTCCAATGACTTATGTAATAACGATAGCTTTCCGAAAGGGTAACGGTAAACCCGCTTTCGGTCAAGACGCGCAGGGTCGGAGAAAGGGGGAGGTGCCGGAGTTCCGGACGCGGAACTCCGGCGCGGGGAAAAGGTTATTCGTCCTCGAAGAGGTTGTCCACTTCTTCGTAGACGTACTTCATGTACATCATCTTTGGGGAGCCGCCCATGGCCACGGCGAGCAGGCCCGCGTCGATGATCTCGTCACGGGTGGCGCCCTGCGACGCGGCGTTCTGGACGTGGAGGGAGATGCACATGTCGCACTGCGAGAGGATGGAGCAGGCGATGAGGATCAGGCTCTGGTTCTTGCCGCTGATGGACGAGCCTTTCTTGATGGTTTCGGTGAAGCCGCGATAGGCCTTGAAGATGTCGCGGCGGTTCTTGTTCATCTGACGAAAGAGCTCCAGCGCTTTTTCCGCGGGTTCCTGCATGTCGGCACTCCTTGGCTTTGCCCGCGCTCGCGGGCGTTGGAAGGTGTCGGGCACGGTACTTTCCGGCAGCATTCCGCTAGCAGGAGTTTTTTGCTCCTGTCAATTAAAAGGGCCTTTTGTTGGCGAATGAATAAAAATATGCGGGCTCAATGTTGCGATGAGAAAAATCACCTCTCGCCGGTAACGAGCTGGTGCAATGCGCCGCGCTTCTCCATGAGCTCCTCGTAGCCGCCCTGCTCCACGACGCGACCGGCCTTGAGGACGAGGACCTTGTCGTAGTGCTTGAGCAGGTCGAGGCGGTGGATGACCGCGATGACGGTGTTGCGCCCCTTGAACTTGTTGGTGATGAGGTTCTGCACGCGCGACTGGGATGCGTTGTCCAACGCGGCGGTGGCTTCGTCGAGGATCATCACCGGCGGACTCTTGAGGAAGGTGCGCGCCAGCGCGATTTTCTGCCGCTGTCCGCCCGAGAGTCGGTCGCCCATGCTGCCGACCTCGAAGTTCAGGCCCATCTCGACGATCTGCTCCAGAACGCCTTCCATGATCAGCAGCTGCATGATGCGCTGGTTGATGCGCTCCTCGTTGCCCTTGCCCACCTTGACGCGGCCGAAGACGATGTTGTCCTGAATGGAGCGGGTGTGGACGTAGTTGGCCGGGTTCAGGAAGTCCAGCGCGTCGGGGTCGACCTCGGCCATCATGTGCATGAACGGCTTCCTCGCGTCCACGAGGGCTTGGGCCAGATCGTCGGGGATGTCCATGAGCCCGTGCGCGCCGGGAGTGCACATCAGGGCCAGATGCAGCAGCAGGGTGCGCGTCTCCTCGCTCAGCTCCCGGCCCTGGTCGATGCGGCCCACGATGCGCAGCACCTCGTCGTACTGCTCCTCGGACACCGGGCTCTGCCTCAACATCTCGGGGTTCTCCCGGTCGCGCCCCACAGCGCCCACGGTGCGAAGCGCCACCTCGGCCCCCAGCTCTTCGAGCGGGCCGCGAAGCTCGCGCGCGTCCAGAAAGCTCAGGAAAATCTCGTTGCGGTGCAGCTCGGAGGTGACCCATTCGGGCTTGTTGGGCGCACCCCAGACCACGTTGGCGCCCACGCGCAGGTAATAGGAGTATTGGTCGGGGTCGAAGAATTCCAGATCGTCGCGCAGGTCTTCCGCATGGGACTCGCGGAACTCCTCGCGGGCGTGGATGACGGCTTGCACCAGATCGGCGTGCTGGCGGGGGTCGAGGGTGAAGCGCAGGCCGAAGCCGAGCACGTCGAGGAACAGGCCCACCTGCTGGACCACCTCGATGATCTTGTCCAGCGACGGTTCTCCGTTGTCGGTGGCCTCGGGACAGTGGCCGCCCTGCAGGTTGAGGGCGCGGCAGGAGTAGAGCAGGTTGTCGCGCACCGTGCCGCTGAAGATGAACGGCTGCTGCGCCACCATGCCCACGTTGCGCGTCACGTCCTGCTTGCACAGGTCGTTGATTTCATGCCCGTCCAGCGTGGCGGACCCGGCAGTGTATCGGTACAGCTGCGCAACGCATAGAGCCAGCGTGCTCTTGCCCGAACCGGAGAAGCCCACCAGCGCGACGTGTTCGCCGGGCGCGGCGCTCATGTTCACCTTGTCCAGCAGGCGGATGCCGCCGCCAACGTCAAAGGTCAGGTTCCTGACCCGGATATCGCCGTCGACGTCCAGCCGGTCCCCGTCGTCGCAGGTGAGGGAGTGGTCCGGCGTCACGTCGAAGCCGTCCATGACCTGCTTGTAGCGCACCGAACTGTCGATGAAGTTCTGCCAGAAATTCATCAGCTCCTTCCACGGATCGTAGAGCTTTTCATAGGCCGAGAGGAAGGCCACCAGCGCGCCGAGGTCGAAGCGCCCCTTGATGGCGAGGTAGCCGCCCACGAGAAAGAGGATGAACGGCCCGAGGC
The DNA here is from genome assembly GCF_059568665.1 of Pseudodesulfovibrio halophilus DSM 5663. Taxonomy (NCBI): domain Bacteria; kingdom Pseudomonadati; phylum Thermodesulfobacteriota; class Desulfovibrionia; order Desulfovibrionales; family Desulfovibrionaceae; genus Pseudodesulfovibrio; species Pseudodesulfovibrio halophilus. Next base: position 101,199 of record NZ_JCANTV010000013.1, on the reverse strand, counting down.
TCTGGAAGAAGTTGTTCACGAACTTGATGCCGAACTTGAAGGCGTTCATGCGCAGGGTGGCGGAGTACAGTCGTTGGATTATCTCACGGAACTTGCCGGACTCCAGCGGGATGGACGCGTTGGAATGCACCTCGTGCACGCCGCTGATGGATTCGCCGATCAGCCCGGAGACCTGCTGATTCTCGTTGATGCGCTCGCGGTTGGCGCGGTTGAAGTACTTTTGCAGGCGGGGAATGACCAGAATCTCGATGGGGTAGATGGAGACGCTGAGGGCGCCGAGCAGCGGGTTGAGGTAGAACATGTATCCGGCCATGGCCAGAAAGGTGAGGATGTTCACCAGCGGCACGGCCACGGCGGCCCCGATGAAGGTGGCCACGGGAATGAGCTCGGTGATGGTGTAGGAGATGACCTGCCCCGGCGAGGTGTGCCGGTAAAAGTTGATGGGCAGTGACAGGGCGTGGGCGTAAAGCCGTTCGCGGATGGTCTTGAGGGTGCGCTCTCCTATGTAGTTCTGCAACAGATTGATGGCGTATTTCAGGATGCCCGCAAGGACCGTGGCCCCGATGTACAGGCCGCAGTAGAGGAACAGCTTGTCGATGTCCCGCATGCCGATGGCTTCGTTGATGATGCGTTTCTGCATCTCCAGCGGCAGGATGCGCAAGCCGACCGTGACGAGAATGATGGCGGCGGTGAGCAGCTGAAGTTTGGTATTCTTGTGGAATACCCAGGAGTAGAGCGAAGTCTTGGCGATCGGCGTGGCGTCGTTGTTTTGCATGTCGTGCCTTGTTGCGGTCCCGTCGGAGTCCCCTGAGGGGAGCATTCATTCGTGGGATATTACGTGAATGGACACGGGAATCCAAGAGGATTTCCAAACTCCGCGGCATCCGGGGTTATCAAGTGCGCCCTTTCAGGGTATCATGCGCGCAGAGGCGTTCATGAAACTGAGTATCCGCTGGAAATATTTTCTCCTTTTGCTGGCGTTCAGCCTTGTCCCGCTGCTGGGAATGCGCGAGCTCCTCGGGGTGCTGGGCGCGCGCGTCGTGGATGAAGTGGCCACCAGCGCAAGGCGTGACGTGGGCGCGCTCATCCGGCAGGGCCTGCTGAACGCCGTCACCGGGGCCGCCGAGATACTCGAGGGCGAGGGCACGGCCTACGCCCTGAGCGCCGGGATGCTCGCGGACACCGCCGCCCATAAGCTGGAGAGCGCTCCCTCCGAGCTGGTGGCGGAGTTGCGGCGCAGAGTCGGCGAGGACGCCGCAGTGGAGGACAACTACTTTCTCATAGGCCGCGAGCACGGCAGGCTGGCCGAGGGGCCGCCTGCGGAGAGCGGCGCGCGCTATTTCCGCATTGGCCGCAAGGGGCGCGGGCGCAGCCTCCCCGTGGATCGCGACAAGCTGGGCGTGCTGCTCCCCGTGGGCATGAGCAGGCAGGAGGCGCGGGCCGAGATAGACGCGCTGGCCGCCATGCTGCCGGAAATCCGCGCCCTCTACCGTTCGCTGGACAGCACCCCCTTCTGGATTCACGTGGATCTGGAGTCGGGGGTGCGGGCCATCTACCCCGGACACAAGGGCTACCCGCTCATGTACGACCACCGGCTCACCGAGTGGTACCGCCGCGCAAAACGCGGCGAAGGGGAGCCGGTGTGGACCTCGCCGGTGGTGGACCCCGTCACCCGGCAGGTGGTTGGCTCCATCAGCCAGCCCATTCGCGACCGCGACAACAGGCTGCTTGGCGTGGCGACGCTGGATATTTCTCTTTCCAAGCTGTTGCAGGAGAACCGGTTGAAGGACCAGTGGGGCGGCGACCAGTCATCGTTCCTGGTGGTGCGCGACAACCGCCCCGAGGGCGGCCGGGGCCTGAAGGTGGTTGCCCAGCGCGAGTACGGAGGCGGCTTCGCCAACTGGCAGCTGGGCATCCGCAGGGAGTGGCTGGGCTCCAAATCGGAAGCCGACTTCGCGGCCTTCGTGGAGCGCGTGGAGAACGAGTCCAGCGGCATCGCCGAGATGCCCTACAAGGGTGAGCCCGCCCTGTGGGCGTTCGCTTCCAAGCCGTCCTACACGTTCATGGTCATCCTGCCGCTGAAGGCAGTTGAGAAGTATCCCGGCAAGGTTCACGCCACCATCGAAGGCCTCTTCGACAGGCTGCGCGAATATTCCCAGTGGGCCATCCTGGCCCTGCTCGGGGCGGTGGGCGCGGTGGCGCTTTACTGGTCCAACCGCTCCACGGCGCCGCTGCTCTCCATGGCGGACACCGCCAAGCGGCTCTCGGACGGAGACTTCACCGCGCGCATGGACCAGAGCTTCGGGGACGAGCGCGACGCCCTCATCAGTACCTTCAATGAAATGGGGCCGCGCCTTCGCGAGCACATGCGCATCCGTCGTGACATGGAGCTCGCCAGCACCGTGCAGGAGCTGCTGCTGCCGAGGGAGAACCCTGACCTGCCGGGCTTCGAGATCGCGGGGGCGCTCCTGTACAGCGACCAGACCGGCGGCGACTATTTCGATTATCTTGCGGTCCGGGGCAAGGACCGCCCTGCGCAGGCCGTGGTGGTGGGCGACGTCACGGGCCACGGGATGCAGGCGGCCCTGCTCATGGCCACGGCCCGGGCGCTGCTGCACGGGCTCTCCGGCGCGCGGCTGCCGCTGGGCGACCGCGTGAGTCTCGTCAACCGCAGCCTGAGCGCGGACCTTGAGGACACCGGCCGGTTCATGACCATGTTCTATCTTCAGCTGGAGGTTGGATCGGACGTGGTCAAATGGGTCCGGGCGGGCCACGACCCGGCCTTTACCCTCAGGCCCGGCAGCGACGAGTTCGGCAGGCTCGACGGCGGCAGCCTTCCGCTGGGCGTGGAGCCGGACATGGCTTACGAATCGCACGAAGGCAGGCTGGTGCCGGGCGAGCTGGTGATTCTCGCCACCGACGGCATCTGGGAGGCCCGCTCCCGGCAGGGAGAAATGTTCGGCAAGGAACGTTTCCTTGCCATCATCCGGCAAAACAGGGATAAAGAGGCAGGAGAGATCGTCTCCGCAGTGTTCCGCGAGGTGAATTCCTTTGTGGACGGGGCTGCGCGGGAAGACGACATGACCATGGTGGTTGTCCGTCGAAAAACCGATTCTCCGGAGTGGACGTGACCTATCACAGCACAACGTTCCGCATGACCAACAAGCAGAAGTGCTTCCAGATATTCCGGCCTCAGGTGGAAGAGTTCTGCCAGCGCCACGGCCTGTCCGAAAAGCAGGTCTTCAGCCTGACGCTGGTCATCGACGAGCTTATCACCAATATCCTGTCCTACGGCTACACCGACCTCGAGGAACACTACATCGAGGTGACCCTTGGCATCGACGGGGAGAGGTTGAGCATCGAAATCCGCGACGACGCGGAGCCGTTCAACATTCTGGAGGCGCCGGAGCCGGAGCTTGACCTTCCGGTGGAGGAGCGGGTACGTCCCGTCGGCGGCATGGGGGTGCACATCGTGAAGAAGCTCATGAACTGCATCGAGTATCGCCGCGAGGACGGCCGCAACGTGCTGCGGCTGGAAAAGGATATCAACGACGAGTGCCCCTGCGGGTGCTGATCACGGGGAGAATAGCGAATGCCTGTTGAACAGATGAACGAGAACGGAGTCGCGGTGCTGAACGTGCAGGGCAGCCTCGGGTCCGACGAGACGCAGGAGCTGGAGGACGCCGTCCTCGGCCTGCTGGAAAACGGCGAGACGCGCCTGCTGTTCGACTTCTCGGAGCTGGACTACATCAACAGCTCCGGCCTGCGGGTGCTCGTGCTGGCCTATCAGCGGCTCAAGAAGGCGTCCGGCACCGTTGCGATCTGCGGGGTCAAGGACTACATCCGCGAGATCTTCGAGGTCTCCGGCTACGACAAGATTTTTTCCATGTACCCGGATCGCGGGCAGGCCATGCAGGGACTGTAGGGCGCCGGGGTCCGGGGAAACTCCTCACCCCTGCCCCGCCATGCGCACGACCACCAGCGTTATGTCGTCGTCCGGCTTCGGGCAGAATCGCCCCACGGCCCGGAAGATGCCCCGCATCATGTCCGCCGCGTCGTCGGTCGCGTGCTCACGTATCGCGTCTCTGAGCCTCTTTTCACCGAACATGTCGCCCCCGTTGCTGGCCTCGGTCACGCCGTCGCTGAGCAGGAGCAGATACCGCTCGTGCAGGGACGGTTCGAGCCGCTCCGTGTGGTAGCGCCATGCAGCGTCAACCCCGAGCGGGATGTCCATGGACTTCAGGCTGCTGAATTCGTCGGTGGCGGGGGTGTAGATCAGCGCCGAGGGATGCCCCGCGCCGCACCACTGGAAGTCGCCGTCCGGGCCGGCGAGAAGCAGGAAGGCGGTGACGAACCGGCCGGTGCCGTGAACGTCCAGCGCAAGCTGACGGTTTGCGGCCTGCATGATCCCGCCGGCGCCGAGCGCGTCGTTGTCGGCCGCCAGCCGCAGGTAGGCACGGCACGAGGTCATGAGCAGGGCCGCGGCCACGCCGTGCCCGACCACGTCGCCGACGACCATGGCGGTGCGGTCGCCGCTTTTCATGTAGTCGTAAAAGTCCCCTCCGGTTTCGTCGCTGTAGAGGCTGCTCCCGGCGATGTCCAGCCCCTGTATCCGGGGCGGCTCGGGCAGGAAGTTCAATTGCACTTCTCGGGCGATTTCGAGGCCCTTTCTCATGCGCAGGCTGTCGCGCAGGCGCACGATCATGCTGTTGGTGTGGCCCGCGATGAAGCCAAGCTCGTCGTTGGTGGCTACGGCCGCCAGTCGGGAGAAGTCGCCGTCGCTGACGCGTTCGAGCACTTCCGTCTCGTTGTCGAACAGCAGCCTCAGATTGCGCGAAGACGAAATGATGAGGTTGAGGGTGAGCAGGAGCAGCACCCCCATGACGAAGACGACCTCGATCAGGACCGAGCGCGTCAGGCGGGCAAAGGTGTCGGGCGAGGCGGGCTGCGCCGCGACCCAGTTGATGTCGCGCACGAAGACCAGCAGCAGCACGATGGCGGTCAGCACGATGACGGCCACGGCCACCGCGGTGAAGCGATGCGTCAGCGGCACCATGCGCCGGGGAGGACGTCTCGCGCCGCGCATGGAGCGGGCGGAGTGAATCACCCGGCGTTCCCGGGCCAGCGCCAGATCGAGCGAGGCGAACAGGCCCATGGTGAATATCGCCAGACTCAGCTTCAGCCCGCTGCCGACGAAGGGGAAGCCCGCCACCAGCCAGAGCAGCACCGCCCCGGCCAGCGCGGCCAGCGTGAAGATGGCCATGTCCATGCGGAACTGGAGCGAGGAGCGAAAGAGCAGCGGGGCGGCGTCCACTTGCCTTGGCTCCACAAGCGCCCGCAGACACAGCGCCGCAACCAGCGGTGTCGCCACGTACGCGGAGAGCTTCCACACGGGAAGCGACTCCATGAAGGGTCAGACCTGCCCCCCGTAAAGGACGGTCGCCGCGAAGAGGAAAAGATAATTGATGATTGCCCGCACCGGCCCTCCGGGGCTGTCGGCGCACCCGCGTCGCGAGTCGCAGCCGGGGTTTTCCTGATATCTTTTGATTTACGGGATGATCTCGCGTAAAACAAGGATGTAGTCTCAACGTAACCATATTTACGGAAACCGAACATGAAGAAACTGCTGTTCGCCTGCGTCATACTCGCCGGGATAGCCGTCACCGCGGCACACGCCGCCGAAGTGCCCCGAACCATTGCCGGGATAACCCTCGGCAGTCAGTTCGACGAATACAAGGACCTGTGCCGCATGGAGTTCTACGGCTCCAACTCGGACATCATCTTTCTCAAGGACGCGCCGCTCAAGGAAGAGGCCATCCCCGGCATCCGCGGCGGCGACATTTACGCCGCCACCTGCGCCCATCCGGGAGAGGTCGTGCGCGTCAAGCTCAAGTTCTCCGACCGCAAGAAGCGCCTCTACGAGAGTCTGCTCGAACGCTACAAGGACAAGTTCGGCGAGCCCGACAACTACAAGGGCGACGCGTTCCGCAACGTGGTCGCGTGGGAGTGGCTCATCTCCGACGACACCCGCACGGTCAACCTCACGCTGATGTACAGCATCGACCCCGAGTTCCGGCCCGGCGTCTCCATCAAGATGACCGACGAGACCATGCTCCGCGAGGACTACGAGTGTTATCAGAAGGAGCATCACGAGCCGCGTCGCAAGAGGATGCACCGGGGCATGATCGACCTCGGCGACTTCGTGCCAGAATAGCCATGACGCCCGGTACCATCGCCTGGAACGGCATTTCCTTTCACCCGTGCGGGCTGCCGCTGCGCAGGCTGGACCCGGACTCGGCCGTGCTGGGCGACGGCGTCAATGCGGTGCAGCTGCGCTGGAAACGGTTGTCCGGGCCGTTCCGCCCGGAGCGTCACCTCAAGCGCCTCTTCGGGCGCGGCAACAGACCCGAAATCCACGAAGGCAGTCCTGCCAACGGTTTCCACTGTGTATATTTCCAGACCCCCGCCCTGTGCGGGTCGGTTCTGCATCATCCGGGCAGCGGCATGGTGGTGGAGCTTCAGCACGCCCCCGACGCCCTGCCGGAAGCGCTCGTCCCGTCCATCAAGGATCACAGCGCCGGGGAGACTGTGCCGTGGCGCGCCTTCGACATCGGCGCGAGGCTGCCTGCCCGCTGGCTCTTGCGCTCCAGCGCGTTCAGGCCGGGACACTTCAAGCTGGTGTTCGAGGTGGTGGGCAGGCGGCGTGTGCCGGAGTCTCCGAAAAAAGGGGGCAGGCGGCCTGCCGAGGTCCGGCTTGAACGCTTCGCCCCGGCGGATGCGCTGCTCGGGGGAAAGACCCTTGCCGAATGGGCCGCCGGTATCTGGAAGAAGGAGCCGGTGCCGGACGAGAGCGACGACGACGGCGCCGTGCGCTGGGACCTTCGCCCCTCCCTGCTGCGGCGTATGATGCCGGGGGCGGCTTTCAGGCGCGGCGTGGTGCATCCTTCGTACGGACACAACGCCATTCTGGCGGTGCTGCTGCGCGGCCGGAAGCCCTTTGACGACGATTTTTCAGAGATAGTGGAGAAGTATGGGATTGTTCCGACGGAAGAAGGCTAGAGCGCCCGTCATCAACCGGGAGCAGGCCATGGGCATGGTCCCGGTGCGAAACGACCACGTGTCCGAAGAGCGGGCGGACGGGGCCCTGCGGCTGGTCTACGAGGCCACGGTCAGGCCGTGGTTCGCCGGACCTGCGGAAAAGCTGGGGCTCTGGGACGGCAAGCCCATGACCAAAAGGGTGGAGCTGGACGAGATGGGCCTCTTCGTCTGGAAACGCATTGACGGCCACCACTCGGTGCGAGGCATCGCCACGGAATTTCGCGAGCGGTACGGGGTGTTGCAGGACGAGGCCGAACTCTCGGTGGCCTCGTTCATCAAGATGCTCGGAGAGCGCGGGATCATAGGCGTGCGGCAGGATGACATCGACGACCGCCCGGAGTCCGGGGGGCGCGACTAGCGCAAGCGGACGTCGCCCTCCGCGCCGCGATGAAGATCAACCGAGCGCGGCGGAGCCCATTTCAGGGAGACGTTTTCACTTACGGAGCGGTTGAACGCGAGCCTTCTGGCTTCGACAGAGCGCATTTCAAGGCGGCGGAGCTCAATGCGCCGACGGACTCTGGCCGCGCGGTCCTGCGGCATGTCGTTCTCCGCCAGCATGACGGGCGCCTGTTCGGGGGCGGACTCGGTCTGCTCCCCGGCGAGGAAGTCGCTGACCCCGGCGATCTTGTACTCCACCACCTCCACGGGATTGCGGTCGTTGACAGAGTATTCGTAGCAGTATTCACCCACGGAGAAGGCCGTGGCCGCCACCTGCACCACGGGAACGGACGACACCGCGCCGCCAAGGGACAGCAGAGGCGCAACGGCGGCAACGCATCCGGAAAGCATCATGCACGCGCCGGTCAGCGCAATCAGCCTGAACGCCTTCATCAACCGTTTTCCCATGTCCGTCATCGTCTGAAACGCTCCCCTCGGCGTGATGCCGAAGCCTTATCGGGTTACACCAAACGCGCAAACCATACTACGAAACGCGACTTTTCCGCAAGATTTCCAGCAAAATCCACGACCTGCAGGTTTAGGAGCGTTTGTCAATAAATTGCAATGTGTTATGCGTTTGCGCGTACAGTGCGTGAAAATTGTTTCAAAAAAAGTTGAAGTTCGACTTGAAGTTTTACCGCAAAGCTCTGCTTTACCCTGTCCCGCAATAGGGGTATTCCTGTCAGCGTCATGTCGCTACGTGAATCCTTTCGCGCGTATTCGGCCGCGCCGCTCTTCGTGGCCCTGTTTCTTCCGCTTGTGGCCGGAAGCATCGGAGGCGGTGTCGCGTCCGTGCCGGACGTGCGCGGCGTCATGGACTACGCGTGGCTGGCTCTCGCCGGGTTCGGGATCGTGCTGGCGCTCATCGGGCGTTCCCGTAAACGCGGCAAGGGACCCGGCCGCCTCGAGCTGCCCGGCTTCTCCGTACTGCTGCTCGCCATCCTCGCCGTTGTCCTTTTCCGATACGGGGCGCCGCTGCTCGCCGACCACGCGTGGCTGTGGCCCTATCTTCAGGAGGCGCGGCCCGTTGCGTATCTGCTTTTCGCCGCTGCGTGGGCGCTGACGGCCGGGGTTCCCCGCCGCGAAGCGTTCGTTAAGGCGGGGGGCGTGCTGGCCCTTGCGGTGTGTGTGGACTTCGGCCTGCGCATGTGGTTGCCGGAGGCCGCCTTCCTGTCCGTGGACAGAGAGGTGGTCGCGGCGCTCTTGCTGGTCTGCCTGTGCGCCGGCTTCGGCATGGACGAAAAGGAAATGCCCGTGCTGCGGGGCCTGCTGCTGGCGGGCATCGTGGCAACTCTCTCGCGACCGGCGCTGTTCGCCGCCATGTGGGCGTGGCTCTTTTTCGGCAACGGGCGCTGGCCCTCGCGCCTGCCGTACGCCGCCCTGTGCCTGATGGCCCTGTTCGCCACCGTGGTGTCGCCGCATCCCGTTCTGAGCGGCACCCTGCACTATACCGACTACTGGCTCTGGCTCGAGGGGCTGAAGCTCGTCCTTGCCGACCCCGCCCGCATGATCGCCGGATTCCCGCTGGCCGACCCGCTGCCCACCAGGATTCCGTTCGGCATGGTGGCCCTCTGGGACGGCGGAGGGGATCTCACCGCGTTCGACGGCGTGTTCATCTTTCAGGTGGAGCCCATGTGGCTGCGGACGGCGCTCGCATGGGGACTCGGCGGCCCCGCGGCGCTGATGCTCGGCCTGCTTGCGCTGGTGGCTGCGGCACGCAACCGTTTCGCCGCCGGGCTCGCCACCGCCGTCGCCTGCACTGGGCTGCTGGTGGGGCTGGCGCACAACCCCGTTACCGCCGTGGTGGTCTGGCTGGCCCTGTTCGCCGCCGTGAGGACCGGAACCGATCCAAAATACGACAAACAGGAAGAATGATGCCCGATTCCGATCAGAAAACCCTGCGTGCCATATTGGACGCGGCCCTCGCGGCCGTGGCGCCGGACGGCGCGGTGGAACGAAACGTCAGTCTGAAAGACGGCGTGCTGCGTGCCGCCGGAAAGGAATACGACCTCTCGCAGTACCGCCGCATCCTGCTTCTCGGGGCGGGCAAGGGCGCCGCGCCCATGGCGGCCACAGTGGAGGACCTGCTTGGCCGGCGGCTCGACGAGGGCCTCGTGGTGGTCAAGTATGATCACGCCATGGACCTGACGCGCACCCGCGTACTGGAAGGCGGGCATCCCATGCCTGACGCGCCCGGCGAAGCGGCGGCACGAAGCATCCTCGAGCTGGCGCAGTCCGCCGGACCGCAGGATCTGGTCATCGTGGTGCTCACCGGAGGCGCCAGCGCGCTGACCCCGGCCACCGCCCCCGGCATCGACCTGAGCGATGTGCAGGAGACCACCCGCCTGATGCTCGACTGCGGTGCCACCATCCACGAGATTAACGCGGTCAGGAAGCACCTCTCGGCCTTCGGCGGCGGCATGCTGGCAAAGGCCTGTCACCCCGCCACCGTGCTGGCGTTCATCGTTTCCGACGTTGTCGGCGACGATCTGGACGTCATCGCCTCCGGGCCGGTGACGCCCGATTCCTCCACGTATCAGGGGTGCCTGTCCATCCTTGAAAGCTACGGCATCGCCGCATCCCTGCCCGCACCCGTGGCAAAGCGTCTGCGCGCCGGAGCCGCGGGAGAGCTGCCGGAAACCCCCAAGGAGGGCGACGAAGTCTTCCAGCGCGTGACCACCGCGCTGGTGGCGACCAACCGCATGGCGCTCGACGCCGCCTCCGCAAAAGCCGCCGAGCTCGGCTTTGCCCCGCGCATCCTCACCGACCGCCTGACCGGGGAGGCCCGAGAAGTGGCCGCGTCCCTCATCCGCGAAGCCTGCTCCGCCAGAACTCGCGCCAGAGCGCTGGGGCGCCCCGTCTGCCTCTTGGCGGGCGGCGAAACCACCGTCACCATCAACGGCGAAGGCAAGGGCGGCCGCAATCAGGAGATGGCTCTGGCGGCCACGCTGGAGCTGGGCGACGAGCCCGGCGTCTGCGCCCTGTTCGCCGGCACCGACGGCACCGACGGCCCAACCGACGCCGCCGGCGGCTACGCCCTGCCCGACGGCCTCGCCCGGGCCATGAGCTGCGCCGTGGACCCGCGCGCCTGCCTGCTGAACAACGACTCCTATAATTTCCTCAACGAGACCGGCTGTCTGCTGGTGACGGGCCCTACCCGCACCAACGTGATGGACATCGCCGTTCTGCTGGTACATCCATGAATCTCTTCGACAAAGAATCGACCATTCTCGCCACCTGCCCCAAGGGGCTGCCGCCGCACCTGAACCGCGAGCTGCGCGAACTCGGCTACGGCGAGTCAAAGGAACTCTTCAACGGCGTGCTGGTGAAAGGCACGCTCAAAGACTGCATGCGCCTGAACCTGCATCTGTTCACCGCGCATCGCGTTCTCTGGGAAATGGCGGAAGTCACCGCGCCGGACGCGGACACCCTGTATCAGGCCGTGACCTCCCTGCCGTGGGAGACCGTCATCGGCCCGGACGGGTACATCTCCGTCAGCGCGGGCGTGAAGAACGAAACAGTCAACGACAGCCGCTACGCCGCCGTTCGCGTCAAGGACGCCGTTGCCGACCGCATGCGCCGCAAGACCGGCTCGCGCCCCGATTCCGGGCCGGACAAGTCCCGCACCTGCCTGCACCTGCACTGGCTGGGCGACTCCGCCGTCATCTATCTGGACACCACCGGGGAGCCGCTGCCCAAACGCGGCTATCGCCGCCGCCCGCACAAGGCGCCCATGCAGGAGTCCCTCGCGGCCGCCTGCCTGATGGCCGCCCACTGGCCCGCAAAAAGCGCCGAAGGCAACCACTTCATCGCACCCATGTGCGGCTCGGGCACCCTCGCCATCGAAGCCGCCCTCATGGGCCTGAACCGCGCCCCCGGCGCGCTGCGCGACAACTTCGGTTTCATGCACATCGCCGGGTTCGACCCCGCCCGGTGGAAGGAGCTTCGCAAGCAGGCCTCCGCCCGACGCAAAAAGACCCTCGATGGCCGCATCATCGCCACCGACCGCGATCCCAGAGCCGTGGAGGCCGCTCGGCACAACGCCACGGCCGCCGGGGTGGACCATCTCATCGAATTCGACGTCTGCGACTTTTCGGAGACCGAAGTCCCCGAAGGCGGTCCCGGGCTGGTGATGCTCAATCCCGAGTACGGCATGCGTCTCGGTGACGAAAAGCGCCTTGAGCCCGTCTACGCAGCCATTGGTGACTTCTTCAAGAATCGCTGCGGAGGATACTGGGGCTACATATTCACGGGCAATCTGGCTCTGGGCAAGAAGGTCGGCCTGCGTACCGCAAGACGCATCCCGCTCTTCAACGCTAAAATTGAATGTCGTCTGTTGGAATACGAACTGTACGCCGGAACACGCAAACAACGTACTTGACACTCCGAGATTTTCCCGGTCATCATTTTGTAGCACAATCGGTAGACCGGGAGGATAACCATGAGTCGCAAGGTAAAATCGGTCAGGGTCCCCAAGGAACTGGAAACCCTCGACCTTTCCGGCGTCATCCGCGAGTGCGAAAAGTACCTGCGGGATCTCGAATCCGCCACGCTGCTCAAGCGTGACGGCAACCGCGAGGCAGCCGAAGCCCTCGTGCATACCAGACAGAACGACCTCGGAATCCGAGTCGGCAAGCTCGTCTGGGAAGCACGGGTACGCTACGGCAAGCAGCGCGAGGAGGAACCATGAATCCGAAACCGGCTTCCGAAACCGCCGTCATAACGACCCATCTCGCCCTGCCGCAGGACGCCAACCCGGCAGGCAACGTACACGGCGGCATCATCCTGAAAAACGTGGACATCTGCGGCGGTATCGCAGCCAAGCGACTCAGCCGGAGCAATGTCGTCACGGCCTGCATCGACCGCATGGACTTCAGCGCCCCGGCCTACGTAGGCGAACTGCTCACCTTCAAAGCATGCGTCAACCACGTGGGCCGCACCAGCATGGAAGTGGGCGTGCGTGTCGAAGCCGAAAATCTCAAGACAGGCGACGTCCGACACACCAACACCGCCTACCTCACCTTCGTCGCTCTCGACGAAGACGGAAAACCCACACCCGTACGCCCCCTCGTCCTCGACTCCCCGCAAGCTGAAAGACGCTACAAAGAAGCCGAACTGCGCCGCGAACTGCGGATGAAAGAAAAAAAACTCACCGGACACGGCTGATAAGGCCGATGCCCCCGGTGGGTGTCTCCGAAGGCCCTTTCAGGGAGACCAAAGGGGCGGGCCCCTTTGGAAACCCTGGGTTGCCAGCGGGGGTGCAGCGCACGGTCCCTGCGACCGCACACCCCGCGTCCAAGCTACAACTCCGCTGACGGAGACTGGGGTCCGTGGGTCTTGGCTGAGGGACTCCCTTAGCCAAGTTCAATCCAAAAAAACGTCTCAGCGCAAACACTTCCCCTTATAACCACCGGTAAAGGTTTCTCTTCTCTCGACCAAGTGGCGTGGCGATTGCCGGTCAAAGCATAGAGGTTCTTTTGACCGGTCACGCAGGGCCGGGCAGGGTCTGTCGCCACAGACGGTTTGCCCGGAGCGGCGGCGCGCTCCCGGCAGCGCAGGTCTACCTGCAACGTCTGCGGAAAAGGCGGCCTCCGGCGGACCCTTCGGGCGGCAGGAGGGATTTCGCGGAACTGAAGGTGAAGTCGGTATTTGCCTCCATGGGTAGCGGGTTGTATAAGGGGGAAAATCAGGAGATTGGCAATGAATCATACGATATCGGCGTTGGTGCATAACAGGCCGGGCGTGCTGGCCGAGATGGCTGAACACTTCAAGCGTTCGCAGTTGAACATCCGGTCCATATCTTCGGGCGAGACGGAAAATCCCGAGGTTTCCCGCATGGTCATCTCCGTGGATGCGGAGAATGGCGACGTGGAGCGCATCACGGAGGAGATGAAGAGCATGGACTCGGTTATTCAGGTGGACGACCTGGCTCGCCGGGACTTCGTGGACCGTGAGCTGCTGCTGGCAAAGTTGAATATGGACCGGGAAACCACGCCGCAGCTGATGCAGATTTTCGAGGTTTTCCGGGCGCATGTGGTCGGCATGGGCTCGGACAGCATCACCGTGGAGCTTTCCGGTGATCAGGAGCGTGTAGAAGGGTTCATCAAGATGGTCGCTCCGTTCGGCGTGCGTTCGTTGTGCCGCTCTGGTCGTATTGCGCTCAAGCGTGGGGACGACTAGATGGCGGGTCCTATTCGCAGTTTGAGCGATATTGTCGAGACTGTTCGGGGATACGGCAGCCCGCCTCGCGTGGCGGTGGCCCGCAGCGCCGAAGGGTTCGTGCTGGAAGCGGCGGTTCAGGCTGCCGAAGCAGGGATAGCGCGGCCCATTCTGGTGGGCGACCCGGAGCGGACGCAGGTGGTCGCGGACTCCCTCGGGCTGGACATTTCGGCATTCGAGAGCATTACTGCCCTCACGGACGAGGACGCGGTGCAGACCGCTGTGAGGCTGTTTCGCGAGGGACGCGCCGACCTTATCATGAAAGGGTTGGTGAGCACGGCGACAATCCTCAAGGCGGTGCTGAACAAGGAGACCGGCGTCCCTCCGGCGCAGGGCATCTTGAGTCACGTAACCGTCTTCGAGTCACCGCGCGACGGGCGACTGACGCTTCTGGCGGATGCCGGAGTGAACATCAAGCCCACGCTGCAGCGTAAGATAGATATCCTCAAGAATACGCTGGAGGTGGCGCGGCGGCTCGGTATCAAACGGCCCCGCTGCGCTCTTCTGGCGGCGACCGAGAAGGTCAATTACCCCGCGATGCCCGCCACCATGGAGGCTGACGTCATATCGCGCATGGCGGAGCAGGGGGAGTTCGGCGACGCTCTGGTGGCCGGGCCGCTGTCGCTGGACCTCGCGCTGTCGCCCGCTTCGGCATCCTGCAAGGGCGTGGAAGGCCCTGTTGCCGGATGCGCCGACCTGTTGCTGACGCCGGACATCGAGTCCGGAAACATCCTTTACAAGACGCTGGCCACCCTGTGCGCCATTCCTCTGGCGAGCGTGGTGGTAGGCAGCCGAGTCCCGGTGGTCGTCCCTTCGCGGGCCGACTCGCCGCTATCCAAGTTCAATTCCATGGCCCTTGCCGCCTACCTTGCCCCCACGGAGACGACATGACCGCCATCCTGACAGTGAATCCCGGCTCGACCTCGACGAAGGTCGCGCTTTTTGACGACGAGGCCCTGCGGTTCGACCGCGAAGTGTCGCACCCCAGAGAGGAACTCGACCGCTTCGAGTCCGCAGCCGACCAGATGCCGTTCCGCCTCGGTGCCATACGCGAAGTGCTTCGCGAAGAAAACTGTACCAGCTGGGACGCAGTATGCGGTCGAGGCGGCCTGCTCCGCCCCCTGACCGGCGGACTATACGCCGTCAACGATGCCATGATCAGCGACATGCTCATGGCTCGCTACGGCGAGCATCCGTGCAACCTCGGCGCGCCGCTGGCACGCGAACTGGCCGAAGAACTCGGGGTGCCCGCCTACATCGCGGACCCCGTCGTGACGGACGAAATGGATGATCGCGCTCGACTCACCGGCCTGCCCGGCATCCGCCGCAGGAGCGTCTTTCACGCCCTCAACCAGAAAGGCGCAGTCCGCCGCGTCTGCCGCGAGCTGGGCATGGACCCCGCCGAGGCGAGCCTCATCGTCATCCACATCGGTGGAGGAATCTCGGTCGGCGCACACCGCCGAGGCCGAGTCGCCGACGTTATCAACGCCCTCGACGGAGAAGGCCCCTTCACCCCGGAACGAACCGGCTCACTGCCCACCATCCCTGTACTGGAAACGGTCAAGAAAGGCGCAGACCCGGACGAACTCAAGCAGACCGTCCTGCGAAAAGGCGGCATCTTCGCCCACCTCGGCACCAACGACCTGCGCGAAGTGACCAGAAGAATCGAATCCGACGACGAGCACGCCACCGAAGTCTTCGAGGCCTTCACCTACTCCATGGCCAAATCCGTGCTCTCCCTGCTGCCCGCACTCGCCCCGCTGCTGCCCGACGCCATAGTCGTCACAGGCGGCGCCTCCAAAAGCGAAATGCTCGTACAGTCCCTGCGGGATCTCGTCGAACACGTCGCGCCCGTCTTCGTGATACCCGGAAGCGTCGAAATGGAATCACTCGCCGCAGCCGCATACGAAGGAATGCAGGGCGGTAAAATCAACGAATACTAACTGTTGTGAGTGCCTCCGGCGGGCAGGGGCTCTGCCCCTGCACCCCGGCAAAGGGGCGGCCCCCCTTTGCAATCCCCGGGTTGTCAGCGGGGGCGCAGCGCAGGGGCCATGCGACCGCACGAGCCGCGTTCATGCTGCGACCCCGCTGACGGGAATTTTTGGTTCCGTGCGTCTTGGCTGACGGATTCCGTTGACTAAACTCGGCGTCGAGGAACTCCCTCAGTACAAACACTCCTGATCCTGAACTGCCGAAAAAAAACGAAGGTCGCTTAACTGGCCGAAACCCGCAATGTATGCAAAAAAGCAGTCTCCGGCGGGCCTTTCAGGCGGACCAAAGGGGCGGGCCCCTTTTGCAAACC
Organism: Pseudodesulfovibrio halophilus DSM 5663; assembly: GCF_059568665.1. NCBI lineage: Bacteria > Pseudomonadati > Thermodesulfobacteriota > Desulfovibrionia > Desulfovibrionales > Desulfovibrionaceae > Pseudodesulfovibrio > Pseudodesulfovibrio halophilus. The sequence continues at coordinate 85,142 of NZ_JCANTV010000013.1, read as the reverse complement.
CTGAGTTGTCAGCGGGGGCGCACCGCACGGTCCATGCGGTTGCACAAGCCGCGCTCATGCTGCAACGCTGCTGACGGGAATTTAGGTTCCGTGATTTTTAGCTGACCAACGCGGCGCTACCTATGTTTACCCTGTCTGTTTTGATCAGCGACCGCCGTCCGTCCTCTCGCCAAGCCGCCTACGCGCTGGGGCTTTCGGAACACCTCATGCGGCTTGGCAGTTCAAAGGTCTTTGGGGAGGGGAGTGGGGGAGTCTGAGGGGGAGAGGGGAACCCCTTTCGCGAAAGGGGTTCCCCTCTCCCCCTCAGTCCACGCTCACAAACAAAGAAAGCCCTCCCGCATGGTTGCGGGAGGGCTTTGCGTTGTCTTGGCTGGCGGCTACGCTATTTGGTCGTGGCTGCGAGGGGCCAGACTTCGTCGACGCGTTCCACGAGTTTGATTGCTATGCGTTTTCTGAGGTCTTCGGGGACGTCGTCGAGGTCTTTGCTGTTCTGTTTGGGGATGAGCACGGTTTTCATGCCTCGGCTCACGGCGGCGAGGATCTTTTCCTTGATGCCGCCGACGGGCAGGACGCGTCCGCGCAGGCTGATTTCGCCGGTCATGGCGGTCTCGGCATTGACTGACTGGCCGGAGAGCGCGGATATGAGTGCGGTGACGAGGGTCACGCCGGCTGAGGGGCCGTCCTTGGGGGTGGCTCCTGCGGGGACGTGGATGTGGATATCCAGGTTTTCCGCGAAGTCCGGGTCGATGCCGTATTCGTCCGCCTTGGCGCGCGCTATGGACAGGGCTGCCTGTGCGGACTCCTTCATGACGTCGCCGAGTTTTCCGGTGAGGGTCAGCTTGCCCTTGCCGGGCATGGTGGAGACTTCGACGTGCAGCATTTCTCCGCCCACCGGGGTCCACGCGAGGCCGGTGGCCACGCCGGGGGGCAGCACGGTTTCGCGCTCGTCGTCGAGGAATCTGGGCGGTCCGAGCAGCTTGTGCAGGGACTGCGGGGTCACCTTGAAGGGGCCTTTTTCGCCTTCGGCCTTGCGGCGGGCCATCTTGCGGCAGATGGTGCCCACTTCGCGTTCGAGGTTACGGAGTCCGGCTTCGCGGGTGTATTCGCGGGCCACGGCGGCGAGCGTCTTGTCGCCTATCTGGAGCTCCTTGTCTTCGAGGCCGTTGTCCTGCGTCTGGCGCGGGACGATGTAGCGCTTGGCGATGGCGACCTTTTCCTGCTCGGTGTAGCCGGGGATGCGGATGACTTCCATGCGGTCCAGCAGGGGGGCCGGGATGGAGTCGAGCATGTTGGCGGTGCAGATGAACATGACCTTGGACAGGTCGAAGGGCACGTTCAGGTAGTGGTCGGTGAAGGAGTAGTTCTGTTCGGGGTCGAGCACTTCCAGCAGCGCGCTGGACGGATCGCCGCGGAAGTCCTTTCCGAGCTTGTCGATTTCGTCGAGCATGACCACGGGGTTGCGAGTGCCGCACTGCTTCACGGCCTGAATGATGCGGCCGGGCATGGCGCCGATGTAAGTGCGGCGATGTCCGCGGATCTCGGCTTCGTCGCGCATGCCGCCGAGGCTCATGCGGTGGAACTTGCGGCCGAGGCTGCGTGCGATGGAGCGTCCGAGCGAGGTCTTGCCCACGCCGGGGGGGCCGACGAAGCAGAGGATCGGGCCCTTCATCTTGGGGTTGAGCTTTCTGACGCTCAGATATTCGAGGATGCGCTCCTTGACCTTTTCGAGGTCGAAGTGGTCCTCGTCGAGGATGGTCTTGGCTTTCTTGATGTCGAGCCGGTCGCGGGAGACCTTCTTCCACGGCAGCTCGGTCATCCAGTCCAGATAGGTGCGGATGACGGTGGCTTCCGAGGATTCGGCGTGCATGGATTCGAGGCGGCCGAGCTGTTTGTAGGCCTCCTTGAGCACGTCGCGGGGCATCCCGGCCTTTTCGATGGCGCGGCGGAGCTGGTCCATCTCCTCGTCCTGCGAGTCGGTGTCGCCCAGTTCACGCTTGATGGCCTTCATCTGCTCGCGCAGGAAGAAGTCGCGCTGCGCCTTGTCCATGCCTTCCTTGGCCATGGACTGAATCTTGTTCTGCATGGAGGCGACTTCCACCTCCTTGACCAGCTGCGAGTTGACCTGCTCGAGGCGTTCGAGCGGGTCTTCGCATTCGAGGATGCCCTGCGCGTCGGGCACCTTCATGCGCAGGTTGGAGGCGATGAGGTCCGCGAGGCGGCCCGGCTCCTGAACGTTGTTGAGCACGCTCATGATGTCTGCCGAGGAGATGCCGCGAAGGGAGAGAATCTTTTCGCTCTGCTCGCGGGAGGAGCGCATGAGCGCTTCCTGCTCGGGGGTGAGCGTGATCTCTTCGGGCTCGAGGATGGGTTCCACTTCCGCGATGTGGTAGGGGTCATCGCTGGTGAACTGTTTGACGCGGGCGCGGGCCAGCCCCTGCACGAGCACCTTGAGGCGCCCGTCAGGCATCTTGAGCATGCGCATGATCATGGCCACGGTGCCTGTGCGGTAGAGATCGTCCGGTCCCGGGTCGTCCACGGACTCGTCCTGCTGGGTGAGGATGAGTATGTAGCGGTTGCCGGACAGGGCGGCGTTCACGGCCTCCACGGACTTCTCCCTGCCCACGAACAGCGGCAGGATCATGTAGTTGAACACCACGATGTCCCGTACCGGCAGCACGGGCAGCGAGGTCGGAATATTCGGATGACCGGATTCGTTTTCTCCGTCGCCGAATACGGGCTTTCCGGGGCCGGAGGCCAGCGCTTCCAGCAGTTCGGGAAGGCTGGAGGAGCCCGGAAAGTCGGCGTTGTCGGAGCCGCCCTGCGAACCGCCCTGCGGGCCACCGGGCCGGATGGGGGCGCGAGTGGCGCCGGTAGGCTTGCGGCGTACGATGCGGCGCGGCTTGATCGGTGTCTTCTTTTTCTTCTTACTCAAAAGGAACACCCTTCCTTCATTGGTTTTTTCGGAGTTACAACCTAAGAACCCAAAACCATTTGGCAAGGGGCTGCGGTGAAAAAAATCAACGCACTACGCGAAATCCGTCCGTGTGACCGTCGGAGTCGCGATACTTTGTCTCCACTTCAGTGACCCGCGCCAGAGGCGGCCCGTCGTGGAGTCTCTCCAGAAATTCGTCCAGTTCGTCGCGGTTGCCGGACGCCTCCAGCTCGACGTTTCCGTCGGCCATGTTGCGCACCCAGCCCGACAGTTTCATTTCGGCGGCGAGGTCGCTGGTCCATGCCCTGAACCAGACACCCTGAACCTTGCCTTTCACGACGGCGTGCATTGTCGGCATGTCAGATCATCCCCTTGTCGCTGAAGCTGAAAAATTGCGTTTCCGACACGATGACATGATCCGCCACCAGCACGTCAAGGGCCGAGGCGGCGCGAACCATCCCGAGGGTCAGCAGCTGGTCGTCCTCCGAGGGGGTCGGGTCGCCGCCGGGGTGGTTGTGCACCAGTATCACCGAGCGGGCCTTGTGCCGCAGGGCCAGCGCCATCACTTCCCTCGGATACGCCTCCACCCGGTCCACGGTGCCGGCTCCCACGCGTTCCCACGCGATCACGCGGTGACGGGTGTCCAGCAGCGCCACCCAGAACTCCTCAGTGCGACAGGCCCCGAACCTTGCCATGGCGGCGCGGGCCACGGCATCCGGGTCGCCCAGCACTTCCCGCGAGCGCATGCCGTCTTCGGCCACGCGGGCCAGCAGTTCGCGCATCAGGTGCCACTGGGCGGTCACGGCGGGGCCTGCTCCGTCGAAACGCTTCAGGTCTTCGGGTTGTGCCTGCATCACCGCGCCGAGGGAGCCGTAAACCTCCATGAGGGTCTTGGCCAGCGGCTTGGTGTCCCTGCGCGGAAGCACCGAGGCCAGCAGCAGCTCCAGTATTTCATAGTCGGCCAAAGCGCGCGGATCGCGGGTCAGCCGCTCCTTCAGCCGCTGCCTGTGTCCGTGGTAGTGCGGTTTGTCCTTGGTCATGATGCTAGCGCGTCGGGCTTCGGGTTCGTATGATTATCATCTCCCGCCGGAACGGGAGCGGAACAAGTCCACGAGGCTGGCGATGAGGATGTCCAGCACCTCCTCCTGACGGCGGAGGCCGGTCTTGACGGAAAATTCCGCGTCCATGGCAAGGTCGATGAGCCGTTTGATCCCGGTCTCGCCCAGCATGTTGCCCTTGGCGGTGAGCTTCTTCTTCACGAAGGGATGGGCCTTGACCGCCTGCTCCTCGCCGTGGGTCAGCATCCACATCTGCCGCGCCTGCGAGGCGAGGTAGCCGATGAGGTTGAACAGCATGCGGTCCTGCGCCCGCTTGAGGTGGTCCTCCAGCACGCGCTTCCAGACATGGGCTTCCGCGCCGGGCTTGCCCAGCGCGTCCATGAGCTCGAAGAACTGCATCTCGCCCGTGGGCGCGACAAGATCCAGATGCTCGCGCCGCACGGTGCGGTCGTCCATGACGGCCAGTTCCAGCTTGTCCAGCTCCAGCCGCACGGCCACGGCGTCCTCGGGCAGCGCCTGCGCCAGCAGGTTCTCCACGCCGGAATCGAAGCGGATCTGGTTCTGCGCAGCCCACGAGCGCACGAAGTCGCGCATGCCGTTGCGGTCCAGTCCCGGCGACTGCCAGACCCAGCCGTTCCTGTCGGCGCGCTTGTATATCTCGCGCTTGGCGAGGTGCGCGGGGACCGGAGCCTTCTTGGTCTTCCACTCGGACTCGAGGCAGAATACGGGCCAGACATCGGTGGACGCGCCGGTGATGGCGTTGCCCAGCTTGTCCCACTGGTCCACCTTGAAGTTGTTGGCGCGCCGCACCACCAGCGCCTTGGGCTGGGAGAACAGGCCCTTGATGGTCAGGTCGGTCCAGAAGGTGTCCGGCAGCGGCACCTCGTCATCGCCCCAGAACACGCGTTTTTCCCACCCGGACACGCCGGACTGGTTCAGCATGTCTTCGATGCGGGACTTGATGAGCTGCGGATCTGGGCAGACCAGGAAAGAATAGGCGGGGCGTTTCATGGACATCAGAAGTTGTTGGCCATGCGGTCCGCGAGGCGGCGGATGCCCAGTTCGGTGACTTTCGCGTCGGCTTCGTCCTCCTCGCCGGTCTGGAAGGGCCAGTCCTGCGAGATGGTGCCGGAGCGCCAGATCACGCTGCCGTCCACCGAGGAGCGGATGATGCCTTCGAACACGAACATGGCGTCGGACTGGAGGGTCTCTTCATCCTCGCCCGTCACCGAGGCGCGGCGGTAATATTTTTCGATCTCGATGGTGATGAGCGCGTCGGCCCGCTCCCCGGAGGCCCATTCGGCAAGGCCGCGCCGGGTCACCTCGTCGCGCAGCAGGGAGCGCACGCGAGGCTCCAGCCATGAAAGCGGGGCCGGGTTTTTCACCTCGGCGATGGCCAGCGTCCGGTACCGTTCGGGCAGCACACTCTTGCCGCGCGAAAAGCCGTAGCCGCATCCCGCCACGGCGAGCAGGGTCAGCAGAAGCAGTGCGTTTCTGAAAAAGTGCATGGATTCTCCCTGAAAATGGCGTTGGCTCCGGTGTAACCCGTATTGCGCGCGGAGTAAAACGGAAGTCAGGCCCAGTCGCGGCGGTGCCAGTTCCAGGCCGAGGCCACCACGGAGCGGACGTCCTCGAAACGGGGATGCCAGCCCAGCACGCGCCCCGCCTTTTCCGGCGAACTGACCAATGCGGGCGCGTCTCCGGCCCGTCGCGGCGCTTCCTGCACCGGCACGTCAAGTCCGGTAACTTCGCGCACCACGTCGATGATCTCGCGCACGGAAAACCCGTTGCCGTTGCCGAGGTTGAACACGTCCGAAGGGTTGCCGTCCGCCAGATGGTCCAGCGCACGGACGTGCGCATCCGCGAGGTCGGCGACGTGGATGTAGTCGCGCAGGCAGGTGCCGTCCGGAGTGGGGTAGTCCGTGCCGAAGACCCTGATGCACTCCCGGCGGCCGGCGGCGGCTTCGAGAATCAAAGGTATCAGGTGCGTTTCCGGGCGGTGGCGTTCTCCCACCTCCGCGTTCGGGTCCGCGCCGGCGGCGTTGAAATAGCGCAGGCAAACGGAGCGCAGGCCGTAGGCCGTGCCGTAGTCCGCGAGCACCTGTTCGATGATGCGCTTGGACCACGCATACGGGGAGATGGGATTCAGCGGATGTTCCTCGGCCAGCCGTTCGGTTTCCGGCTCGCCGTAGACCGAGGCGGAGGACGAAAACACGATGCGCTCCACGCCGTGCCGCACCATGGCGTCCAGCAGCGTGAAGGTGTGCGAGACGTTGTTGCGGTAGTAGATGTCCGGCTTTTCCACGGATTCGCCCACGGCGATGAAGCCGGCGAAGTGCACCACCTCGTCGATGCCGTGCTTCTCGAAAACCCTGTCGAGAAAGACCGAGTCGGCAAGATCGCCCTCTTCAAAGGCTCCCCAGCGCACAAAGTCCCGGTGTCCGGTGGAGAGATTGTCGAGCACCACCACCTTGCGCCCGCGGCGCGCAAGCTCCTTGGCCGTATGCGAACCTATGTATCCGGCGCCGCCGGTGACGAGAGTAGTCATTTCGTCGCAATATCCCACTCGGCCGGGAGATGCAACTTTCCGCGGCAAAGATGGCGGGGCGAAGACGCTAGACCAGAAACTTTCCCGTCACCGAGTCCGGGTTGGCGATGATCTCCTCGGGCGTGCCGGAGGCCACGATGCGGCCGCCGTGCTCCCCGCCGCCGGGGCCGAGGTCCAGTACGTGGTCCGCGCTCATGATCACGTCCGTGTTGTGCTCGATGACGATGACGGTCGCGCCCTTGTCCACCAGCTGATGCAGCACCTTGATGAGCTTGCCCACCTCGTGCATGTGCAGGCCGGTGGTGGGTTCGTCGAGGATGTACAGCGCGCCCGGCAGGCGGCGCTTGCCCAGCTCGCGGCTGATCTTGATGCGTTGCGCCTCGCCGCCGGAAAGCGTGGTGGCGGGCTGGCCGAGGTGCAGATATTCCAGCCCCACCTGCTCCAGCACCGACAGCCGACGCTTGAGCGCGGGATGGTTTTCGAAAAACGCCGAGGCCTGCCGCACGGTCATGTCCAGCACGTCCGCGATGTTCTTCTCCCGGTAGGTGACCTCCAGCGTCTGCGCGTTGTAGCGGCGGCCCTTGCAGGTGTCGCATGTCACGTACACGTCCGGCAGGAAGTGCATCTCGATCTTGAGCTGTCCGTCCCCGCGGCACTTCTCGCAGCGGCCGCCCTTGACGTTGAAGCTGAACCGTCCGGGCTGGTAGCCGCGCTTTCTGGCTTCCTTGGAGCCCGCGAAGATCTTGCGGATCTCGTCGAATATCTTGGTGTAGGTGGCCGGGTTGGAGCGCGGCGTCCTGCCGATGGGCGTCTGGTCGATGGCGATGACTTTTTCCACCTGATCCAGCCCTTCGATGCCGCCGATGCGGCCCGGGTTGTCCGCCCGGTGCCCCTGATACAGCTGAAGATGCTTGTAGAGCGAGTCCACCACCAGCGAGCTCTTGCCGGACCCGGAGACCCCGGTGACGCAGGTGAGCGCGCCCAGAGGGATGTCCACGTCCAGATCCTTGAGGTTGTTGGTGGAGACCTTCTTGAGCCGGATGTTCCCGTCGGGTTTGCGGCGTTCGGTGGGCACCTCGATGCGCAGGTCGCCGCGCAGGTACTTGCCCGTGAGCGAATCCGACTGCAGCAGCCGCTTCGTGTCGCCCTGATAGACGATCTCGCCGCCGAGCATCCCCGAGCCGGGACCGAGCTCGATGACGTGGTCCGCGTGGCGGATGGTGGGCTCGTCGTGCTCCACCACCAGCACGGTGTTGCCGCGCTCCTGCAGCGAACGCAGCGTGTTCAGCAACCGCTCGTTGTCGCGCGGGTGCAGGCCGATGCTCGGCTCGTCGAGCACATAGGTCACGCCCACCAGCCCGGAACCGAGCTGGGACGCCAGCCGGATGCGCTGCGCCTCGCCGCCGGAGAGCGTGGACATGTTGCGGCCGAGGTTGATGTAGTCCAGCCCCACGTTGACCATGAAGCCGAGCCGGTGCGTCAGTTCCTTCATGAGCGGCTCCGCGATGAGGGTGTCGTGCCCCTCGAACTCCAGCGACTCCAGCCACTGCAGCGCCCGGCGGATGCTCATGCTCACGAATTGAAAGATGTTGACCTCGCCCACGCGCACGGCCAGTGCCTCGGGCTTGAGCCTCGCGCCCTCGCAGGCGGGACACGGCCGCGTCTGCCGGAAGCTCGCCAGCCAGTGGTCCCACGCGTCGGCCTGCCGGTAACCGAACTCAAGAATCGGGATGACGCCCTGCCAGCCGGTCTTTTCACTGCCGTAGAACAGCGCGTTCCACGCCTCGTCCGAGAAGTCGGCAAGCGGCGTGTCGGGAGTGAAGCCGTACGTCTTGCCCAGCTTCTTGAGCGCAGGCCCGTACTGTTTCTGCCGATACGGGGATTTCCACGGGATCACGCCGCCTTCGGAAAGCGAAAGCCCCTTGTTTGGCGCCACGAGGTCCGGCTCGAAGTACTCCATGGAGCCGATGCCGTTGCAGGTCCTGCACGCGCCCTGCGGGCTGTTGAACGAGAAAAGCTGCGGGGTCAGGCGCGGAAGGGAAATGCGGCACTCCGGGCAGGTGGAGAGCGTGGACATGGGAACCTCCTCCCCGCCGCGGTCGCCGCCCACGATGGCGATGGTCAGCCGCTCTTCGCCCTGCTTCAGGGCTAGCTCCACCGAATCCGCCAGCCGCTTCTTGATGCCGTCCTTGATGACCAGCCGGTCCACAACCAGCTCCACGGTGTGCCGCTTGTTCTTCTCGAGTTCCGGCACGTCGTCGATCGTGTACACGGTCCCGTCCACGCGAACGCGCACGAACCCTTCCTTGCGCAGCTTGTCGAGCAGGTCCTTGTGCGTGCCCTTCTGGTGTTCCGCCATGGGAGCCAGCAGCATGAATCTGGTGCCTTCGTCGAGGTCGAGGATGGTGTCCACGATCTGGTCCGTGGTCTGTGCCTCGATGGGGCGCCCGCATTCCGGGCAGTGGAATTTGCCCAGCCGCGCGAAGAAGACGCGCAGGAAGTCGTATATTTCGGTGACGGTCCCCACGGTGGAGCGCGGGTTCCGGCTGGTGGTCTGCTGCTCCAGCGAAATGGCGGGGGACAGCCCCTCCACCTTCTCCACCAGCGGCTTGTCCATCTGCGGGAGGAACTGCCTCGCGTACGCCGAGAGGGACTCCACGTAGCGGCGCTGCCCTTCGGCGTAGACGATGTCGAACGCCAACGTCGATTTCCCGGACCCCGAGGGGCCGCAGACCACCACGAGCTTTTCGCGGGGAATGTCGAGGGTCAGGTCCTTGAGATTATGATGCTTCGCGCCTTCAATGTATATGCTTTCGCGTCTGGGATCGGTGTTCATCAGGGCATGATAAGCATTCCTGAGAGAGTGGCAAGGACGGATCCCATGCAAGTATATGAAAGTGTCACGGCTATTCCTGTGACATTTCCTTCAGCCACTCCCGCGCCTCATCCGTGCCTTCCTCCGGCGCCCACGGTGCGAATTCCTTGTCCGAAGTCTTGGTGTACGGCCCCGGCTTGACCTCGAAAGCCACGGTGTCCGGCTCCAGAACGATCCACGAATGCCAGACGCCCGGCTCGATGTCGCCGCCAAAGAGTTCGGAGCCGGCGCGAACCTCATACGATTCAATCAGCTGACCCGAATCGTCAAAGACCAGTTGAACGAGCGCCCCCGAGACCAGAATGAAACTCTCCGGCTTGGGCGGATCGACATGGCGATGCGGGCGAATGTACGTCCCCGGCTGCATGCAGTTGAGCATGCGATGCAGCAGGGCGTCCGGGCTTTTGTGAAGCGGCTGGATGATGCGTCTCCTCGGGCTGCGCCGGGACATTTCCACGGCGCGGCGGAGCAGTTCCCCGTCAATGCGGGTCATCGCCCCTTCCGGGGCGGGCAGGGCCAGCGGGAAATCCTTTCCTGTCATATCGTAACCTGTCCTGTTCACGTTGTTGCGAGTCCAGACTAACGGAGACGATTCTCCCGTCAATAAAACGCTTCTGCATTTCGGACAGTCTCAGGCGAGGGGAGACGTGTTGCATGGAAAACGCGGACCTGTCTCTGGTCACGCAGCCCGCAGCAAAGCCACTGCCAGCAGGCCATCCCGGACAAGTCTCGCGTCCACCCGATCCACCCTCTCACTTCAACCCTTTTTCTATTCTTGTTCTTCAAACCGTCCTCCACCTCCTCTCGTCATGTGCAGCATCCAAAAGAAAAGGGACCGGCAGAGCCGGTCCCTTTAATCATTCGTTGCACGTTACGCCTTAGCCGAGGATGGCCTTGAGGTCGTTTTCGGGGGTGTCGATGGGCTTGATGTCGTAATTCTGCACGAGGTAGTCGAGCACGTTCGGGGTGAGGAACGCGGGCAGGCTGGGTCCGAGCCTGATGTTCTTGATGCCGAGTGCGAGCAGGGAGAGCAGGATGGCGACGGCCTTCTGTTCGTACCAGGACAGGACCAGCGACAGGGGCAGGTCGTTGACGTCGCAGTCGAAGGCGTTGGCGAGCGCCAGAGCGATCTGGACTGCGGAGTAGGCGTCGTTGCACTGGCCGACGTCGAGCAGGCGGGGGATGCCGCCGATGTCGCCGAGCTGCTTGTCGAAGAAGCGGAACTTGCCGCAGGCCAGAGTGAGGATGACGGTGTCTTCCGGGGCCTTTTCGACGAACTCGGTGTAGTAGTTGCGGCCGGGCTTGGCGCCGTCGCAGCCTGCCACGAGGAAGAAGTGCTGGATGTTTCCGCCCTTCACGGCCTCGATGACCTTGTCTGCCACGCCGAGGACGGCGTTGCGGGCGAAGCCTACCATGACGGTGCCCTTGTCCTCGTCTTCGGTGAAGCCGGGCATTTCGAGGGCCTTTTCGATGACCGGGGTGAAGTCTTCGTTACCCACGTGGGTGACGCCGGGCCAGCCGACGAGTCCGGTGGTGAAGATGTTGTCCTGGTAGCTGTTGGACGGGCGCTGGATGCAGTTGGTGGTCATCAGGATGGCGCCGGGGAACTCGGCGAATTCCTTCTGCTGGTTCTGCCATGCGGTGCCGTAATGGCCGTGGAAGTGGGGGTACTTCTTGAGCTCGGGGTAGCCGTGACAGGGCAGCATTTCACCGTGGGTGTAAATGTTGATGCCCTTGCCTTCGGTCTGCTTGAGCAGGGTCTCGAGGTCCTTGAGGTCGTGACCGGAGACCACGATGGCCTTGCCTGCCTTGGCGCCGAGGGGGACCTCCGTGGGCACGGGGTGCCCGTAGGTGCCGGTGTTGCCCGCGTCGAGCAGTTCCATGGCGCGAACGTTGGTGTGTCCGGTCTTGAGGGCGTTTTCGACCCAGGCGCCCAGATCCATGTCCTGACGCAGGGTGTCGGCCAGCAGTTCCTGACAGGCCTTGTAGAGTTCGGGGTCTTCCTGTCCGAGGATGGCGGCGTGGTCGGCGTAGGCGGCGATGCCCTTGATGCCGTAGACGACGGTCTGCTTCAGGGACTTGATGTCGGCGTTCGGCTCGGGGTCGTTTTCGATGCCATGGGTCTCGCCCTGCTTGATGAGGCCGTCGATGTCGCCTGCGGGCTCGAATTCTGCGGCGGGATGCCACTGGGGATTGATGCCCTTGATGGCGAGGTTCTGCTTGATCTTTTCGCGGCGCTTCACGGTTTCTTCGATGAGGGGCTGGAAGCGCTCGTCGTCGAAGTTCACGTTGGTGAGGGTGGAGAAGAGGGCGCGGGCGAAGAAGTGGCCGTCTTCGGGGCAGTCGATGCCGTTTTCACGGGCGGTGACCGCCACCTGAGAGAAGCCCTGCATGGCGTATACGAGAAGGTCCTGAAGAGCGGCGGTGGTGGGCTGCTTGCCGCAAACGCCTACCTTGTCGCATCCCTGTCCCTTGGCTGTCTGTTCACACTGGTAGCAAAACATGTTTTTCGCTCCTTATGGTTTCAAAACGGTTCGCGTTATGGGGAGAACCTAGACTAATGAGCATACAGGCTACATGACTTGAGTCAAAGAGCGGTTATTTTTTTGCTTGATGCACTATTTGCATATTGGCGTTGGAAAGATGCGGTGCTTTTGCTAGGTTGCTCGCATCCCGGGCAGGTTTGAAGGACATGCATAGCAGAATAGCACTCATCCTGATGCTCGCGCTGACGCTGGCGGCGGGCTCGCAGGCACACGCGCGTAAACCCAACAAGCGCGTGCTGCTTGTCAATTCCTACCATCAGAACCTCGCGTGGTCGGAGAACATCCTTCGCGGGGTGAGCGATGTCCTGCGTCCGGGCAAAAGCGGCATCGAACTGTTGCTGGAGAACATGGACACCAAGCGCGTGGAGTTCACCCCGGAATACGAGCGGCAGCTACGCGAGGTGTACGCGCACAAGTACGCCAAGATACGTCCCGATCTGATCCTTGCGGCGGACAACAACGCGTTCGAGTTTCTGAAGAAGTATCACGAGGAGCTGTTCGAGGGCGTCCCGGTGGTGTTCTGCGGAGTCAACGACTACAAGCCCTCGATGCTGGACGACAAGCCGGTGTTCACCGGCGTGGCGGAGGAAGTGGGTGCGCTGGCGACGGTGCGCTCCGCCATGAAGCTGCACCCCGGAACGCGCGAGATATACGTCATCAACGACTTCACTCCCACCGGACGCGCGTGGACGCTGGACATACGGCGTCAGCTGGCCGCACTGGAAGAGGATGTGCAGGTCACCTATGCGCCTCCCGCGAGCTTCGAATCGCTTTTGGAGGACGTCTCGGAGCTGTCTTCGGACAGCGTCGTGCTGCTGGGGGCCTATTACCGGGACTCCCGGGAGCTTTATCTGGGTGGCGAGGAGGCCGTGAGGCGCATCTCCGAAAGCAGCCGCGTCCCCGTGTTCGGATTGCTGGATTTTGCGCTTGGGCAGGGCATAGTGGGCGGCGTGCTCACCAGCGGATACAAGCAGGGGCAGGCCATGGCGCAGCTGGGGCTGCTCGTGCTTTCGGGGCGCAAGCCTGCGCGGCTGCCGGTGATAACCTCCGGGCTGCTGGAGGCGCAGTACGACTACAACCAGCTCAAACGCTTCAACATGAATATTTCCGAGCTGGCGCCGGACAGCGGAATCGTCAACCGCCCGCGCAGCTTCTATCAGGAGCACCGCGTCGCGTTGTTCGTGATTCTCGCGTTTCTCGCCATCCAGACGGTGGTCATCCTGATTCTGGCCGTAAACATGCGGCGGCGCAAACAGGCGGAGCGCAGTCTTCGCAAGGTGCGGCAGGACCTCGAGGTTCGGGTGCGGGAGCGCACTTCAGAGCTCAAGGAGTCGGAAGAGGCGCTGCGGGTGGTCTTCGACAGCTCCCACGACGCCATCATCGTTCATACGCCCGAGGGCGTCATCCTTGACGCCAACGAAGGGATGCTCAAGATGTACGGCCTCAAGCGCGAGGATCTGCCCACGCTTTCCATCGCGCGCGACATCTCCAGCAGGCAGTGCCCGCTTCATACGCTCTCCGGCGTGTGGGCGGAGGTGGCCGCGGGCCACGAGCAGTCTTTCGAGTGGATGGCCCGGAAGCCGTCCAACGGCAAGGAGTTCCACGTCGAGGTCCACCTGCGGCCCATACTGTTCCGCAAGCGCGCCGCCATTCTGGCAAACGTGCGCAACATCTCTTCGCGCAAGGCCTCGGAAAACGAGCTGCGGCGTACCCTGTCCAAGCTGGAAGCCATTCTGGACAACTCGCTCATGGGCATCGCCATGACGCGTGGCGACCTGCTGGAGGCCATCAACCAGCGCGGGGCCGAGACATTCGGCTATTCGCCGGAAGAGGCGACGGGCAGGAGCTGGACCGAGGTGCTCGGCACATCCGAGGACTCCCGGGCGCTCATGCTGGACATGCGCGACGCGCTTGAGAGCTGTGGCGAGTTCCTCACCGAGCGGGAGCTCGTGGGGCGCAACGGGGAGGTCTCGTGGTGCCGCATGTACGCCAAGGCCGTGGATCGCCAGGACCTCTCCAAGGGCGTCATCTGGGCGTGGGACGACATCAGCGACATCAAGAGCGCCGAGGACGAGCTGCGCGCCACCCGAGAGGAGGCGCTGGCGGCCAACCGCGCCAAGAGCGAGTTCCTCGCGGCCATGAGTCACGAGATCAGAACGCCCATGAACGCCATCGTGGGCATGACCGAGATCACGCTCCAGACCGAGCTGACCGACCATCAGCGCGACTACCTGCGCGCGGTCAAGGACTCGGCGGATCACCTGCTGCAGATCATCAACGATATTCTGGACCTGTCCAAAATCGAGGCCAAGAAGCTCGAACTGGACCGGGTGGACTTCGACCTGCCCCTGCATCTGGAGACAACGGTGCGCGCCATGGAGGTGCAGGCCTCGCAGAAGGGTCTCGAGCTGGAGCTGGAGATGGCGGACGACCTGCCCGACTGTGTCAAGGGCGACCCCGTATGCCTGCGTCAGGTGCTGGTGAACCTGCTCGGAAACGCGGTCAAGTTCACCCACAAGGGCCGCGTCGTCGTACGGGCGCGTCCGGCGCAGAGTCCGAACCCGGACCTGCTGGGCGTGCATTTCGAGGTGGAGGACAGCGGCATCGGCATCCCCGACGAGTTCCGGGACACGATCTTCCAGAACTTCAGCCAGAACACGCGCGCCTACGGAGGTACCGGGCTGGGGCTCGCCATCTGCAAGGAGCTCATTGCGCTCATGGGCGGCGACATCACCGTGTCGAGCGAGGTGGGAAGAGGCAGCGTGTTCTCCTTCGACGCCTATTTCGAGGCGGGCGTGCTGTGTGGCGTGCAGACGCGCCCGGCGCTTCAGCCCCTCTCGGGGCAGGACGGCCTGCACATCCTCGTGGCCGAAGACAACCCCATGAACGTCATGGTCACCGCCCTGCGGCTGGACGAAATGGGCCACACCCACGAAGTGGCGGAGAACGGCGAGCAGGTGCTGACCATGCTGCGGCAGGGCACCTACGATCTCATCCTCATGGATGTGGAGATGCCGGTGATGGACGGCCTCGCCGCCACCCGGGCCATTCGCGCAGCCACGCCGGAAATGGACATCCCGAATCCGGATATCCCCATCGTGGCCATGACGGCCCACGCGCTCAAGGAGTTTCGGGACAAGTGTCTTGAAGCGGGCATGGACGCGTATGTTTCCAAGCCCGTGGACTTCGAGGAGCTGGCCGCCATCATCGGCCGAATCCGGGCGGGCCATGAGCTCGCCGATCGCATCCAGACGCCGGTAGACGAAGACGTGGTGCTGGAGTCCGCGCCGGTCCTGGGCGAGTTTGCGGATGCGGTGGAGTACGAGTCCGTCGGAGAGCGGCCGGAGCAGCCTGCGAGCGGTCCGCTTGACGGCGACGTCGTGAACGCAGCCCCCGAAGGCGATTCGGCCCGTGCCGCGGCGGACGAATCCTTGCCGGAAGCCTCTCAGGGGCCGTCCCCGAGCGAGCGGCTGGACATCGACGAGGCCATGTTCTCGGATCTGGTCCGCACGGGAGTTCAGGAAGTGCGCCACCTCGCCGAGAAGGTGTTCGGGCATCTGGAGCGCGGCGAGCGCAAGGATGCCAAGGGCGTGGTGCAGACCATCCGCAACATCTGCCTCGTCATGGGGGCCGACGACTGCGCGCACATGGCCGCCGGTACCGAGGCCGCCTGTCGCATCGCCCCGGACGACGAGATAGTGCGATACGTCCACCAGCTTCTCGAAGGTCTCGAACGCTTCGAGGCGGTTTTTCCCTTCAAGTAATAACGTATCGAATTGTCCGCGCCGTTGCGGCTTCGCGCTCCAGTTGTTACCGTTAATAGTAACTGGAGGGTCTGTGCATGGGTGAAAGCCGTCGGGATTTGCGGAAGTTCGTCGCCCCGGAGTTCGTTTTCGGCGAAGGGGCGGGTGAGCTCGCCGGACAGCATGTGGCCAACCTTTCCGCCAGAAAGGTCCTGCTGGTCACGGACAAGGGTCTGCTGGGCACGCCGTGGCCGCAGATGATAATGGACAGCCTGACCGAGGCCGGAGTCCGGTACGAGCTGTTTTCAGACATCAGGCCCAACCCACGGGAAAGCGAAGTCATGGCAGGTGCCGAGATGTTTCGCGAACGGGACTGCGAGGCCATTGTCGCCGTGGGCGGCGGCAGCCCCATGGACTGCGCCAAGGGCATCGGCATCGTCTGCACCAATAATCGGCACATTCTGGAGTTCGAAGGGGCGGACATGGTTCCCCTGCCGGGGCCTCCGCTGGTGTGCGTCCCAACCACCTCGGGGTCCGCGGCGGACGTCTCTCAGTTCTGCATCATCACGGACACCGCCAGAAAGCTCAAGATCGCCATCGTCAGCAAGACCATGGTGCCGGACGTATCGCTCATCGACCCCCGAATGACCACCACCATGAGCCGCGACCTCACGGCCCACACGGGGCTGGATACCCTCACGCACGCGGTGGAGTCGTTCGTCTCCAACGCCACCTCTCCCTTCACGGAACTGCACTCACTCGAAGCGGTCCGCAACGTGGCGGCGCATCTGGAGCATGCCATCGAGGACCCGCTGAACATGGAGGCGCGGGCGGGCATGTCGCTGGCCACCACGTACGCGGGGCTGGCCTTCTCCAACGCGATTCTCGGGGCGGTGCACGCCATGGCCCACAGCCTCGGCGGCCTGCTGGACCTGCCGCACGGGTTGTGCAACGCCATCCTGCTCGACCACGTCATTGAATACAATTTCTCCTCGACTCCGCAGCGGTACGCTCGGCTGGCAGAGGCGCTCGGGGCGCAGATCGACCCGTCCATGTCCGAGGACGAACTGCTCGAACGAACGCTTGAGGCGTTCCGCTCAGTCAAGAAGCGCTGCGGCGTGACCGTTTCGCTGGCCGACCTCGGCGTGAGTCCCGAGGACATCCAAAACCTTGCCGCGGCAGCCATGAACGACCCGTGCATGCTGACCAACCCTCGGCAGGCGGCGGTCGCCGAACTGGAGAGGGTGTATGACCGGGCGCGCTGACAACGGAGGGGATTCGGCGAGAGATCGGCTGATCGGTCTGGGCCGTCGCTCCATTTCCAAAAGCTACTACCCCGAGCTGCGAAGGCGGGTGGAGGAACTCGAACTTTTCCGCTCGCTGCTGGACCAGATTCAGGACGCGATTTTCATCGTGGACGTGGCCAGCGGCATGGTGCTGGATGTGGCGGGGGCCACGCAGGAGCGCTTCGGCTGCGACGCCGAGCACCTCAAGAGCCGCCCCTTCGCGGAGCTGCTTCCGGACTACGTGGGGCGCTACGTGCGCGAGATGTTCGGCAGCGAATCCGGCGTGGTGCGCATGGAGACGAAGCTGTGCTGCCCGGGGTGCGAGAAGGCGGTGCCGGTGGACCTGAGCATCCAGATTCCGGAAGGACAGCACCCTCTGCGGGCTGTGGTGGTGGCGCGCGACATTTCGGACCGCAAGCGCGCCGAAGAGGCGCTGCGCAACATCAATCAGGAGCTTGAGCGGCGGGTGTTGCAGCGCACCCGCGAGCTGGACAAGGCCAACCGCGCCAAGTCCGAGTTTCTGTCCGTGGTCTCCCACGAACTGCGCACGCCGCTGACCTCCATCATCGGTTTCGCCAAGATCATGCGCAGGCGCCTCGACCGCTCCATCCTGCCGGTGCTGGCAGAGGACCACGAGGAAATGGTCCCGCTGCTGAAGAAGATGGAAGACAATCTGGACGTGATGGTCTCGGAGGGAGACAGACTCGGCGGACTCATCAACGACCTGCTCGACGTGGCGCGGCTCGAATCCGGGCACATGGAGTATCACACGTCCCGCGTCGAGGTGGCTGATCTGCTGGAGCGGTCCGTGCAGGCTGTCTCGGGACTGTTCGAAGACGCGGGCCTCAAGCTGAATGTTGCCGTGGAAGAGGGACTGCCGCAGCTGGAAGGCGACCGGGACCGGCTCATGCAGGTGGTCATCAACCTGCTCTCCAACGCGGCAAAGTATGCGGACGGAAAGCCCATCGAGCTGAATGCGGGCATGAAGAACGGGATGATCCGAGTTGCCGTGCGCGACCACGGCCCAGGCGTCCCGGAGCATCTGCGCCGCGCCATCTTCCGCAAGTTCGTGACCGATACCGGCGAGGAGGCAGTGAAGACGAAGGGCACCGGCCTCGGTCTCGCCATCTGCCGCCATATCGTGGAGGCCCACGACGGACGCATCGGCGTCCACGCGCCCGAGGGCGCGGGCAGCGAATTCAGTTTCACGTTGCCGCCCGCCGACCCGGAATGATTCGTCAGTTCATGAGCCCGGGCAGCCAGAGCACGGCCTCGGGAACGAGGAACAGCAGCGTTATCCCCGCCACGATGGCCAGCAGGAACGGGACGATGCCCCGGAAGATGGATTCCAGCGCGATGCCGGGCGCGATCTTGCGCGTCATGCCGTAGACCACGTAGACGTTGATGCCCACAGGCGGCGTGATGACCCCCATCTCGGTGACCAGCACGATGACAACCCCGAACCAGAGCGGGTCATAGCCCAGCCCCAGCACCACCGGAAAGAAGATGGGCACCGTGAGCATGACCAGCGCCAGCGAGTCCATGAAGCAGCCCCCGAGAAAGTAGATGCCGAGGATCGCGGCCATGATGGCCCAGCCCGGCAGGTCCAGTCCCGCCACTACCCCGGCCATTTCAAAGGGGATGCGCGTCACCGCCAGAAACTTGCCGAAGACCACCGCGCCCGCGATGAGCATCATGACCATGCACGAGGTACGGAGGGTTTCCAGAAGCGCCTGCACGAAGCCGTTCCAACTGAGCCGGCGGCGGATCACCGAGACGCCGAGCACGCCCGCCACGCCCACGGATGCGGCCTCGGTGGGCGTGAAGAGCCCCTTGAACATGCCGCCGATGACCAGCGCGAAGACGATGAGCGTGTCCGAGAGCCCGCCGAGGGAGCGGACGCGCTCGCCCCAGCCGGAGCGCTCGCCGCGCGGACCAGATTCTGGGCTCATGGCGCACATGGTGGCGATGGCCGCGATGAACAGCAGCGTGAGCAGCAGGGCCGGGACGATGCCCGCCATGAAGAGCCTGCCGATGGACTGTTCCGTGAGCACGCCGTAGACGATGAGCACCACGCTGGGGGGCATGATCATGCCCAAACCGCCGCCAGAGGCCACGGTCCCGGCGGCGAGGGCGTCGGAGTAGCCGTAGCGTTTCATCTCCGGGATGCCCACCGACGACATGGTGGCCGCCGTGGCCGGGCTGGACCCGCAGACCGCGCCGAAGGCGGTGCAGGCCGAGACCGTGGCCATGGCCAGCCCGCCGCGCACGTGGCCGAGAAAGCGGTAGGCCGTCTGATACAGGCGCTTGCTCACCCCGGCGTGGAAGGCCAGCTGGCCCATGAGGATGAACAGGGGGATGGTGGAAAGGTCGTAGCTGGCGAAAGTGGAGTACACCTCTCGCGGCAGCAGGCTCAGGGCGGCCTGCGGCGAGATGAGCAGGGCGAAGCCCGCGGTGCCGGTGAGCATCATGGCGTACGCCACGGGCATCCGCAGGGCCATGAGCGCCAGCATGACCAGCGTGCCTGCGAGGCCGAAAAACATCGGGTCCATCAGGCTGCCTCTCTTCCGGTGATCAGGCGCAGAAGGCCCGTGAGGATCATGAGCGCGAAGACGGCGACTCCGGCCGCCACCGCCGCCATGACGATCCACTCGGGCAGGCCGAGGTTCATGGAGACTTCACCGGATTCGCGGGTGTCCAGCGCAAAGTCGAGCATCCGCCACGCGAGGGTGGCGAACACCGCAAACGACAGGGTGTTGGTCAGGAGCGACGCGCCCAGTCGGGCCTTGCGCCCGAGCCGGGTGTAGAACAGCTCCACGGCGATGTGGCTGCGTTCCCGGTGGGCGTAGGGCAGGCTCATGGCGACGGCCAGCGCGGCCATGAAGGCGGTGATCTCTTCGGAGCCGAACAGCGGATATCCGAAGGCGCGGCCGGTGACGTCGATGACCGTGATCAGGGCCATGCCCGCGAGGCAGCAGGCCGCCAGCGCGCGCATGACCCGTTCGATCACGGATAGGGTGGAGGCAGGGGCGTTCACGGAAGCCCTCTCCTATTGCAGGTCCGAAACGGCCTGCGCGGTGAAATCCACAACGGTCTCGGCGTCGATACCCTTTGCGGACGTCTCCTCGATGTAGTCGGCGATGACGGGCTGCACGCCCTCGTGCCAGCGCTTCTGCTCGGCTTCGTCCAGCGCGATGAAGCTGCCGCCCTTTTCCTTGAAGAAGGCGCGCCCTTCCGCGTCGGAGTCATCCCAGGCCTTGCCGTGTCTGGCGGCCCATTCGGCGCTGATCGCTTCCATGGCCTTGCGGGCGGCCTCGGGCAGCGCGTTCCACTTGGCCTTGTTCATGACCACGAAGAAAGTGGTGGTGTAGGCCGCGGGGTAGGACTCGGTGCAGTAGTCCACCACCTCGGCCATCTTCCAGCCCTTGTTGGTCTCCATGGGGTAGAAGCCGCCGTCCACCACGCCCTTGCGCAGGGACTGGTAGGCGTCTGACATGGACTGGGCCACCGGCGTGGCGCCAAGGGCCGAGGCCACGCGGGCACTGTTGCCGGTGGCGCGGATCTTCAGCCCTTCAAGGTCTTCGAGCCTTTCGACTCTGATGCCTTTGGTAAAGAGCAGGCCCGGGCCGTGAGCGTGGAAGTAGAGCACCTTCACATCGTCCAGCTCCTCTGGTGTGAACTTGGCGTAAACCCGGTTGGCCACTTCCGTCGCGGCCTTGCCGGAGGAGTAGCCCAGCGGCAGGTCCACGGCTGCCATCACGGGAAAGCGGCCCCGGGAGTAGGCCAGCGCGGACATGCCGATGTCGGTGATGCCCTGCACCACGCCGTCATAGGTTCCGCGGGCGTCCACCAGCGTGCCGCCCGGAAAATACTGAATCCGCACCTCGCCGTCGGTGCGTTTCTCCACTTCCTTGGCCCACTGCTCCGCCAGCTGTGACTGGATGTGGGTCGGCGGGAAGAAATTGCTGTAGGTCAGCACGGTTCCGGCCGAGGCCGGGACGGCCAGCATCAGCACCAGTGCGGTTGCGGCCAGCATGACGCCTCGTTTCATGGTCCTCTCCTTGGCTATTGGTTGGACTCGCCGGACACGGCCAGCGTTTTGATCAGGGTGCGGGCCGCCTGACGCACGTCGTCGCGGGAGAGTACGCCGGTCTCCAGCAGGTCGTGAATCAGGAAGCCCTCGAAGAGCGCGGTGTTGAGCGCGCCCAGCTTGCGGGCGGAATAGCCGGACAGCACGTGTCCCTCCACCATGTCCGCGAAGATGTCGTTGGAAAGGCGGTAGATGCTCTTGTTCAGCTCGCGCCGCAGCTCGGGGTCGTTGGCGGCGTGCACCGTGAATTCGAGGAATATCTTGGACCAGTTGCGGTCGCCCACGATGGTGTCGAGGAAATCCCAGATGACGTCCAGAACGTCGTCCAGCGTGCTGGCGCTGCCGATGCGTTCGGCGCGGCTCTGCCGGTAATCCCCGAGCTTGGCGGCCAGAATGTCCAGAAACAGCTCGTCCTTGCTCTTCCAGTGACGGTAGAAGCTGCCCTTGGCGTACCCCGCGCCCTCGGTGATCTCGGCCACCGTGGTCTTGCTGTAGCCCTTGACGTCGAACAGTCGCTGCGCGGACTCCATGAGCTCGCGCATGGTCTGAAGCGATTTTTCCTGCTGTTTTCCGGGCATGTATCCACCTCATGCGACCGGCGGTCATAAAGTGACCGACGGTCATTTTTTGACGAAATATCACGCAGCCCGAAAGGGTGTCAATGAGAACGCGGCGGCACTACTTGATGAGCTCGCGCAGGACGGAGAGGTTCATGCGGTCTTCTTCGAGGTCGTCGCCCTTGTCGGTCTCCAGGCTCATGCCCACCTTGCTGAAGCGATTGTCGTTCAGCAGGTTGCGGAACCCATCCTTGCCGATGGCGCCCTTGCCGATGTGTTCGTGACGGTCCTTCTTGTCGCCGAGGTCCGGCTTGGAGTCGTTGAGGTGAAAGAAGCCGATGCGGCCCGTGCCGATGAGCCGGTCGAACTCGTCCATGGTCTTCTTGTACGCCTCCTCGGTGCGGATGTCGTAGCCCGCGGCAAACGTGTGGCAGGTGTCGTAGCAGACGCCCAGCCGGTCACCGTGCTCGGAAGCCTCGAGCATCCGGGCCAGCTCCTCGAACGTGGCCCCGAGATTGGTGCCCTGTCCGGCCGTGGTCTCCAGCAGCACGGTGACGTTCTCGGTGTCCGAATCCTCGATGGCCTTGTCGAGCTTCTCCACGTAGCGCTCGATGCCTTCGTCCACGCCTTTTCCCAGATGCGAGCCGGGGTGGGTCACCAGCCACGGAATGCCCAGCGCCTCGCAGCGGCGCATTTCCTCGGTGAAGGCGTGGAGCGATTTCTCCGCCGTGTCCTTCTTCGGGCTGGCAAGGTTAATGAGATAGGAGTCGTGTGCGGCCACCGGGTAATCCCCCCAGTCCTCCCACGCCTTCTTGAACTGCTCGATCATCTCGTCGGTGAGTTCGGGAATCTTCCACTGCCGCTGGTTGCGGGTGAATATCTGCAGGGCGGTGCCATCCACGGAACGGATGCGCTCGAACGCCTTGTGCAGGCCGCCGGATATGGACATGTGTGATCCTAAATACATGGTTCCTCCTAGTCGTTCAGGATGGCTTCGCGCTGTGGAAACGTCAATGCGGCTGTGCAAAAATATCGTCGCATCGCACTACAGGGCTTGCCAGAGCGGTTTTTAACGGTTACCTCTGCTCACCATGCCAAAGGATTTGATCATCGTTGAGAGCCCCGCCAAGGTGAAGACCATCAGTAAGTTCCTGGGAAAGGACTACATGGTGGAAGCCTCCGTGGGCCACGTCCGCGACCTTCCCGCCCGCGACCTCGGCGTGGACGAGGAAAATGGATTCACCCCCAAGTACCAAGTCATTCCGGGGAAGGAAGACGTGGTCAAGAAGCTCAAGCAGGCCGCCAAAAAGGCCCGGCACGTCTACCTCGCGCCTGACCCCGACCGAGAGGGTGAGGCCATTGCGTGGCACGTGGCGGAGCTGATCCGGGACAAGGAGACGGACATCAGCCGGATCCAGTTCAACGAGATCACCCAGCGAGCCGTCAAGGAAGCGCTTGAGCAGGCCCAGCCGCTCAACGCGAAGCTCTTCGACTCGCAGCAGGCGCGCCGCATCCTCGACCGCCTGGTCGGCTACAAGATTTCTCCCATCCTCTGGAAGAACGTCAAGCGCGGCATCAGCGCCGGACGCGTCCAGTCGGTGGCCCTCAAGCTGCTCGTGGAGCGCGAGAAGGAACGCCGCGCCTTCGTGCCGCAGGAATACTGGCCCTTCAAGGTGGAGCTCTCCGGCGAGAATCCGCCCCCGTTCTGGACCGAGCTCTGGAAGCTGGGCGGCAAGGCCGTCAAGCCCGGCGTGCACCACGTCACCTCGCAGGAAGAGGCCGAAGCCCTCGAAGAAGCCATGCGCAACGGCGACTTCGTCGTGGACGACGTGCAGGAAAAGCAGCGCTCCCGCCAGCCCCGGCCGCCGTACATCACCTCCACCCTGCAGCAGGACGCGAACCAGCGCCTCGGATACTCCGCACGCCGCACCATGAGCGTGGCCCAGCGGCTGTACGAGGGTGTGGAGCTCGGCAAGCGCGGCACCACCGCCATGATCACCTACATGCGTACCGACTCGGTGCGCGTGGCCAAGGACGCACAGCAGGCCGCGAAAGGACTCATCCTCGAACGGTTCGGCAAGGACCACTATCCGTCCAAGACCCGAAATTTCAAAACCAAAGGCGGCGCACAGGACGCGCACGAAGCCATCCGGCCCGTCGATCCGACCCTGACCCCGGAAGAGGCCAAGCCGCACCTGCCCTCCGAGCAGTACCGGCTCTACAAGCTCATCTGGGAACGCTTCACCGCCTCCCAGATGGCAGCCGCCAAGTTCTGGGACACCACCGTCACCGTAAAGAACGGCAAGACCCTCTGGCGCGCCAAGGGCGAACGCCTGCTCTTCCCCGGCTTTCTCGCCGTCATGGAGAAGAGCCCGGTCAACGAAACCCCGGACCTTCCCAAGCTGGAAAAAGGCGCCGCCCTCGAACTCAAGGACCTCCAGAAGGAACAGAAGTTCACCCAGCCGCCGCCGCGCTACTCCGAAGCGTCCCTCGTGCGCACGCTCGAAGAGCTCGGCATCGGCCGCCCGTCCACCTACGCGGCCATCATCTCCACGCTGCTCGACCGCGAATACGCCAAGCTCGAAGAACGCAAGTTCGCGCCCACCGAGCTGGGCTTCGTGGTCAGCGACCAGCTCTCCGAGCATTTCAAGGAACTCATGGACGTGGGCTTCACCGCCGACATGGAAAACAAGCTGGACGACGTGGCGGAAGGCCAGCTCGACTGGGTGCGGCTCCTGCAGGAATTCACCAAGGAGTTCAATCCCACCCTCGACAAGGCCAAGGAGGACATGGGCAAGACCGTGCAGGACACCGGCGTGACCTGCGAACAGTGCGGCAAGCCCATGGCCATCAAGTTCGGCAAGACCGGCGAGTTTCTCGGTTGCACAGGCTTCCCGGCCTGCCGCAACATCAAGAACTTCAAGCGTAACGAAAACGGCGAGATCGAGGTCATCAAAGAACCCGCTCCCGAGGAACTGGGCATCGAATGCGACAAGTGCGGGCGGCCCATGTCCATCAAGCGCAGCCGCCGGGGCGAATTCCTCGGCTGCACCGGCTACCCCGACTGCAAGAACATCATGAATTTCGAACGCGACGATGACGGAACCATCCACGTTGTCGCCACCGAAAAGCCCAAAGTGGTCGGCGTCTGCCCGGACTGCGGCGGCGAGCTGCATCTCAAGCGCGCCCGCACCGGCTCCCGCTTCATCGCCTGCGCAAACTATCCCGACTGCACCTACTCGCAGCCATACTCCACCGGCGTGAAATGCCCGAAGGAAGACTGCCCGGGCGAACTGGTGGAAAAAAGCTCCCGCAGAGGCAAAATATTCTACTCCTGCAACCAGTACCCCTCCTGCAAATACGCAGTCTGGGACTTCCCGGTTGCAGAACCCTGCCCCGAATGCGGACACCCCCTGTTGGTGCGCAAGTTCCTCAAGGATAAAGGCGAAGTGTTCGCCTGCCCCGAAAAGAACTGCAAATTCACCAAGCCCACCGAAGAGTGATCCCAAAGCAAAAGAAGGAAAACGCCTGTGCCGCCATAATCGCGGCGCAGGCGTTTTTTTGTGCCTCCGGCGGGTCTCCGACGGGCCCTTCAGGCGGACCAAAGGGGCGGGCCCCCTTTGGAAACCCTTTGTTTTCAGCGGGGTTGCAGCGCACTGGCCATACGTCCGCCTGACCCGCGTCCGAGCTGCAACCCCGCTGATGGGCATTTGCATTTCGTGCGTCTTGGCTGACCGGCTCGGCACTCCCCTGACGTTGCTGTCCCTCTGAATAGAGAAACCGTCGTTCGCTCCCAGCCAAGCCGCCTGCACGCTGTAGCTTTCGGAAAGCCTCAACGCGGCTTGGCAAGCCAAATGATTTTGGGAGATTCTTAAGAACCCTTTTGCAAAAGGGTTCTTAAGCCCCCGGCGGGCCCCCTTTTGGAACCCTTTGTTGTCAGCGGGGTTGCAGCGCACGGCCATGCGCCCGCCTGACCCGCGTCCGAGCTGCAACCCCGCTGACGGGGATTTGCATTTCGTGCGTCTTGGCTGACCGGCTCGGCACTCCCCTGACGTTGCTGTCCCTCATAATAGAGAAACCGTCGTTCGCTCTCAGCCAAGCCGTCTGCACGCTGTAGCTTTCGGAACGCCTCAACGCGGCTTGGCAGGCCAAATGATTTTGGGAGATTCTTAAGAACCCTTTTGCAAAAGGGTTCTTAAGCCCCCGAAGGGCCCCGGGGAGAGTCTCCGGGGTGTGAGTATTACTGGGTGGGGGATCACATGGTATTGCCTTTGTTCTTGAAAAATGTATTTTGGAAACACCTATAAACTGAACATATTTACCTCTCGGAGCTTTTCATGAAACGAGCCAGCTTGATTACCGGGCTGTTGTTGGCGATGGCGTCCATGCTTGTCGCTTGCGGCGGTGAGGAGAAAAAGCAGAGCAAGTCTGCGGGACCGACGCCGGTGACGGTGGTGGAGGTCGAGAATCGCGACGTTCCTGTTTACATGGAATGGTCGGGTCAGGTTTTGGCCAAGGATGCGGTGGACGTGCGTGCGAGGGTCGAGGGATACCTCAAGGAGCGCACGTTCAAGGAAGGTTCCATGGTGAAAGAGGGGCAGCTGCTTTTCGTGATTGATCCGCAGCCTTTCAAGGAGGATCTGAGTCAGGCGCAGGCGAATCTCGAGAGTGCGCAGGCCGAACTTGCCAAGGCCGATGCCGATCTGAAGCGCTACAGGGAACTCATCGAGCAGGAGGTCATCAGCCGTTCCCAGTTCGACTCGGTCAAGACGAATCAGGCGACGTTGAAGGCTAAGGTCAAGCAGCTCAAGGCGGCGGTGGAGACTGCCCGGATCAACCTCGGGTATACCCGTATCAAGGCGCCCATCAGCGGGCAGATCGGCGAGGCGAATTATGATGTGGGGGCGCTGGTCGGTCCTCCGTCCGACACGCTTCTGGCGAAGGTTTTTTCCAAGGGTTCCGTCTATGTGAAGTTTGCGCTGAGTGAAAAGCAGTATCTCAAGTTTGTGCGTCGCGGGGTGGACAAGAGCATGGAGCAGGAAAAGGGCAAGCGGGACTTGAAGCTTATTCTTTCCGACGGCTCCGTCTACGACCATTCCGGTGAGCTGAACATGGCGGAGCCGGAGCTTGATCCCAAGACCGGGACGCTGGGTATCCGTCTTGAATTTCCCAACCCCGAGGGGCTGCTGATTCCGGGGCAGTTCGCCAAGGTGCGCGCCAAGGTGCGCACGGAGTCGGGTGTTCCGGTTGTTCCTCGCCGCGTGGTGGTTGATGTTCAGGGTAGCCGCAGTGTGCTGACGGTGCAGGACGGCAAGATCGTTTCCAGGAGTGTCAAGCTCGGTGCGACGGAGGACAAGCTCGTGGCGGTGGAGTCAGGCGTGAAGGCCGGCGACAAGGTCATAGTGGACAACATTCAGAAGCTCAGACCGGGCATGCCGGTGAAGGCGCAGGTCATCTCCTATGACAAGGCGCTGGGCGCGGGCGGTGCCGGCTCTGAGTCAGGGAAGCAGGCTCCGGCCGGTGAAGACGGCGAGGAGGGATAGCCCGTGTTCGTCAATTTCTTCATTGACCGGCCCGTGTTCGCGTCGGTGGTGTCCATTGTCATCACCCTTGCGGGGCTGCTGTGTCTCTGGGGGCTGCCCATTGCGCAGTATCCCGAGATAGCGCCGCCTTCGGTTGTGGTTAGCGCGGCGTACACCGGGGCCAACGCCGCGGTGGTGGAGGAGACCGTGGCCGCTCCCATCGAGGAGGAGGTCAACGGTGCGGAGGACATGCTCTACATGAACTCCATCTCCACCAACAACGGCAGCTACAAGCTGACCGTGACCTTCGACGTTGGGCGCGACCTGGACATGGCCACGGTGGACGTGCAGAACCGCGTGGCGCTGGCGCAGCCACAGTTGCCCTCCGATGTGGTCAGCAACGGTATTTCCGTCAAGAAGCAGTCGTCCAACATCCTGATGGTGCTCAGTCTCGTGAGTCCGGACGGAAGCCGCAACTCGCTGTTTCTGGACAACTACGCCAAGATCAACGTGGCGGACATCATCGCCCGCGTTCCGGGGGTGGGGAACGTCAACGTCTTCGGGGACAGGGACTACTCCATGCGCGTCTGGCTGGAGCCGGACAGGATGTCCCGGCTCGGGCTGACCACCAATGACGTGGCGCAGGCTATCCGCGAGCAGAACATTCAGGCTCCGGCCGGTCAGATCGGCCAGCCGCCGTCGCCCAAGGGGCAGGAGTTCCAGCTGTCCGTTCAGGTCAAGGGCCGTCTGGCCGATCCCGAGGAGTTCCGGAACATAATCCTGCGTACCAACGACGACGGATCCTACCTGCGGCTCAAGGATGTGGCCCGCGTGGAGGTCGGCTCGCGCAGTTACAGCAATTTCACCCGCATGGACGGGAAGGAGTCCACCTCCATACTGGTGTACCAGTTGCCGGGAGCCAACGCCCTCGACGTCTCCGAGAAAATCCGCGAGCGCATGGACGAGCTTTCCGGCAACTTCCCGACCGGCGTCGAATACAAGATTCCGTTCGACAGCACAAAATTCGTGGACGCCTCGGTGGAAGAGGTCATGATAACGTTGTACGAGGCCATGGCGCTTGTCTTCCTGGTCATCTTCATCTTCCTCCAGAGCTGGCGGGCCACGGTCATCCCGATGGTCACGGTGCCGGTCTCGCTCATCGGCACGTTCATACTCTTTCAGGCGCTCGGGTTCTCCATCAACACCCTGACGCTGTTCGGGCTGGTGCTTGCCATCGGTCTGGTGGTGGACGACGCCATCGTGGTCGTGGAGGCGGTGCAGCGATATATCGACGAGGAGGGCATGGACGCCAGATCCGCGGCCAAGAAAGCCATGAGCGAGGTGACGGCGCCCATCATGGCGACCTCGCTGGTGCTCATCGCCGTGTTCGTGCCCGTGGCTTTCATGGGCGGTATTACCGGACGGCTCTATCAGCAGTTCGCGCTGACTCTCTCGGTCTCGGTTGCCTTCTCCACGATCAACGCCCTGACGCTCTCGCCCGCGCTGGCGGCCCTGCTGCTCAGGCCCGCGAGCACGCCCAGGGGGCCGGTGGGAGCGTTCTTCCGCGGGTTCAACAACGTCTTCGACCGCATCACGAACCGATATATGGGCGGCGTGCGTTTTGTTGTGCGCAAGCTGGTGATGGTCACGGTCTTCATCGGGCTGGTGCTCGGCGCGTGCTATCTGCTGATAGACAAGCTCCCCACCGGCTTCGTGCCCGAGGAGGATCAGGGATACTTCGTGGTCTCGGTGCAGCTGCCCGAAGGCGCGTCCCTTGAGCGCAACAACGCCTTCATGAAGCAGGTGGAAGGATATCTTCAGAAGGCCGACGGCATTGAACACTACGTTGCGCTGGGGGGCATGAACATCCTCTCCGGGGCGTACAGTTCGTACACCTCGGCGTTGTTCGTCATCCTCGAAGACTGGAAGGACCGGCAGACACCGGAACTCAAGCTGAACGCGGTCATGGGCAAGGCGCAGCAGTACTTCTCCGGGCTCGGCGACGGGCTGGCGATCTGCTTCAACCCGCCGCCCATCAACGGGCTCGGGGTCACGGGCGGCTTCCAGTACGAGTTTCAGGACCGGGCCGGACGCGGCGTGGACGAGATGGCGCAGCAGGCCAGAGCCTTCATGGAAGAGGCCGGAAAGAACCCGGCGGTGGGCAGGCTGTTCACCACCTTCTCCAACACGGTTCCCCAGCTGAAGATCGAGCTGGACCGCGACAAGGCCAAGAACCTCGGAGTGCCGGTCAACTCGGTGTTCCAGACGCTGCAGACCTTCCTCGGCGGGTACTATGTCAACGACTACAACCAGTACGGCCGCACCTACCGCGTCATGCTTCAGGCCGAGCCTCAGTATCGCCAGAAGGCCGACGACGTGAACCGCTTCTACGTGCGCAGCGCGGACGGCGAGATGGTTCCGCTGGGAACGCTGGTGAAGATCACGGACATCAACGGTCCGGAGTATATCCAGCGGTACAACCTCTACCGCACGGTGGAGATCAACGGCGGACCGGCTCCGGGATACAGCTCGGGGCAGGCGCTCAACGCCATGATGCAGGAGTCGCAGCAGCTGCCGCAGGGATACGGCTTCGAGTGGACCGGCATCGCGTATCAGGAGCTCAAGTCCGGCGGGCAGTCCGTGTTCATCTTCGGGCTGGCCTTCCTGATGTGCATCCTGTTCCTCGCCGCGCAGTACGAGTCGTGGACCATACCGTTCGCGGTGGTGCTGGCGATTCCGCTGGGGATCATGGGCGCCATGTCCTTCCAGATGATCCGCGGGCTGGAGAACAACGTCTACGCCCAGATCGGTCTGGTCATGCTCATCGGTCTGGTGGCGAAGAACGCCATCCTCATCGTGGAGTTTGCCAAGATGCGCAACGAGCAAGGGCTCAAGCCGAGGGACGCCGCGGTGGAGGCCGCGCACCTGCGCTTCCGGCCCATCCTCATGACAGCGTTCTCGTTCATCCTCGGCGTGGTGCCGCTGGTGATCGCGTCCGGCGCGGGCGCCTCCAGCCGCCACTCGCTGGGTACCTCGGTGTTCGGCGGCATGCTGGTGGCGACGATCCTCGGCTGTTACGTCACGCCGGCGTTGTTCGTCATCTTCCACAAGCTCAGCAGGAAAAAGGACGTACCGGATCGACCGGAACCGTCTTCCGAAGAATAGAGAAAGGGCCGCTCCCGAGGGGGCGGCCCTTGTCTTTGCGATGTCGGAAAACTCAGCGGTGTTTTCGTTCGTGGGTCTGGAGCCACTGTTTCATGTCCAGATCGCCGTCCGCGCCGCCGAAGCCGGTGAGCGAACCGGAGGAGCCGTTGACGCGATGGCAGGGGTACACCAGCGGCCACGGATTGTGGCGCATGGCCTGCCCGGCCGCACGGTATCCTTTGGGGCTTCCCGCCATCTCCGCGAGCTGCGCATAGGTCACCACCTCGCCGAAGGCCACCTTGTCAAAAAGCGCGCACAGCGCCTTGCGGCGAAACGGCGGGAGCGCGTCGAGGTCGAGGGGCAACTCGGGCCAGTGCGGCCGTTGTCCGGCGACATACCGCTTCAGGGCGTCACGCAGTTGCTGCGCCATGGGGCCGGGGTCCTGCGTTGGGGTTGCGGAGGCCGCCCACTTCAGCTCAAGCCGGGCCACGGTTCCGGCGTTCCAGTAAATCTCGAGGGCCAGCGGTTCCGCGGCCACGACTTCAACCTGCATCAGGCGTCTCCTTGCTTTTCGGGTGCCAGAACGACGGCGGACCGGACTCGGCGCCGTTTCGTTTGCCCTGCCACGTGTCGAACCGCTCCAGATGGGCGCGCACGGCGTTGAGCAGGCGGTTGCGGTCGCCCGCCCAGTCGGGTGCCAACAGCTCGTCTCCGGCCGGGTCACCGTGCAGGCGGTGTACGACCATTTCCGGGGGCAGGATTTCGAGGGAGCGCGCCATGCCGTCGAGATACTCTTCCAGCGGCATGGGGGTGAATCTCCCTTCGCGCCACCAGCGGCCCACGAGGGTGTCGCGGCAGACGTATAGGTTGTGGAACTTGATGCCGCTGACGGGCAGCGAGGCCACGAATCGCACGGTGTCCACGAGGTCGTCGGCGGTTTCCCGCCCTTCGGGGTGCGGCAGGCCCGCCACGACATGAGCCACCACGTCGAGCCCGTGCGCCGATGCCAGCCGGCAGGCCGTTTCGAAATCCGAAGCGGTGTGGCCCCGGTTGATGTGCGAGAGCGTGTCGTCGCGCGCCGACTGCAGGCCCAGCTCCACCATGACGGTGCGCACCTCGGGCCGCTCCTTCAGCGAGGCCAGCAGTTCCGCCTTGGGCGCGTCGAGACAGTCCGGGCGGGTGCCGATGCAGACGCCCCCGAGGGCGGGGAGGCCGCGCAGGGCCTCCAGCACGCGGGCGATGCGCTTCGGGGGGCCGTAGGTGTTGGTGTAGGACTGCAGGTAGGCCAGAAAGAGGTCGGCCTTGTACTTGCGTCCGAGGCGCTCGCGCCAATGCTCCCATTGGGCCGCGAGGCTCATGCTGTCGCCGAGACCCGAGCCGGAGCCGGAAGGGTTGCAGAACGCGCAGCCGTTTTTCGAGATGGCGCCGTCGCGGTTCGGGCAGGAAAACCCCGCATCCATGGGGATTTTCTGGACGCGTTTGCCGAACAGGCGTCTGAGGTGCGCGTTGAGGGAAAAATATCGATTCATGTGAAGTTGCCGGAAAGCCCGTTTTTTTAGGGCCGCAAGGCGTGCGGCCTGTTGCGGGACGTGGTGACATCTGGTACCAAATCGTGATTGCACGAACACGCTAGCGCATTTCCCCGGCCGGGGAAAGCATGCGCAATGACGATAAATACCGACTCTATCGGGGGATAAATGGGTAGTCTGCTCAACAAGATACTCGGTTCCTTTTCCAGCGATCTGGCGATCGACCTCGGAACCGCCAACACGCTGGTCTATGTAAAGGGCAAGGGCATCATGCTCTCCGAGCCGTCCGTCGTGGCGGTCAAGAAGGACTCTCGCGGCGGCAAGGCCGCGCTGGCCGTAGGTACGGAGGCGAAGAAGATGCTCGGACGCACGCCCGGGAACATCGTCGCCATCAGACCCATGAAGGACGGCGTCATCGCCGACTTCGAGGTTACTGAAGCCATGCTCAGCCACTTCATCAAAAAGGTGAACAACAACAGGCGGCTGGTGCACCCCCGAATCATGATTTGCGTCCCCACCGGCATTACCCAGGTGGAAAAGCGCGCCGTCAAGGAGTCCGCCCAGTCCGCCGGCGCCCGCGAGGTCTACCTCATCGAGGAGCCGATGGCGGCCGCCATAGGCGCCAACCTGCCCATCACCGAGCCCACCTCCAACATGGTCGTGGATATTGGCGGCGGCACCACCGAGATCGCCGTCATCTCTCTGTCCGGCATCGTCTACGCGCGCTCCGTGCGCATCGGCGGCGACAAGATGGACGAGGCGATCATGCAGCATGTCAAGCGCAAGTACAACATGCTCATCGGTGAATCCACGGCGGAAATGATCAAGATCACCGTGGGATCCGCCTACCCCATCGGCGATCAGGAGCCCGAGATGGAAGTCAAGGGCCGCGACCTGGTCACCGGCATCCCGCAGAACCGCACCATCACCGCCGAGGAGATTCGCGAATCCATCTCGGAGCAGGTGGACGCCATCGTGCAGGGCGTGCGCATCGCGCTGGAGCAGACCCCGCCCGAGCTGGCCGCGGATATCGTTGACCGCGGCATCGTGCTCACCGGCGGCGGCGCGCTGCTCAAAGGCGTGGACCAGCTCCTGCAGCACGAGACGCAGCTGCCCATCACCGTGGTGGATGATCCCCTGACCGCTGTGGTGCTCGGTTCCGGCAAGGCGCTCGACAATATCCACATCTACAAGGACATCACCACGGAATAGCGTGACCAAGCCCAAGAAAATCGCCCTGCTGGTCGTACTGGGCCTTTTCCTCTACCTGAGCCTCTACACGTGGAACCTCAGGACCGGATACCTGGACGATCTCTCCAGCCGAACCGGGCTGGACATCGCCGGATGGGTCGTGCGGCCCGGGCAGTGGGTTACGGCTCAGGCCGTGGACATCTGGGAGCGCTATGTCTACCTCGTGGGCCTGCGCGAGGAGAACGACCTGCTCAAGGAGCGCGTTCGTCAGCTGCGGCTCGAGCAGCTGAAGATGCGTGAACGGGTCCGCACCGCCTCGCGCCTCGAGGAGATGCTCGGCTTTGTGCCGCCCCCGGAATGGGAGGCGTCCGGCGCACGCGTGGTCATGCACCGGCTGGGGCCCACCGCCGCTCTCGACACCGTCTCCATCGACAAGGGCACGCTGAGCGAGGTCTTTGACGGTCAGCCCGTGGCCTGCCTCGACGGTGTTGTGGGCCGTGTGCTCAAGGCCGGATTCTCCAATGCGCAGGTGCTGCTGCTCACCGACCCCAACAGCCGCATCGCGGTTCAGGGAGACCTGCATCGCTCGCAGGGCGTGCTTGTGGGCCGTGGCGAAAACGAGCCGCTGGAAGTCCGCTACATGAACCTGAACTCCGAGATCGAGGCCGGCGAGATGCTGGTCACATCGGGCATGGCAGGCATCTTCCCCAAGGGGCTGCCTGTCGCGCGGGTCACGGACGTCCGGCGTTCCGACATTTCGCTTTTCCTGACCATCATCGCCAAACCGCTGGTGGACCCCGCCGGGCTCGAAGAGGTGCTGCTGCTCACCCGCGAGGCTGCCGCAGAGGAAGACCATGCGGAAGGAGAGTAACCACAACCTCCAGGCGCTGATCTGGTGGACGGGATACATCATCGCCGCCATCTGGGCGCAGAAACTGCTCCCCGGCGTGGATTTCCTCGTGCCGGGGCTGGTGGTGGCCATGCAGGAGCGGCCGGGCGGCCGGGTGTTTCTTCTGGGGATGCTCTTCATCCTGTTGCAGGAGGGCATGGGCGGTCTGTCCTTCGGTTACGGCATAGCGTGGTACGGCGCACTGGCGGTGCTGTTCCAGTTCGGGCGCTGGCTTTTCGATGTCCGCAGCTTTCTTTTCATGTGCCTGCTCGGCCTCGCGCTGGGCGTGATGCATCCCCTGCTCTCGGTGGGGCTCATGTCTCTGGAATCCATGCGGCCGCCCTTCGACCGGCTGTTGGTGGAGGGCGCGCTGCAGGCGGTCGTCTTCCCGGCGTCTTGGTGGCTGGTCGCACAGATTTTCCCTGAAGGATTGAAGGTCGATGACTCGCCTTACTAACCAGAGCGAACAGCAGCCCCCTAAGCAGGGGCTCATTCTGCTTCAGGTGCTTGTGCTGGGCCTGTTCTGCCTCTTCGCCCTGCGCCTCTGGTACCTTCAGATTCACCGTGGCGAAGACTTCGCCCTCAAGGCGCGGGAAAACCAGCTCAGGCAGGAAGCCATCTTCGCGCCGCGCGGACTCATTCGCGATCACGACGGCGAACTGCTGGCAGTGAATGAACCGGCCTACGCCCTCGGCCTTGTCCGGGAGGACTGCCGAGACATCGCCGGGACTCTGTTGCAGGTCTCCGAATGGACCGGCGTGCCGCTGGAAACGCTGCGGGCGACCTATGCCAAGCGGCGGCTGCGCGTGAAGCCGTTCGAGCCCCTGATTCTCATTCCGGACCTCACCTTCGAGCAGATGACCGTGTTCGAGGCCAACAAGCTCGACTGGCCCGGGCTGGAGATCCGCATCCACCCGCGCCGCAAGTATATCCACGGCGAGCTCATGGCCCATGTGCTGGGCTACGTGGCCGAGGCCAATGAGTCGGAAATGAAGAAGATTCCAGAGCTTGCGCTGGGTGACGACGTGGGCAAGCTCGGGCTGGAGCTGATGCTTGAGGAGCGGCTGCGCGGCGACAAGGGGCTCATGCAGTACGAGGTGGACGTGAACGGCCGCAGGCTGGACGCGCGGATACTGGAGCAGCCGCGTGCCGGTTATGAGGCCGTCCTCTCCATCGACCTCGGACTGCAGAAGCTGATCATGGACTGGCTCAAGGACGAGGCCGGGTCTGTGGTCGTCATGGACGCGGACACCGGGCATCTGCTCGCGCTGGTCAGCTCCCCCTCGTTCGACTCCAACGCCTTCACCGCCGGGTTGAGCCCGGAGCAGTGGGCGAAGCTGCGGGACAACCCCAAGCATCCCATGCAGAATCGCCCCATCCAGTCCGCCTACCCGCCGGGATCGGTCTTCAAGCAGGTGGTGGCCGGGGCCGGCCTCGCCAACGACATGCTCGACCCCAAGGAGACGGTCAACTGCACGGGCGCCATGAAGCTCGGCAATCACGTGTTCCGCTGCTGGCGGTGGCGCTACGGCGGTCACGGCAAGACGGACCTGGAAAAGGCGCTGACCGAGTCGTGCGACGTATATTTCTACAAGCTGGGCAAGCGCCTCGGCGTGGATCGCATAAGCGAATACGCAGAGGCGTGCGGCTTCGGGGAGCGCACGGGCATAATGCTGCCGCACGAACGCTCAGGCATCATCCCGACACGCGAGTGGAAGCGGCGGGCCCGCGGCGAGAGGTGGCAGGGCGGCGACGACCTGAACCTGTCCATCGGGCAGGGCTTCACGCTGGTGACACCGCTTCAGGTGACCCGGTTCGTCGCTGCCGTGATCAACGGCGGGAGGCTGCTCAAGCCCGAGCTGCTCAAGGACCGCAAGGCCACGGTGCAGCGGATGCTGCCATCCAAACCGCAGGACCTGAAGCTGCTCAAGGACTCCTACATCAACACCGTTGACGCCCCGCGAGGGACCGCCAGAAGGTTGCGCACCGACGGCGTGGTGGTGGGCGGCAAGACCGGGACGGCGCAGGTCGTCCGGCTCACCGACGAGCTGCGGGACCTCGAGGATGACGAGATTCCGTATAAATACCGCGATCACGCATGGATGGCCGCGTTCGCCGAAAAGGGCGACCGCAAATACGCCATCGTGGCCATGATCGAGCACGGGCTGCACGGAAGCAGCGGCGCGGGGCCGGTGGTCAAGGCGGCCATCGAATATCTTTTCCATGGAAAGATTATGAAAAAGCCCGAGTAGTTGCATATTGTGAAAAACAGAACCAGAGGCGGCGGACTTTTACACAGGACAGACGTATGGCGGTAGACAGACGGCTCATATTTCATATCAACTGGCAGCTCATCGGGTTGACCTGCATCCTCTTCCTTGCGGGCGTGCTGAACCTGTACTCGGCCAGCGGATACAGGCTGGAGGATGGCATGAGCGTGTCGCCGTTCTACCAGAAGCAGCTCGTCTGGGGGCTTATGGGCATGGTCGGCATGCTCTTCTTCATGCTGCCGAACTACAGGCATCTCAA
Organism: Pseudodesulfovibrio halophilus DSM 5663; assembly: GCF_059568665.1. Lineage (NCBI taxonomy): Bacteria > Pseudomonadati > Thermodesulfobacteriota > Desulfovibrionia > Desulfovibrionales > Desulfovibrionaceae > Pseudodesulfovibrio > Pseudodesulfovibrio halophilus. The sequence goes on along the minus strand of NZ_JCANTV010000013.1, from coordinate 48,703 downwards.
GACCATGGCCTGGCCGCTGTTCTGGTTCACCTGCCTGCTGCTGATCGCGGTGTTTTTCGCGGGCAAGACCATCTACGGCGCCAAGCGCTGGCTCGACCTCGGGTTCATGAACTTCCAGCCCAGCGAGCTCGCCAAGATCAGCATGCTCATCGTCGGGGCCCGTATCCTTTCCAAGGAAAAAGAGCCGCTGAATTTCACCCGACTGGCTTACGTGCTCGGAGTGGGGCTGATTCCGGCCGCCATGGTCATACGGCAGCCCGACCTCGGCTCGGGGCTGTCCATCCTGCTGATTCTCGGGGGCATGATTCTGTACCGCGGCGTGACCGGCCGCGTCTTCAAGACCATGCTGGTGGCCATCCCGGCGCTGCTGCCGCTGTCGTGGTTTTTTCTGCACGACTACCAGAAACAGCGAATCCTTACCTTCCTCGACCCGGCAAAGGACCCGCTGGGGTCGGGGTACCACATCCTGCAATCGCAGATCGCGATAGGTTCCGGACGCTTCTGGGGCAAGGGTTTCCTTGAGGGGACCCAGTCGCAGCTGCGGTTTCTTCCGGAAAAGCACACTGACTTCGCCATTGCCGTTTTCGGGGAGGAGTGGGGCTTCGCGGGCACCATGATCCTGCTGTTCCTTTTCTGCTATTTTCTCTATCAAATGGTGGTGATAGCGCGTGACGCCAAGGACCTCTTCGGCAGCTATCTGGCGGCTGGCGTGTTCTTTTATTTTTTCTGGCAAATCCTTATCAACATGGGTATGGTTCTCGGGCTTATGCCCGTGGTGGGCATTCCGTTGCCGTTCGTGAGTTACGGCGGTAGCGCGACACTTGTGAATTTTTGCCTTATCGGCATGGTGCTGAATGTCTCCATGCGGCGGTTCTTGTTCAAGTAGCCGAAGTTCAAAGAGATATTCCGGAGGCGTGAGTGGCTAGAGACGAAATCAATGCGTTCCTTGGTGCCGGGACGAATTACAGTGGCAAGCTCAATTTTCAGGGTGCGGTGCGCATCGATGGAAATTTCGACGGAGAAGTGGTCTCGGACGGCACCCTTGTCGTTGGCCAGGATGCCGTCGTTGAAGGCCAGGTGAAGGTCGGACAGCTTGTATTGTCGGGAAATATCCGGGGAGAGGTGGAAGCCGTGGAGAAGGTCGTGCTGCACAAGTCGGCCAACCTCGTGGGCGATATTCACACCCCGGTTCTGGTGGTTGAGGAAGGAGCGGTTTTGGAGGGGCGGCTGACCATGGGTAGCCTTGAAACTGTTCCTGAGCTTCCGGTTGATACGGAATAGGTACCCGGTAAAACGGGCGAAATAGCGCCGCTGGCGGCCATTTTCGCGGGAAAAAGCCTTTGACACATCCCGCAAAATTGGGTAAACGCCAGTGACTTTGCGCTAAAATTCACAACCTCTTGGGGGGCACAAGGCTATGATGGATATTACGCTTGAAGGAGTTTTGATCCAGCTCGTGAACTTCCTGATCACGCTGGTGGGTTTGAACATTCTCCTTCTCCGTCCGGTCCGCGCTATCATCAAGCAGCGTAAAGATTTGATGGCAGGCCAGATGGATAAGATCGAGACGTTCAACTCCCAGGCGGAAGGCAAGCTCCAGTCCTACGAGGAGCAGCTGAACGCCGCGCGTCAGGAGGCCAACGAGGTCCGCTCCGCGCTTCGGGATGAGGGTGTGGCCGAAGAGCAGAAGGTTCTTTCCGCTGCCGGGGAGGAAGCTTCCCAGACCTTGAAGGCTGCGCGCACGGATATCGATTCCCAGGTGAAGGCTGCCATGGAAGCTCTTGCCAAGGACATCGAAACCTACGCGAGCAAGGCCACGGACAAGATTCTTGGCCAGGCCTAGTACACGCATAGAGGAGGGTTTCATTTTGAAACGGTTGTACATTGTCGCAGCGGTGCTGGTCTGTGCGCTGGTTTTCTCCTCTGCTGCCGTCGCCAAGACGCAGCAGACGCCGACTCCGGTGGCCCAGGTGGCAAGCAGCGAGCAGGTGGCCAAGGAAGTCGCGGCAGAGGGTGAGAAAGTCGCCGACGAACTTGCGGAGGAAGGCGCTCAGGTCAATGAAGAAATGGCCGCCGAAGAGCATGCCGAGGAAGAGGGACATGGTCTGCCGTGGAAGAACTTCACTTTCCGGTCGATCAACTTCGTTATCTTCCTGGGCATTCTCTTTTACTTCGTGGGTGGCAAGGCCAAGGCCTTCTTCTCCGGACGCCGCACCCAGATCAAGGACGACCTCGACAGTCTCCAGACCCGCCAGGCCGACGCCGAGCGCAAGCTGAAGGATGTCGAAAAGTCCATTGCCAATCTGGAGCAGGAGAAGAAGTCCATTCTCGAAGAGGCGCAGAAGCAGGGCGAGGCCCTTCGCGAAGCCATCATCGAGAAAGCCAAGCAGGACGCCGAAGGCATCAAGGCCCAGGCCAAGCGCACCGCCGAGAACGAAGCCAAGGGCGCTCTGGACGACATGCGCGCCGAAGTGGCCGAGCTCGTGGTCGCCGCCGCAGAGAAGATCGTCCGTGAAAAGCTTTCCGATGCAGAACACGAGAAGCTGGTGGATGAATACTTAACCAAGGTGGTGCTCAATTGACCGGTAACATCGTTTCCCGCAGGTACGCCAAGGCCCTGTTCGCCGTCGGGCAGAATCAGGGCGACGACCAGGTCGAGGCGTACGGAGCGGAACTTCAGGAGCTGGCTGGGGCTTTGCTGGAGGCTCCGGAGGCCATGCGCTTTTTCCGGAACCCCACCTTCAATCCGGACGAGAAAAAGTCCGTGATGACCAAGATCGTTGAAAAAACCGGCGCCAATCAGATGGTCAGGAACTTTTGCGACCTGCTGGCCGAGAAGGACAGGCTGTCCGTCCTGCCCGCCATTGCCGCCGATTACAAGAAGATGCAGGACGAGTTCCAGGGCATCGTGGCCGGTGAGATGGTCACCGCCAAGCCGCTGCCCGACGACCGCCAGGCGGAACTCAAGAAGCGTCTGGAAGATCAGACCGGCAAAAAGCTGGAGCTGAAGTTTGCGGACAATGCCGACATCCTCGGCGGTGTCGTCCTCAAGATCGGGGACAAGGTGCTGGATGCCAGCCTGAGGGCTCAGCTGCAGATCTTGAAAGAAAATATCAAAAGGGGTGAGTAGGGCCATGCAGATCAAAGCGGAAGAAATCAGCAAGATCATTGAAGATCAGATTCAAAACTATGAGTCTCGCGTCGAGATGAGCGAGACCGGTACCGTCCTGTATGTCGGTGACGGTATCGCTCGCGTGCACGGTGTCGAAAACGCCATGGCCATGGAGCTCCTCGAGTTCCCCGGCGGCGTCAAGGGCATGGTGCTCAACCTCGAAGAAGACAACGTGGGTGTTGCGCTCCTCGGTCCGGACACCGGCATCAAGGAAGGCGACACTGTCAAGCGTACCGGCGAAATCTTCTCCGTGCCCGTCGGCGACGCCGTCATGGGCCGCGTGCTCGACCCGCTGGGTCAGCCCCTCGACGGTCTCGGACCGGTCGACTCCAAGGAGACCCGCCCCGTCGAAATGAAGGCTCCGGGCATCATCCCCCGTAAGTCCGTTCACGAGCCCTGCATGACCGGCCTCAAGGCCGTCGACGCCATGGTTCCGGTCGGACGCGGTCAGCGCGAGCTGGTCATCGGCGACCGTCAGGTCGGCAAGACCGCCATCTGCGTGGACGCCATCCTCGCCCAGAAGAACACCGACGTGCACTGCTTCTACGTGGCAGTCGGCCAGAAGAAGGCGTCCGTCGCCCTCGTCGCCGACATCCTGCGCAAGCACGGCGCGCTTGAATACACCACCATCATCTCCGCGACCGCTTCCGAGCCCGCGCCGCTGCAGTTCATCGGCGCCTACACCGGTTGCACCATGGCGGAACACTACCGCAACAACGGCAAGCACGCCCTCATCTGCTACGATGACCTCTCCAAGCAGGCCGTCGCTTATCGCCAGATGTCCCTGCTGCTGCGCCGCCCCCCGGGACGTGAAGCATTCCCCGGCGACGTCTTCTACCTCCACTCCAGGCTCCTCGAGCGTGCCGCGAAGATGGACGACAAGTACGGCGCAGGTTCCATGACCGCACTGCCGGTTATCGAAACCCAGGCCGGTGACGTCTCCGCGTTCATTCCGACCAACGTTATCTCCATTACCGACGGCCAGATCTACCTGGAGCCGAGCCTGTTCAACGCAGGTGTGCGCCCCGCGATCAACGTCGGTCTCTCGGTTTCCCGCGTTGGTGGTTCCGCACAGATCAAGGCCATGAAGCAGGTCGCCGGTACCCTGCGCCTCGACCTCGCGCAGTACCGCGAACTGGCCGCATTCGCCCAGTTCGGCTCCGACCTCGACAAGGCCACCCAGGCCAAACTCAACCGCGGTGCCCGCATGGTCGAGCTGCTCAAGCAGCCCCAGTACCAGCCGCTGCCGGTCGAAGAACAGGTCGCCTCGCTGTACGCCGGTACCCGCGGCTACATGGACGACATCGAAGTCGAGTCCGTCCAGAAGTTCGAAGCCGAATTCCTTGAGTTCATGCGCAACGCCAAGTCCGACATCCTGAAGGACATTGTCGAGAAAAAGCAGCTTGACGACGACATCGAAGGCCGTCTGAAGGCCGCAGTCGAGGAATTCAAGAAGGGCTTCAGCGCCTAAAACCCGAGGGGTAACGAATGGCTTCTTTGAGAGACGTCCAGAACAAGATCACTGGCGTCAAGAAAACCAAGCAGATCACGAAGGCCATGAACATGGTGGCCTCCGCGAAGCTGCGCAATGCGGAGGAACGCATCGAGCGGTTCCGCCCGTATGCCAGCAAGTTCTATGACATGCTTGGTGATCTGGCCGCCGGTGCCGATGGCTCGGTCCATCCGCTGCTGGAAGTCCGCGAGGAGATCAAGAGTGTCGGCATAATCGTCGTCACTTCCGACCGTGGACTCTGCGGCGCGTTCAATACCAAAATAATCACCACCGCCAGCAAGCTGGCTGACGAGAAGGCCAAACAGGGCCTCGACGTCAAAGTCTACTGCATGGGCAAGAAGGGAGCCGACTTCTTCCGTAAGACCAGTTACGAGATGAAGCGCGAAGAAAGAGACTCCATGACCCACTTCGACTTCACCCTGGCGGCCAGCCTGGGCGACGAAGTGATCCGCGACTACCTCGCGGGTGAACTCGACGAAGTGCATGTCTGCTACGGCGAGTTCCAGAGCATTGCCAAGCAGCTTCCGGTCTCGCAGAACATTCTGCCCATGACCTCGCAGAGCGAGGAAGAGGGCGAAGCCAGCGGAGCCGGGGACTACATCTACGAACCTTCCGTCGAGGGGCTTCTGGCCGAACTCCTGCCTCGGTTCATCAAGGTTCAGGTCTACAGGGCGCTTTTGGACACTTCCTGTTCCGAGCACGCTGCACGCATGGCCGCCATGGACAACGCGTCCCGGGCCTGCGACGACCTGACCGAGTCTTTGACTCTTCTTTACAACAAGACCAGGCAGGCCGCCATTACTGGCGATCTCATGGACATTGTCGGCGGCGCTGAAGCGCTGAAAGGATAATTAAGGGGGCTATGTACTATGTCTAACGTAGGTAAAATCGCTCAGGTTATCGGCGCCGTTGTCGACGTCGAGTTTCCTGAAGGAAATCTGCCGAACATCATGTCGGCTGTTCAGATCAATAACCCGAACAACACCGATGCCCCGGACCTGATCTGCGAAGTTGCGCAGCACCTGGGCGACAACGTTGTTCGCACCATCGCCATGGACGCTACCGAAGGTCTCGTCCGCGGCATGGAAGTCAACGCGCTCGGCGCTCCCATCACGGTTCCCGTCGGCGCCGCTTCTCTGGGCCGCATCATGAACGTTGTGGGACGCCCCGTGGACGAAATGGGTGAAATCAAGGCTCAGAAATCCTTGCCCATTCACCGCGAAGCGCCGCAGTTTACCGAACAGAACACCAGCGTTGAAGTGCTGGAAACCGGCATCAAGGTCGTCGACCTGCTCATCCCGTTCCCCAAGGGCGGCAAGATGGGTCTGTTCGGCGGCGCAGGTGTCGGCAAGACCGTTATCCTCATGGAAATGATCAACAACATCGCGAAGCAGCACGGCGGTATCTCCGTGTTCGCAGGTGTTGGTGAGCGTACCCGCGAAGGTAACGACCTCTACCATGAAATGAAGGAAGCGGGCGTTCTCGAGAAAGCCGCGCTTATCTACGGTCAGATGAACGAGCCCCCGGGAGCACGCGCACGCGTCGCCCTGACCGCCCTGACCTGCGCGGAATACTTCCGTGACGAAGAAGGACAGGACGTGTTGCTCTTCATTGACAACATCTTCCGCTTTACCCAGGCCGGTTCCGAGGTGTCCGCACTGCTCGGACGCATGCCCTCCGCGGTTGGTTACCAGCCGACTCTCGGCACCGACCTCGGTGGCCTTCAGGAGCGCATTACCTCCACCACCAAGGGTTCCATTACCTCGGTCCAGGCGGTTTACGTCCCTGCGGACGACCTTACCGACCCCGCACCGGCAACCACCTTCTCGCACCTCGACGGTACCCTCGTTCTGTCCCGTCAGATCGCCGAGCTCGGTATCTATCCTGCAGTTGACCCGCTCGACTCCACGTCCCGTATTCTGGACCCGAACGTTCTGGGTGAAGAGCACTACGCCACCGCCCGCGAAGTCCAGATGGTGCTGCAGAAGTACAAGGACCTTCAGGACATCATCGCGATTCTCGGTATGGACGAGCTGTCCGACGAAGACAAGCTCACCGTTGGCCGCGCTCGCCGCATCCAGCGTTTCCTGTCCCAGCCGTTCCACGTCGCGGAAGTCTTCACCGGCGTTCCGGGCGTCTACGTCAAGCTGGAAGACACCATCAAGGGCTTCCGCAGGATCCTCGAAGGTGAGCTGGACGAAATGCCTGAACAGTCCTTCTACATGTGCGGCGATATCGAGGAAGCCATCGAGAAGGCCAAACAGTAGGGGGTAACTATGGCTAGCACCCTGAAACTCGAGATAGTCACTCCCGACCGCATGGTCCTCTCCGAGGACGTGGAGTACGTGGGCTGCCCCGGCATCGAGGGCGAGTTCGGCATCCTGCCGAGCCACGTACCCTTCCTGTCCGCTCTCGGGATCGGCAATCTCTACTATAAGCTGGACGGACGGAACTACTATGTTTTCGTCGCCGGCGGGTTCGCTGAAGTCAGCGACAACAAAGTAACCATCCTGGCTGAAGTTGCCGAAAAGGCGCACGAGATCGATGTCGATCGCGCCCGCAAGGCTCAGGAACGTGCCGAAGAGCGCGTCCGTCAGCTGCAGGACAAAGTGGACTTCACCCGCAATCAGGCAGCCCTCAGGCGCGCGCTCATGCGCATGACCTGCCAGGAGTCCGGCAAAGGCGCCGGAACCTGCTAGAAGCGGAGTCCAAATGCTATCAAAGGGCGGACCGGTAACGGTCCGCCCTTTTTTCTGTGCGGGAACTTGTGGTATGAGCGAAGTGTAGGTATCTGAACAGGACTTTTCGCACAGAACGGAGGAAATTCATGCCCGTCGATAATATCGTTCCCGTCATACTCGCCGCAGGAAAAGGCACCCGGATGCATTCCGAAAAGCCGAAAGTCCTGCACAATGTGCTGCGCCGTCCCATGTTGGCCTATGTCTACGACGCCCTCGACACGACCTTTTCCGTACCTGCGGTCACCGTGGTCGGTTTCGGCGCCGAGCAGGTCAGAAACGAGTTTCCCAATCGCGCCGAACGATTCGTGCTGCAGGAAGAGCAGCTCGGAACAGGACACGCACTGCAAGTCGCGTGGGAGGCCGCCAGAAACAGCGGCGCTGAGTATTGCGCGGTCATCAATGGCGACACGCCGCTGGTAACCCCGGAGTCGCTGCAAATGCTCGCCGAAGCCGCAGGGCGGAGCGACGTTGCCTTCATGACCATCGCCCCGAACGATCCTGCATCCTTCGGTCGCGTGGTTCGCGATGAGAACAGTCAGGTCAGCGCCATCGTGGAGGCCAAGGACTATGACATCTCCGTCCATGGCCCGGTCACCGGCGAGGTGAACGCTGGCATCTATCTTTTCCGGCTCGACGTGGTGGAGCCCCTGCTGAAAAAGCTCGGCAACGACAACATGGGCGGCGAATACTACATCACGGACATCATCGGCTTTGCGGTCAATGAAGGGCTGCGTGTCAAGGGTGTGCAGTGCGGCAACGATACCAACCTGATGGGCATCAACTCCCCGCTCGAGCTGGTCAAGGCCGAGCAGCAGCTGCGCAGGAGCATTGTCGAGAACCTCCTTGCCGCCGGGGTGCTGATCCACAATCCGGACACCGTTATCATTAGCCCCGACGCGGAAGTGCAGCCCGGAGCCGAGATTTTCGGCCACTGCGAAATCTACGGCCGGTCTCTTGTCGAAAAGGGATGCGTCATGGGCTCCTACACCATGGTGACCGATTCCGTGTTTCGCTCCGGCGCAGAACTTCGTGAATTCAGCCATGTCGAACAGGCCGAGGTCGGCCCGGACTGCGTGGTCGGCCCCTACGCCAGACTTCGCCCCGGAGCGCGTATGGAACGGGGCGCCAAGGTAGGCAACTTCGTAGAAGTGAAGAAGGCGGTTCTGGGCGAGGGCGCCAAGGCCAGCCATCTATCCTATATCGGCGATGCCGAGGTGGGCGCGCGCAGCAACATAGGCGCTGGAACCATCACCTGCAACTACGACGGCAGGAACAAGCACAAGACCGTTATCGATGAAGAAGCGTTCATCGGCAGCAACACCGCCATCGTCGCCCCCTGCACCATAGGACGCGGCGCGCTCGTCGGGGCAGGATCCACCGTGACCAAAGATGTCCCGGACGAGCAGACCGCCGTGGCAAGGGCCAAACAGGTCAATATTCCAAGACGCAGTAACAGGTCTTGATTTCAGATAGATCAAAGGGTAGACAGAACCAATGGAACTGGTCACTCGTCTAGAAGAGCGCTTCGAGCAGCTCGTCAATAAAATCAATGAATTGAAGAGCGAAAATCAACGCTTGAAGGACGCTTTGGAAACTGAAAAGGCCAACCGCGAGGAAGCGAGAACGCGAATCGAGGCCCTGATTGAGCGCATTCAGGGCGAGATCGAGTGACGGAGTGTCGGCCATGCCGCGCTATACACTCTCTCTGGTTGGTCATGAAATCTCGTTCCGGACCGATGCCGACGCCGAAAGAATTGAAGCGGCTCAGGCACTGGTGGAGGAACGCTACTCGGACCTGTGCAAGAACGGGAACGACATCAGCAAAGAAAAGTTGCTGACGTTTCTGGCCTTGAGCCTCGCTGATGATTACCTTGTTGAAAAGGAACAGCGGGCTCGACTGGAAAAGAAGATAACTGAAATTCTCGAAAAGGGAGCCTCCACGGTCGAGGCCGATTAAAGGACGACCGATCAGGCTTTTGATAGGTATTTCCCTGGGGCGCAAGTGATTGCCTGCGCGTTTTTTGAACCAATACTTAATATACGGGCGAGTTGTTCCAGCACACCGGTGTGCAAGCCTGCAAACAGCAGGAAGCCTGAAGGGGTGCGAACCGAGCCCACCTGGGAAACCAGGTTCAAAACACACGGCAACACGGCTCTCCCGGGGGTTAGCTTCATACCGACCCGACAACGGGCGGCCCATATATAAAGTTTCAGCACGCGCCGACCCCGGCGCTCTTCCCGCCAGTCCGATTCCTGCCATCTGCACGGTCCGGCAAGAACGTACGTTCTTGACTGTCGATGTACCGTGGCGCGAACAGGCCGCCCTAAGCCTGTCAACATAAACTAAGGAGTCAGTCCAATGCTGGCGGAACTTCTCATTTTCGGCGGCGGAATCGGAGCCGGTCTCGCCTCCGGATATTTTCTCCACAGATATATCTCCGAAAAGGAAGTGGGCGACGCTCAGACACTTGCCGACCGGATCGTGGAGGAGGCGCGGCGCGAAGCCGACGCCCTGAAGAAAGAGGTCCGGGTTCAGGCGCAGGACGAGATCTTCGCCCGAAAGAAAGAACTCGAAGACGAAATCAAAAACCAGGAACGCGAAGTCAAGCGGCAGGAGTCGCGACTTCAGGAAAAGGAAGAACGACTCGAGCGCAAGCTTGAAAAGGTCGCCGACAAGGAGTCCGAGCTGGTGGATCTCGAAAAGAGACTCATCAAACAGGAACAGCGCCTCAACGAGTTCGAGGAGGAGCTCGAAGAGAAGTCCGACGACCATGAACGCAAGCTGCAGGAAATCTCCGGTCTGACCGTGGAAGAAGCCCGCGAAAAGCTCATGACCGAGATCGAGTCCCGCACCCGTCACGAAGCGGCCAAAATGGTCCGCTCCATCGAGATGGAAGCCAAGGAAACCTCTTCCAAAAAAGCCAAGGAAATTCTTTCCCTGGCCCTGCAACGCTATTCCGGCGACTACGCCGGGGAGCAGACCGTCACGGCTGTGACCCTGCCCAGCGAAGACATGAAGGGCCGCATCATCGGCCGCGAAGGACGCAACATCCGCGCCCTCGAAGCGGCCACCGGCGTGGACCTCATCATCGACGACACCCCCGAAACCGTGGTCCTGTCCGCATTCAGCCCCCTGCGGCGCGAAGTCGCCCGTCAGGCGCTGGAACGCCTCATCCACGACGGACGCATCCACCCCGCACGCATCGAAGACATCGTGCGCAAAGTGGAAAAGGAAATGGATACCAAGCTGCGCGAAATCGGCGAACAAGCCACCTTCGACGTCGGCGTCCACGGCATCCATCCCGACGTGGTCAAGCTGCTCGGACAGCTGCACTACCGCACCAGCTTCTCCCAGAACGTGCTGCAACACAGCATGGAAGTCGCCTTCCTCTGTGGCATCATGGCCGCCGAACTCGGCCTCGATGAAAAAGAAGCCAAGCGAGCCGGCCTGCTGCACGACATCGGCAAGGCCGTCGACCACGAAATCGAAGGCCCCCACGCCACCATCGGCGCGGACATCGCCAAGAAACACGGCGAACACAAGGCCATCGTTCACGCCATCGCGGCACACCACGAGGATATCCCGCCCCAGAGCATCCTCGCCAACCTGGTGCAGGCCGCAGACAGCCTCTCCGGCGCCCGCCCCGGCGCACGAAAAGAGCTGCTCGAAAACTACGTGAAACGCCTCGAAGAACTGGAAGGCCTCGCCACCGGCTTCAACGGCGTCACCAAAGCCTACGCCATCCAGGCAGGCCGAGAAATCCGAGTCATGGTCGATTCCGAAAAGGTCGGCGACGAACAGACCTACCTGCTCTGTAAGGACATCGCCGAGAAAATCGAAAACAACATGACCTATCCGGGACAAATACGCGTCACCCTCATCCGCGAAAAACGAGCGGTAGGATACGCTAAATAAGCTACCAAAAAGGCCGGTCCATTTGGACCGGCCTTTTTAATGTCATGCGGGTGTCTCCGACGGGCAGGGGCTCCGCCCCTGCACCCCGGCAAAGGGGCGGGCCCCCTTTGCAATCCCTGAGTTGTCAGCGGGGTTGCAGCGCATGACCCATGCGGCCGCGCAATCCGCGTCCAAGCTGCAACCCCGCTGACAGGGATTGAGGAACCGTGTGTCTTGGCTGACGGATTTCCTTAACCAGATTCAGTTCCAAGGAGATCCGTCAGGCTAAAAGTCACCCCTCGGAGCTCTCAGCAAAGCATTCTCTCCCGTCCACTGCGTACCGCAGCAATTGCCATTCGTGTTATAGAATTTCACGCCGAGAGCGGCGGACCATCCTCAAAAGCGCATTTTGGGCTTCCTTGATTTGCGCCGGCAATAATGAATGACAGGCCACAGGCCCATGCGGCATATGGAGCCTCCGGCGGGCAGGGCTCCGCCCCTGCACCCCGGCAAAGGGGCGGGCCCCCTTTGCAATCCCTGGGTTGTCAGCGGGGTTGCAGCGCAGGGTTCATGCGGTCGCAGAACTCGCGTCACAGCTGCAACCCCGCTGACGGGTATTTTGGTGTCTTGCGTCTTAGCTGAGGGAGGTTCATGTGTGATCCTCTTGGAGGATCAGTTCGAGCCTCCATTGGCGCCTCCTCTTCCTTGTGTGCAATAACCGCCGCCCGTCCCCGCCAAGCCGCATACGAGCTTGGGCTTTCGGAAAGCCTCAAAACGGCTTGGCAAGCCAAAGGTTTTTGGGAGATTCTTAAGAACCCTTTTGCAAAAGGGTTCTTAAGCCCCCGGAGGGATTCCCTGCGTCTAATTCTCATTGTTCATTGGGTTGGCCCGTGATAGATAATGGAGTGAGTAGTGGAAGCTGTTTATCGTTCTGTGGATGCTTGAAACAACCAGTGGGATTCGAGTTGTGAAGGATAAAATTTCCAACAATATGAATTTGGTACGCTCTGAGATGGGGGATGCTGAATTTCGTCGGTTCAGCGAGATGATCCAGAAGGAGCTGGGCATCAAGATGCCTCCGACCAAGAAAGTGCTGTTGCAGTCGCGTTTTCAGAAGCGGCTGCGGGCGCTTGGGATGTCTTGTTATAAAGAATACTGCGACTACCTGTTCAGCGACGCCGGGCGCGAGGCCGAGCGGCAGCATATGGTGGACGTGGTGACCACGAACACGACGCATTTTTTTCGGGAGCCGAAGCATTTTGACATATTGACCAGCAAGGTGCTTCCTGATCTGTGGCGAACGGTGGGGACGTCCCGTGAGGTTCAGATTTGGAGTGCCGGGTGTTCGAGTGGCGAGGAGCCGTATACGCTCGGGATGGTCTTGAGCGATTTTGCCGAAAAGAATCAGGGCTTTCGGTTTTCCATCCTGGCGACGGACATTTCTTCCGACATTCTTCGGCGTGCGCAGCAGGCTGTCTATCCTATGGAGAAAGTGGACGAGATACCTCAGTCGTTTCGCAAGAAGTATCTGCTCAAGAGCAAGAATCCGCAGCGCCCGCTCATCAAGATTGACAAGGTGGTGCGTGACAAGGTCCGTTTTCGTCAGCTGAATTTCATGGACAATTTCCGCATGGATCAGAAGATGGACATCATTTTCTGTCGTAACGTGGTCATTTATTTCGACCGGCCCACGCAGGAGGTGTTGTTTAACAAATTCTGCGACCACCTGCGTCCTGAGGCGTATTTGTTCATCGGCCATTCGGAGAGCCTCTCCGGAATGCGCCTGCCGTTGAAGCAGATGGCGCCCACCGTGTTTCGTCGTCTTCCGTAGTGCGGGGCCGCCATCTGCGGCGTCGTAATTCTTTTCTTGCATCCGCGCCGAAAATCGGCTTCCATGTGTGTCTTTCGCTACGGCGGGGACGGATTGGATAATGAAGATTTTAATGCTTGGAGACATAGTCGGCCGCCCGGGAAGGCGCGAGGTCGCAACCCGGGTTCAGGCGCTTCGGCGCGAAGTGGGTGCGGACCTTGTCATAGCCAATGGCGAGAATGCGTCCGGCGGTATCGGCATATCTGCCAAGAGCGCGAAAAGCCTGCTCAATTCTGGTGTCGACGTGCTCACATCCGGCAACCACGTGTGGAAGTTCAGGGATCTTCATTCCTTCATGGGGCGCGAGTCGCGTTTTGTGCGTCCTTACAATTATCCTGAAGGCACCCCGGGGAGGGGGCTGACCGTGGTTCGTCCGGAAGGGCTGGAGCCTGTGGCAGTGCTGAATCTTCAGGGCCGTACTTTCATGCATCCCATCGACTGCCCGTTCAAGGCGGCCGACAGGGCGCTGGCGGAGTTGCCGGAGGACGTGCGGATCGTGGTGTGCGATTTCCATGCGGAGGCCACCGGGGAGAAGCAGGCACTGGCGTGGTATCTGGACGGGCGCGTCTCCGTGCTCGTCGGCACGCATACGCATGTGCAGACTGCGGATGCCCGGGTGCTGCCCGGCGGCAGCGGGTACATGACGGACCTCGGGTTCTGCGGTGCGTGGGAGTCGTGTCTGGGGATGGATCCGGGGCCTGTGGTCAGCCGGTTCGTCACGGGCATTCCCTCGCGCTTCGTGCCGGCGAAGGGGCCGGTCATTTTACAAGGCGCGGTTTTTGACATAGACGAATCCACCGGGCGCACGCGCGAGGCGTCGCTCTGGAAAAAGGAAACATGGTAGCGCGGCTGTCTCGGCACGCTGCCTCTTTCAATACACTTGTATCGGTTCGCGGAGTACCGGCTCCGGCGGACGCGGCGGGAACGGCGGCACGAGGCGGCTGTTCCGTGATGGAAGCGCCTGTGCGGGCGCTTTCGTAGACACAGATAAGACAAGAGGAACACATGAACATCTTCGACGAACTCAAGTGGCGCGGGCTGGTCAATCAGGTCTCTGACGAAGAGAAGGTACGCGGGTACCTCTCGGAGCCGGGCAAGGCCATGTATTGCGGCTTCGACCCCACTGCGGAGAGCCTTCACGTGGGCAACCTTGTTCCCCTGCTCTGTCTGGCACGCATGAAAAAGGCAGGTCACAATCCCATCGTCCTCATGGGCGGTGCCACCGGCTTCATCGGCGATCCCAGCGGCAAGGACAAGGAGCGCGACCTCCAGACCGCGGAGGATCTGGAGTATCGCATCAGCAAGATCACCAATCAGGTCCGCCGGTTTTTCGAGCGGGTCTGTGGTGAGCGGCCCGATATCGTGAACAACCACGAGTGGACCAAGGCCATGAGCGCCATCGACCTGCTGCGCGACGTGGGCAAGTATTTCACCATCAACTGGATGCTGCAGAAGGAATCGGTCAAAGGCCGCATCGAACGCGACGACGTGGGCATCTCCTACACCGAATTTTCCTACATGATTCTGCAGGGTCACGACTTCTATCATCTCTACAAGAACAAGGACTGCCGGCTTCAGCTCGGCGGCGGCGACCAGTGGGGCAACATCACCGCCGGTTGCGAATACATCCGCCGCAAGACCGCGGCTGAGGGCGAAAGCGCCGAGGCGTTCGCCCTGACCTTCCCGCTCATCACCACGGCTTCCGGCAAGAAGTTCGGCAAGAGCGAGAAAGGCGCCATATACCTGAACCCGGAGATCACCTCGCCGTACGCGTTCTATCAGTTCTGGGTGAACGCGGATGACCGCGACGTGATCAAGTTCCTCAAGTTCTTTACTTTCCTTACGCAGGAAGAGATTGCGGAGCTGGAGCGTTCGGTGGAGGAAGAGCCGCACCTGCGCGTGGCCCAGCGCCGTCTGGCCGAGGAGACCACCCGCATGATTCACGGCCAGCGCGAGCTGGAGCGCGTACAGGCGGCCACCGCCGCGCTGTTCGGCAAGGGCGACATCAAGAGCGTGGACGCCGGCACCCTGCGCAGCGCGCTGGAGTCTGCACCGCAGTCCATCTACGCGCCGGGCGACGTGCCGGACATTCCGCAGATTCTCGTGGATCTGGAGCTCGCCAAGTCCAAGGGCGAGGCCCGCAAGGCCCTGAAGGCGGGCGGCGTCTACATCAACGGCGAGCGCGCCTCCGAGGAGCACGAAGTGACCGATTCCGACTTCGTGGGCGGCGACCTGATGGTCGTGCGCAAGGGAAAGAAGAACTACGGCATGGTGCTGCGCAGCTAGCACCGTATCGCAACGCGAATCAAAAGCCCCTGACCGGAGACTCCGGTCAGGGGCTTTCTTCGTGGGACGTCGGTAATATCCCTAATACGCGAGTCGCCCGAGAGATTTGAGGATCAGCGTAAAGCCCATGGCGGCCATGCCCGCCAGTCCCATGCCGCAGGAGAAGCCCGCCAGCAGGACCGGGGCGTACTGTCGCCATTGTTTGCCGTATTTCTTGAGGAAATAGAACCGTCCCAGCATGGCGCCGATGACTTCGAGGATGACGCCGTGCGGGGTGGACTGCCCCAAACCGCGCACCAATCCATAGACCAGCAGTACGGGCAGGCCGAGAATGTTCAGCGTGCCGTAGAGCAGTACGCCTATGCCGAGCCCCGAGAACAGGATGGGCGCGCTCAGGGCCTCGAAGAACAGGGAGTTGCCTTCCAGCGTGGAGGTCTGCATCAGCAGGGTGTTGAGGGCCTGAAGGTGCCAGAGCTCCTGAGCGAAGGGGTACTGCGGCGAAGGGATGGGCGCCAGCTGCCACAGGAACTGCGAGAAGAGCAGCGAGGCGATCATGACCACGGGGAAAACGATGATTTCCGCCTTGATCACGCCACGCAGGCTGGTGCCTGTGAGCTCGATCTGCCGGAACTGGACCGTGGCTTCGCCGTAGTTGTGGATGGGGATGGGCGCGTACCATATCTCGATGCCGCTGTAGCCGAAGAACTTGGCCCCGGCGATGAAGCTGAATTCGCGCACCATTGGCAGGCTCACGAACTGGCCCGCGATACCTTCCATGCGGGCGGTGATGTAGGAGATGACCGGGGTGTAGATGAAGCCGTAGAGCACGAAGAAAATCCACGGGAAGCTTGGCACCAGCAGCAGGCACATGCCGATGTAGGCCAGCGTGGAGAACACGTAGATGGCGATGGACACCCAGAAGTTGATGTCGCCGCGCTCCTTGTGGGGTTTGAACAGGATGGAGAAATCCATCTGGCCGTCACCGGCCTGCCTGAGGGACTTGACCACGTAGTAGACGCCGATGGCGGCGATGGCCAGCCCGAGGCCGATGCCGAAGCTCATGTAGAAGTCGAAGTTGTTGGCGAAGACGGTCTCGACGGTTTCCATGCCGGGGTGCCAGCGGTGCAGGATGCCATGCTCGTGCAGCACCGGGTTGGCGAGGATGGTGACTATCAGCCCCCCGAGTCCGCCGATGACCGCCCAGAAAGGCAGCACCATGCCCACGAACACGAGGCCGAGGTCGAACTGCAGCCCCGTGGCCACGGCGGGCAGGAAGCCTTCCGTGTACTGGGTCAGCTCGATCCACGGGATGGGGATGAGCCGAATGGGCTGCTCGAAGACGAGCCCCGAGACGGCGGGCAGCAGGACGTAGAAGAACCCGAAGACCAGCCCTATGACCCCGCCGATGGAGAACACTCGCCACTTCCAGCCGGACTTGCGGTCCTCGGTGGATTCGGCCAGCGCCATGGTGCCCAGCGCGCCGACCGGGGCCATGGGAAAGGGCAGTTTTTCAACGTCCGAGGTTATTCGGTAGAGGCTGTAGCCCAGCCCGAAGTGGTCGATGCGTTGCACGAGCTGCGCGCCCACGAGGAGCAGGATCGGCACCAGCCAGTCCCGGTGCAGGAAAGTCCTTTCGAGAAAGGAGTCCGAGCCGGGGCCGGGGGCCACCCAGTGCGGGATGAATTCGGTCAGCCCGAGCATCCTCGCGGCGTCGGACTGCACGAGGTACTGGTTCCACAGCAACCCCTGAAACGGCGAGGCCAGCGCGGCGCCCGCCATATAATACAGCAGGAAGACTTCCTGCTGTTTCAGGTGCGTATAGGAGCGCTTGGCGATTTCGGCGAAGAGGATGATGGTCACCCAGCGCGCGGCCGGGCCGATGCCCTGTCCGATGACCAGCTGCAGATACATGGACCCCGGCATCATGAGGAACCCGATGAAGACGGCGCCGATGATCGTCTTCCAGTCGAATCCCTCCTCGAACCGCTCTGGCGGCTTCATGAGGTCGCGATATTCGTGCAGTTCCTTGTCGTCGTACATCAGGGGATCCGGTATCCGGGCTGTGGGTGATAGAACTTATTCCTAACAGAAGTACAAGGAAATACGCGCCATGGCAATGCATGTGTTGCCATGACGCGACATCTTTACCTGAGTGTGTCGAAGCGCGGCCGCCGGCTCGGGCGGGCCGGGAGAGTCCCGGACGAGCGTGGGCGAGGGGCGGGGTGGCCGCTAGCCGTCGATGAAGCCGGTCATGATTTTCACGGCCCGTTCAAGAGATTCGTACTGCGCTTCCTCGGACGAGTTCTCGAGGGCCTCGGTGTGGCACTTGATCAGGTAGCGCTTGAGGATCTGGCCGGTGGCGGACTGCAGCGCGGAGCGCACCGCCCGGACCTGCACGAGGATGTCCTGACACTCCTTGCCGTCCTCTATCATGCGCTGGATGCCCCGCACCTGACCTTCGATGCGCTTCATGCGCGAGAGGACGTTCTTCTTGAGCGCTTCCTGTTCCTTGTCTCGTCTTGTGCTTGCGGATTCTTCCATGTTCCTGCTCCTCGCGTCGCGCCTTGGGGTCGTTGTCTGACGACGGGAAATGCCGTATCGTCGTTGACCGGAGGGTCTTTATGAACAATTCCTGGACCACGGAAAACGAACGGGTGTTTCTTCTTCACTGCCTCGAGCTCTGCTCTGCCGCCTTTCGAGGGCCGGACCGCGAAACCTGCGAGGGAATCGCCGGTCAGGCCGTGCCGGTCCTGCTGCAGAACTGTCCGGAGGCGGCAGGCACCATACTGAAACCCCTCACGGGTATGCAAGCCCTGTTTGCCGACGCTGACGCGAGTCTTTGCGACGAGATCGCGTCGGCTCATGTCAGCCTGTTTGTCAATGACGCCGGGGGGACCCCGGCGCCGCCGTACGAATCATGCCACGCGGGCGAGTCCCGCAAGGTCATGGGGCCGCAGGCCGTGGCCATGCGCGAGCGGCTCGCAGAGGCCGGTGTCGAGCCGGAGGGGGCAGAGCCGCCGGACCACCTGCCTCTTGAAATCGAATACCTCTATCTGCTCCTCGTGCGCTGCTGGGGCGAAGGGGACGCCGCGTCGTGTCCCAAGGCCGCCGCGTTCGCATCCGAGGTCATGCTTCCTTGGTGCCGCACCTTCCGCGAAGCCGTCGCCGAGACCGGGCACGACGGGTTCTTCCTGCTCTGCGCGGACCTGCTTCTGGCAGCGCTGGAAGAGGTGGCCTCGCTTCAGTAGCCCGAGACCACGCTGGAGCGCATGTCGCGGTAGAAGCGGTTCGCGCCGCCGAGGCCGTCTTTGATCAGCAGCACCACCCAGCGCCCCTGCTCGCCCCGGCGCAGCAGGAAGGTCACGGGAAGTGACTGGTAGCCCGTGCGCTGCAGCACGCTGCCGTCCGGGTCCGTGAAGATCGGAAACGGAATCCCCACGCGGCGGCTGAAGGCGCGGGCGTCGTGCAGGCAGTCGTGCGAGGCGATGCCTACGAATCGCAGCCGCTGCCGCATGGTGGCCTCGGCCTGTACCCGGTTCCAGTACTGTTCCACCGCCTTCATCCCTTCCAGACAGGCGGGACATTCCGAGTTGAAGAACTGCACCAGAAGATAATCGGAGCGCACCGCCTCCAGAAAGGCCCGGTCGAGCTTCTCCAGCCCCAGATATTCCTGCGCCTCGGGCTCGATGGGCCAGATGGGACAGCCTGGGAAGACGTCGCCGACCTTGATGGGGTCGATGCCTTCCGGCTGGAGCTCGGGGTGCGCGTCCACCCAGCCGAACCACCCCAACGGGTAGCGCAGGACGTTGCCGTATCCCATCTTTGCCACCTCGCGGGCGGCGATAGCGCTTCGGATGCACTGGAGGCTGCGGCAGTAGATGACGATGGGCCGCGAAGTGTCGGGGCCGGCAAGGCGCCGGATGCGGTCGAGCTTGGCAGGGGCGGCGTGACGGTCGTCGCCGAGATCGAATTCCACGTTGACCGCGCCGGGGAGGTGGCCCTCCCGGAACTCGTAGTCCGGGCGGACGTCCAGCACGAGGGGCTTGCGTCCGTTCTCGAGGATGCGGGCCAGAGCGGCGGTGTCCACCAGGGAGTATCCGCCCTGTTCCGCCTCGCGCGCCGCCTGCTCGGGCCAGGGCGCGGCGAAGGTCGGGATGGCTGTCGTGCCCGGGACCGCGACAAGGACGGCGAGCAGGACGGCGGCGAGGCGCAGGGACATGGCGAACCCCCTGAAAATTTCGGAGCCGGGCGTTTCGGCCCGGCTCCGCGTTCGGTTACTTGTTGGCCTTCACTTCATAGGAGTTGTCGCTTTCGAAGTGGTTGCTGGCTTCGAGGTAGTAGACCTCTTCCACTTCCGGGCGCGCAAAGGTGAACATGAAGTAGGCCTCGCCCGCGCGGGCGCCGGAGGCGCAGGAGAAGACGATGGGCTTGTCGGTGGGCACTTCGTCGGCCCGGTCCTCAAGCTCGTCCACGGGGATGTTGATGGCGGTGGGGAAGTGTCCGGCCGCGTATTCCTCGGGGGTGCGAACGTCGACGATCGTGATCTTGTCGGGGTTCTCGTCGAGGATGTTCAGGAACTGCTGGGTGTCGATGGAGCCTTCGGCTGCGCCGCCGGAGACTTCCACCGCGCCGCCTGCGCCGTAGAGTTCCTTCCAGCCGGGGTAGCCCGCTTCAGCGGTGACCACGTGCTCGTAGCCCATGGCCTTGGCCTTGACGGCGGACTTGTGGGACAGCGGGCAATGGAATCCGCCGCAGTAGAAGACCAGCTTGGTGGACTTGTCCGCGGGGAGCATTCCCTTGAACGTGTCGAACTGGCTGTCCGGAATGTTCACGGCCGAGGGCACGGCGCCCTTGAGGAACTTGCGGTGCGGACGGGAGTCCACCAGCATGTAGGGCTCGCCTTCGGCCATCATGTTCTTAACGGCTTCCATGCCCACGGAGTAGTAGTCTGCGTTCTTCTTCCAGTTGGGGAAACCCTCCGCGTACACCTTGACGTTGGTGTAGCCGAGCTTCTCGGCCGCATAGGCGGACTTGTGGGACAGCGGACAATGCAGGCCGCCGCAGTAGAAAATCAGCAGGGCGTCCTTGTTCTCGGGCAGCTTGTCGGTCATCTTTTCGAACTGCGATGCCGGGATGCTCTCGGCCGTGGGAATGAAGCCCTTGACGAACTTGGTCTTGTAGGGGCGCGAGTCGATGATCATCACGTCCTGCGGCTTGGGCATCTTGGCGTACTGCGCCACGAAGTCGTAGTCCACGAGGTCCGTGTACTGGGTGAAGGCGGGAGTCTCCGCCGTGGTGGTCTTGGCCGCGGTGCAGCCCGAGACCAGTGCCAGCGCCATGAGCATGGCGAACGCGTAGGTGAGTCGCTTCATCATAAAAATCCCTTCCTCTCGGTTGGCGGGACCGCCGTGCGGCGACGGCCCCTTGGTCCCTCTATTTTCGCCGCTACCCGTCACTTTCGGGAGCGGAGCGTACCTTTTCGTACCACAGGCCGTGGTGATGCTTGGCGTAGTTCTCCGGAACGTGTCCCGTGAACATGGAGCGGAAGCCGGGGCGCTCCTCGGGGCTGATGGCGGCCATGTAGATGTGCACCAGCAGTCCGGCGAAGACCACGCCCACCGCAATGAAGTGCAGGGTTACGGCCCAGCTCACGATGCCGGTGGCCTCGGCGCCGAAGGTCTTGTCCGACAGGAACATGATCACGCCGGTGACGGCGATGACGATGCCCCCTGCCACACTGGCCTGCGCGAACGCCTTCTGCCCCATGTTGTAGAAGCCCTGCTCCGGCAGCTCCGGGCTGACGCCGATCATCTTCAGGGGCTTGGGGCCCAGCGTCATGAGCACCATCTTCTTGAGCATCCAGGCCATGTCGCGCGCCGGGGAGACCATGAAGACCTCCTTCAGGAAGAACCCGGCGCCGCGGGCGTTCACGGTCAGATACCAGATGAAGCCCAGAATCCAGACGAAGCCGATGACCTCGTGGATGGCCAGCAGGTTGGCTCCGCCGCCCACGAGGGAGCGCATGGCTTCGGGGTAGCCCGAGCCGAGCGGGTCGATGGCCGGGTTGCTGATAAGGCCGATGCCCGTGACGAGCAGCAGCAGCCAGCAGGCGGCGTTGAACCAGTGGATGAATATGTCGGAGCGGTCGTGGCGCTTGAACTGTCTAGCCATGACGGTCCTCCTCGTGAGAATCCCCGGAATCTCCGGCAAAGAGTTGTCTGCCGAGCATGGCCAGCACGCCGAGGCCGGTCAGCCCCACCAGCCCCTTGACCAGCGGCGCGGCCTCCTTCATGGCCACCATGCTGGAGGGCACCACGGCCTTTCTGGGCCATGCCGCGTCACCGGGGGATCCGATGTAATACATGTTGGGCTTGGTGTTCGTGGCCTCGTTGACCACCACCTGCACGCGGGGCTTGTTCTCCCTGAGCAGCTTGGAGGCCTCGGAGTCCGGGTCGTTGATGTCGCCGAACACGCGCGCTCTGGTGGGACAGGTGTCCACGCAGGCGGGTTCGAGGCCGGCCGCCCTGCGCTCGGGGCAGTAGTTGCACTTGTCGGCCTTCCTGCTCACCGGGTTGCGGTAGCGGGCGTCGTAGGGACAGGCCGGGATGCAGTTGCCGCAGCCGATGCACAGGTCCTTGTCGATGACCACCTCGCCCGTTTCCTTGTCCTTGAAGGTCGCGCCGGTGGGACAGGCTTCCACGCAGGTGGGCTTGTCGCAGTGCATGCAGCCGCCGGGCTGGAAGCGCACCGAAGGCCGCCTGCCGGGACCGAACTCGGGTTCGGTGGGCTTGATCCAGTTGCGCCAGTGATCCTCGGGCACACCGTTGGCGACCTTGCAGGACACCATGCACCCCTTGCAGTCGATGCACTTGGACGCGTCTACTATCATTGCGAGTTTGCGTGCCATCAGCTCACCTTCCTTGTTACGGTCACCAGCGTGGTGTGCATGGCGGCGTTGCCGGAGACCTGATCGTAGTCGTCCTCCAGCAGGTTGTTGATGCTGGCCCCGTTGTCGTGGGTCAGCGAGAGCTGCGTGGAGAGCGTCCCGAAGCCGCTGAGCATGTACACCGTGTCCTCTCGGATTTCGTGTGTCACGCGGGCCTTGAGCTCGCCGCGGCCAACGGAGCTGGAGACCTCCACGGGGTCGCCGTCGGCGATGCCCAGACGGGAGGCCGCCTCCGGATTGAGCCAGAGCGTGTTGGTGGGCGTGAGCTGGTGCAGCAGGCTGTTGTTTCCGGTGGAACCCTGCGTGTACACGGCGCTGCGGCCCACAACCATGCGGAAGCGGTTCTTCGGCACCTTGGCGGGCGGCGTGTAGGACGGCAGGGGCGCGACGCCCATCTGCTCGTAGCGCTCGTTGTACAGGTCGATCTTGTGGCTGCTGGTCTTGTAGATCTTGCCGTCGTAGAGGCCGTAGACCTTGCTCGGGTTGTAGTAGACGCCGTCGCGGTCCAGCGCCTCTTCGGCGTCGGGCAGCTCGCGCAGCTGCTGCTGGCGGAATTCCTTGATGGTGAAGTCGAAGAACTCGCCGAGGTCGAGCTTCCCGGCCACTTCCTTGAGCACGTCGAAGACCGGCCGGCTCTCGTACATGGCAGGGACCACGGGGTCGCGCTTGACCACGCAGGCACAGGCCACGGAACCCTGAAGGCCGGCGCAGGGGTCGGTGCGCTCCAGATAGCTGGGCGCGGGCAGCACGAGGTCGGCCATCCACGCGGTGTCGCTCATGGCGATGTCCACCACGGTCATGAAGTCCATGTGCTTGGCCATCTCGATGGTCTTGCTGCGGTTGGGCGCGGTGGCCATGGGGTTGGTCTTGTAAACGAACCAGCCCTTGACCGGATACGGCTCGTTCCTGAGCACCCTGTCGCGGGTGATGACGAAGGAGCCTTCGTGCTCGAACAGGCCGGGCACCACGCCGCCGTCCACGCGGTCCCACGGGTTGTCGTCGTACCACGGGGCGGTATAGGGCACGCCCTTGAGACCCACCTGACGCGCGGCGAGCAGGCCGCCGGGGCGGTCCCAGTTGCCGAGGATGCCGTTGAGCAGCGCGAAGCTGCGGCGGATCTGGGTGGAGTCCTCGTAGTCCGAGCTGCGGCGGCCGGGGTAGATCATGGACTCCGGGGCAGCGTCGGCCAGTTCGCGGGCGATGCGCACGATGTCCTCGCGCGGGATGCCGCACTCATCGGCCGCGCGTTCCGGGGTGTACTGCTGCACGTGCTTGGCGAGCTGGTCGAACCCGTGGGTCTTCTCCTTGATCCACTGCGGGTCGTAGCGCTTTTCGTTGATGATGACGTGCATCAGCGCCAGCATGAAGATCATGTCCGTGCCGGGGCGGATGGGGTGCCACTCGTCGGCCAGCGCCGCGGTCTTGGTGAAGCGCGGGTCGAGCACCACGAGCTTGCAGCCGTTCTGCATGGCGGTCATGAGATCCATGGAGTCCGGCGTGACCAGCGCTTCGAAGCGGTTGGCGCCGGCCATGATGATGTACTTGGAGTTGAGCACGTCCGCGAACGGCACCTCACCGAAGGTATCCAGAAAGGCCCGGTTGCCGCTGAGCAGGCACAGGGACTCGTGGGAGGTGATGTTGTAGGAGCCGTAGACCTCGCCGAAGCGGGACACGAACTTGCTCTGCAGGTCCGACCCGGCGCTGAAGAGATGCCCGCAGGGGGTATACTTCTCGCGGATCTGCTGCATGCGTTCGGCCATCAGGTCGATGGCCTCGTCCCACGGGATGCGCTGCCACTTGCCTTCGCCGCGCTCGCCCTTGCGGAGCAAGGGATACTTGAGCCGGTCGGGGTCGTAGAGCTGGGCCACGCCCGCGTTGCCGCGCGCGCAGAGCATTCCCCGGGACTTGAGAAACTTGGGATTGGGATCGAGCTTCTTGACCACGCCGTTTTCGACGCGGGCAATGAGGCCGCACTTGTTGAAGCACATGTCACAGGCCGAAAAGTGCGACTGCCAGTCGGGCGCTGGTGTGGCTGCCCGGGCCGTGGCGGGCTTGAGGCCGCCGATGGTGCCGCCCGCGGCCGCAGCCGCGGCCAGCCCGGTGGCCTTGAAGAAGTCGCGCCTGTTCATGCCCTTTGCCTGCCTTGCGTCCGCCATGGAACCCCCTTTGAATGAGGCTGGTTCGGCGGGAGCGCGCGGCCCCCGCCGGAAACGATGCCGTTTAGCTGCACTTGGCGGGCGTCGGGGAATCCTTCGCGTAGTCGTGCAGATAGGTGAAGATGTCGTTCACGTCCTGATCGCCGACGGTCCAGTCGCCCTTGCAGGGGATGTCGCCGGACTCGAAAAGCTTGGTCCACTCCGCCTGCGTCTTGTCGGCCGGGTTCAGGTCGGCCGCCGAGCCGTTAGGGGCGTGGCAGGTGCGGCAGTTCTTGCGCCACAGGAACTTTCCCTTGCGCGGGTTGCCGCCGCCGAATGCGAAGGCCATGGAAGCCACGGCCATGGTCAGAAGCACTGCACCGATGATGGTCACGAACTTGCGGTTCACGAGAACCTCCTGATTTTAATTGTTTTCAGGACGCGGATCGGCCCCCCAGCCTGATTTGTGCCCGCATCCTTTGCTTACAACTCTTGCCTCCTAGATACCCATACGGGGTATAGGTGTCAAGCAGGGTTGCCGAAAAAAACGACCAAAAGGGGTATCCCGACAATATCACGTTGCCGTCATGCGGGAATTATTAATGGAATACGGTGGAAGGTCTCCCCTTAAGGGAGGAGGGACGCCCTGCGGAGGCGGGAGGGCTACTCGCCGCCCTTGAGTGCGCTGATGGGGTCCATGTTGGCGGCCTGCCGCGCGGGCTTGAGGCCGAAGACGAGTCCCACGGCCATGGCGCTGGCCATGGCCATGCCGAAGGCCTTCCACGAGAACTGGATCTCGAGGATGTCCAGCCGGGAGAGGATCTGGCCGAGGCCCAGCCCGAGGAAGAGGCCGAGGACGCCGCCGATGAGCGTCAGCACGCACGCCTCCACCAGAAACTGGTACATGATGTGCGACTTGTGCGCGCCCATGGCCCGTTTGAGGCCGATCTCGGGCGAGCGCTCGCCCACGCTGATGGAGAACAGGTTCGCCAGCACGAAGCCGCCCACGAGCATGGCGATGGCTGCGGTCACGCCCAGAAATACGCTCAGGCCGCCCTTGAACATGGCCAGAAACTTGAGCACCTCGTCGGCGGTGAGGATGGTGAAGTCGTCATCCTCGTCCGGGTCGAGGTCGTGCAGGTGGCGCAGGAAGCTGCGCAGGTTCTCGGTGTGCGCCTCCATGTACTCCGGCTCGTGAAACTTGACGCGCAGGGCGCGGAAGTACTGCCGGTCCATGTTGAAGCGCGAGGTGAGGGTGTTCAGCGGGATGATCAGGCGATTGTCGATGTCTCCGCGACCGCCCGTGAAGCCGCGGTGTTTCAGGCGTCCGATGATCTGGAAGGGGATGCCCTCGATGAAGATGGAGCGGCCCACAGGAGATTCGCCGTCGAACAGCGCCTCGCTCGGCGTGTTGCCGATCAGGGCCACGCGCGCGCCCTGCTCGTTGTCCTCGAAGCTGATGTCGCGCCCTTCCACGAGGGGCCAGTTCCAGACCTCGGCATAGTCGGCGGTGGCCCCGATCACCGGCACGTCCTGATCGTTTTCGGAGCGGTATTTGATGGTCAGCCCGAACTTGGCGCGCATGGGCACCACCAGATACGCGCCGGGCAGGGACTGTCGGATGCGCCGGGCGTCGTTGCGGCTCAGGGTCAGGGTGCGCATCCCCACGGCTTTCTTCTTGATGTTGCCGCCCAGCACGAAGGCCGCGTCGTGCCCGAACATCTCGACGATCTGTACGGCCATCCGGTTGGCCCCGTCCACGCTGGTGACGATGAGCGTCAGGGAGGCGATGCCGAAGGCCACGCCGAGGATCACGAACAGCGAGCGCAGCTTGTAGGCCCACACTGCGGTGAGCGCCATGCCCTGGATGCGGGTCGGGAGGGTGAGCAGCTGCCGGAAGGATCGCATGGGCGCAGTGTACACCAAAGGCGGCGGCAGGCAAGAAGCGCGTGACGCTTCGGGCTACTGCAGCAGGTCGGCCACCGAGATGCCGTGATCGGAGGGGTTCACGATGTCTTCGATGATCGGCGAATCGCCGGATTCTGGGGCCTCCGCCAGGTCCACGCTGCGTCGCGTCAGGGGCTCGAAGGCCGCGTCGAAGGCGATCTTGACCACGGGCTTGAGCGGCAGGTTGGGGTTCAGGCCGGTAACCACGCCGTGCTCGCCGCTGCTCAGGCGCACGAAGCTGCCCACGGGGTACACGCCGAGGCTCTTGATGAAGTGCTCCACGATGTTGGGCTGAAAATCCGAGAGCCGCCACTGGTACATCATGCCGAGCACCTTGCCGGGCGGGAGCGGGTCCTTGTAGACGCGTTTGCTGGTCAGGGCGTCGTAGACGTCCACCACCGATATGATCCGGGACATGGCGTGGAGGGCGTCCCCCTTGACCCCCCGGGGGTAGCCGCTGCCGTCGTAGCGCTCGTGATGCTCAAGGGCCACCCGCAAGACCTCCCTGGGAACCGCCTTCTGGGTCTTGAGGATGTCGTAGCCCTCCTGCGGGTGGGTGCGCATGATCTCCATCTCGTGGTCGGCGAGCTTGCCGGGCTTGTTGAGAATCTCGTCGGGGATCACGGCCTTGCCCACGTCGTGGAAGGTCCCGGCCATGCCGAGCATCCGCAGCTGCGGGCGCTCCAGCCCCAGCCGCTTGCCGAGGATCACCGAGAGCACGGCCACGTTGATGCTGTGGGTGTAGGTGTACTCGTCGTACATCTTGAGCTTGCACAGGGCCGCCGCCGCGGATTCGTTGCGAAAGACCGAGTCGATGAAGCCGTCCACCATGGGCATGGCGTCGCGATAGTCGAAGGATTTGCCGCGCCGCACGTCGTCCACAAAGCTGCGGGCGTAGCTCACGGCGTCGCTGTAGAGTTTGTCCGCGCGGGGAAACTCTTCCTCGATGGGTGTCCTCGGGGTTTCGGGCGGCGGGTCGGGGTGCTTTTTCCTCGACGCCTTGGCCGCGGCCATCTCCTGCCGGAGGCGGGCCATGTCTTCCACGCGCCTGGCGTTGCCCTCCTCCCTGGCCTTGGCCCCGGAGACGGCCCGCTGCATGGCCTGCTCGTGCGCCTCTCCCACCTGCTGCCGAAACCGCGAGCGTTCGTGCTCGAACTCGGCCCGTTCGGTCTCGAGGGCCAGCCGCGCCTCCTCAAGCTCCCTGCGTTCTTTTTCCAGCTGGTCGCCGAGGTGAGCGGAGACCCATTCGCCGAGCTCGAACTCCTCGTCCACGAGCACGTCGAACGCTCCGTCGGGGACGGTGTGGCCGATTTCCTCGCGCGAGAGCAGGGGCCGGTCCACCTTGACGACCTCCCCTCCCTTTTCGGTGCGATAGCCGATAACGTACATTCCGGGCCAGAGGTCGGTCTTCGAAAGTCGTTTCATGCAGCCTCCGTCCTTTCTTGCGATCAGTTGCGGATTTCCGCGAGAGCCCCGGAAGAGAGGAGCCGGGAGGCGTCCTCGAAGATCAGGTCGGCACCGGCGTTCCTGAGGTCGTCCGCGTCGCAGCGGCCGGTCATGACGCCCGCGGTGGCGGCGCCTGCCCTGCGCCCCGTCTCCATGTCCAGCGGGTGGTCCCCCACCATGAGCGCGTGGCGCGGCGAAACGCCCAGCCGTTCCAGCGCCTGATGCAGATGGGCCGGGTCCGGCTTGATGCGCGGGGCGTCCTCTCTGGCGAGCAGCACCCCGGTGTGCTCGTTCAGGTCGGGGAAGACCGTGCGCACGGCCGAGCCGGTATTGCGGGTGATGATGCCCGTGGCGATGCCGTGTTCGCGAAGGCCCAGCAGCAGAGGGCGCGTGAAATCGAAGAGGCTCCCGTCGCGCGCTGCGTCCAGCTCCATGGCGGTGACCGCGAGCCTGCACCGGCAGTTGAACTCCAGCGCGGTGTCGCGGCCGCATTCGCGCTCCACTTCGCGGGTCAGGGTCTCCATCCACTCCAGCGCGGGCGTTCCGTCGGGGGCCGGCCGATGCGGCAGGAAACATTCGCCGAGCGCGGCGATCTTGGTCTTCATGAGGTCGAAGTCCAGCGTCAGCTCGGCCAGCGTGCCGTCAAAGTCGAAGATCACGGCCTGAAACGCCGTTGCGATTTCGGAGGGAATCATTCCTGATACGTACCCCAATCCGGAACAGCGGTCCAGAGCTGCCCGAGACACCCCGTCAACAGGGAATGTCACCCCGAAAACGCCCCGGACGCCTCCGGAAACGCCACGGCACGGAGACCGGGGCTATACTGTCCGCGATGTTTCGGCCCCGGCGCCTCCGGTTGCGGCCCGCGAACGGTCCACCCGCGAGCCGGATGCCTTCCGGGATACCCGTCGGCCCTATCAAGGAAAACCGACAACGAAATGGAGAAACGGCAATGTCCACTCAGATCGACAACTCCTTCATCAACCTCTACTGCGCGGACGTGCACAACGCCTACCAGCAGCAGGGTTCCAAGATGCGCAACACCGTGCGCCTGAAGGGCAACGTTCAGGGCGCCAAGTGCGTGTTCCAGAAAAGCGGCAAAGGCACCGCGGGCAAGAAGACCCGCCACGGCAACGTGCCCATCATGAACCTGACCCATTCCTCCGTGTCCTGCACGCTTGAGGACTGGTATGCCGCCGAGTACATCGACCGCCTCGACGAGCTCAAGCAGAACATCGACGAGCGGCAGGTGGCCGCCAGCGCCGGTGCGTGGGCCCTCGGCCGCAAGATCGACGAGCTGGTCATCACCCGCATGGACGCCACGTCCTCGGTCATTCCCGAGAGCACCAGCGGCCTGACCAAGGGCAAGATTCTCGAGGCCTTCGGCCTGCTCAACGCCAACGACGTGCCCGACGACGGCAACCGCTTCGCCGTGGTGGGGCCGCACCAGTGGAACGAGCTGCTCAACATCGAGGAGTTCAAGAGCGCCGATTACGCGGGCGAGAAGTTCCCTTGGCTCAAGGGCACCGAGTCCCGCACCTGGCTGGGCATCAACTGGATGTTCCACACCGGGCTCCCCGTGGAGACGGGCATCCGCAAGTGCTTCCTGTACCACAAGAACGCCATCGGTCTGGCCGAAGGGCAGGAAATCAAGGCCCACGTGGACTGGGTGCCGGAGAAGGCCGCCCATCTCGTGGACCACATGCTCTCCGCAGGCGCCTGCCTCATCGACCCCTCCGGCGTGGTCGAGGTCCAGTGCGACGACGACGCCCAGATCCTGTAGCCCGAACGCTCACCGCATAGAAAAGGAGAAATCTCATGGCATACGCATCCGAAGACATGCGCCTCATGGGCGGCGTGCCCGGCCAGCAGCTCTTTCTGTACCGCACCGAAGACGCGCTCGCCGACGTGGCGGGAGCCGGATACTTCGACAAGGCGGCGGAAGAATACAACCTCGACACCGGCGACGTGATCATCGCGTGCACCGGCGCGGCATCCGCCGAGGCGGTCGACATGCTGGTGGCCACCAGCGCGGC
Source organism: Pseudodesulfovibrio halophilus DSM 5663 (assembly GCF_059568665.1). Classification (NCBI taxonomy): domain Bacteria; kingdom Pseudomonadati; phylum Thermodesulfobacteriota; class Desulfovibrionia; order Desulfovibrionales; family Desulfovibrionaceae; genus Pseudodesulfovibrio; species Pseudodesulfovibrio halophilus. The sequence continues at coordinate 18,716 of NZ_JCANTV010000013.1, read as the reverse complement.
CGGATCGGTCACCGTGGTCAACGGCTCCTAAAGGGATCCTCCCTCACTCCATAGCGCCCGTGCGAGCGGGCAAAACGGCGAGGCCGGACAGTCGGGGAAACTGTCCGGCCTCAATGGTGTCACCTAGGGGAGGGTGAGGGGCGTCATGAGTCGCAGGGCCGCCACGGCTCGTTGAGCTTGCGGTCGGCGCTGCTGAGGGTGATGTCGTCCGGCAGGATAGGCTCCATCAGCGAGACGAGAGGGGTGTAGGTGCAGGAGGCGCGGACTTCCACGATCTCGCAGGGGTTGCCTGCGCTGCCCTGACTTCCGGTGTCCGACGACTGGCCGCGGGGCCAGCTGGAGATGGTGACGGTCTTCGTGCCGTGGAGAGGTTCCATGCGCTCCAGCGCCTTGTCCTCGATGCGCGTCATGCGGGTGCCGTCTTCGACCCCCTCGCCGGTGGCGGCGATGCGCACGGCTTCCTGCGCCGCCTTCTGCACGGTGAGCCACGAATGGAACATGTTGCCCATCTCCATGGTTCCAAGCAGCAGGACCATGACCGCGGGCAGCACCAGTCCGAATTCCGCGACCGTCATGCCCAGACGCTTTCCGTTCTTTCTGTGCAGCATGGTCGCCTCCTAGCTCAGCAGCCGCCAGCCGAGCTGGCGTCCGATCTTCTTGAAGATGTCGTCAATGTCGTACACGCTCGGCGCGTCGAAGTAGTGGTCGTCCGTGCCGGGCTTGCTGGACGCCATGGCGCGCATCAGGTCGCGGTCGGTGTTGTCCGAGGTGCCGAAGCGAATGGTGAATATCTCGATGCCCGCGTCCTTGGCGGCCTGCGCCTCGTTGAGCATGTCCTGATTGAGCCTGCCGCCGTCCTCGCAGTGCGCGTCGGTGATCTTCATGCCGTAATAGGCATTGGTCCAGTAGTTGTTCGGCTCGTAGTAGGCCCGGTAGGGGCCGCCGCAGTTGCCGTCCTCGTTGTCGCCGTCGGTGAGCAGGATGATGATCTTGCGGAACTCTTCCTTGTCGCCTGCCTGGTCGTAGGGCCTTTGCGGCGTGAGCATGTGGCGGCCCCACTTGAGGCCTTCGGGGATTACCGTTCCGGAGGCCGCGCCCGTTGCGGTCTGGTTGTTCAGGGAGGTGATGACCGCGTTCTTGTTCGTTGTCAGGGCCTGCGCTTCGGGGATGCTGGAGCAGGTGTCCAGATTCACGCGGCGGCGGTAGTAGTACGGCAGGTCCCAGTACAGGTGCATGAAGTCTTCGTGGATGCCGTGGTTGAGGGAGCCGTCGACATTGCGGCAGCCCGAGAGGCCGTCGCCAGCGGCTTCGCCCACGTTGACCTTGCCGCGGAAGGGCACCAGCCCGATCTTGGTGTCGGCCTCCGCGCCGTCGGGGATGATGAGGTCCACCAGTTCGCCCGCGGCTTGCTTGACCATGTTGATGGGCGTCCCCTTCATGCTGCCGGAGTTGTCGATGACGAAGACCACTTCGAGCTTGTTGAAGCCCGCGCTGGCCGCCGCCTCCACGCGCTGTGCGGAAAGGCCGAGAAAACCGAGGAGCAGCAGGTCCACGTCCGCGTGGGCCTCCACGTTCACGCTGCGGATGAGGGTGCCGGGGACCAGCGCGTCCAGCTCGGAGCCGGGGTAGTTCTTTTCAAGCATCCCGGTGGCCGCCGCCCGGACCAGCCCCTTGTCCAGTTCGGGGTCGTAGGGCAGCTCGAGGCTCCCGGCCAGTGCGGCCGAATCCACGGCGGCCTGAAGGCGCGTGTGGGCGGAGTAGAGGTTGCCCAGATCGAGCGCGAGGCCCACCATGGCCAGAACTGCGGGGATGACCATGGCCATGACCATGCTCACCGCGCCGAGGCGTTCACTGTTAGGGAAGCGGCATCGTTGTGCCCGCTTCGATGACGAGCATCTCTTCGCCGCCGAGCATTTCCAAAGCATCCCGGCCTCCCATTACTGGTTGATATTCGTAGCTGGCGAGCACGGTCACCGTGCGCGCGTCCGTATCGGTGGATACGCGGACGTCCACTTCTTCCGAAGGCAGGTCGGGCACGAGGCTCCGCACCAGCTCCTGCACGTCGGGTCCGGCTTCACCCTGCATCAGCACCATTCTGGCGCCCTCGCGGCTGGCTTCCACCAGCGAGGAGTGCGCGTGCATGGCGTTGCTTCCCTCCATGAGAAGGAAGAGAAGGAGCGCCATGAAGGGGAGGATGAGGCCGAGTTCGGCTGCGGCCATTCCGCTCTTGGATGATGATTGCTGTCTCATGTCCTGTTTTCCTCCGGCGGGGATTCCCGCGTTTGCAGGGAGTATCAGCAACGGATGTGCCACTCTCCATCAAAAGTGGATTTTTTTTGTGACCGATCTCGGGAGCCCTACGTATACGGTGTATATGCGGCTTCTCGATCCGAAAGACCTTTCGGGCGAGGGCTGGTTTGGTCGTATCGGGCGATCCATTTTTTGTGGATTGTACCGCCTTGTCATGGTAGAAGGAGAAAACCGGGTGCGCAAATGGCTGAACGAATACTTGTAGTGGATGACGACCATGCCTTCCGGGGTATGCTGGTGGAGGCGCTCGACGAGCGCGGCTTTACCGTGGAGCAGGCGGAGACCGCCGAGGACGGCATCGTGCGTGCCGGAAAGGGCGGGCTGGACCTGATTCTCCATGACGTGAAGCTGCCCGGCATGTCCGGCCTGGAGGCCTTGCCCAAGCTCAAGGAGGTGGCGCCGGAGACGGACGTGATCGTCATGACCGGGTACGGGTCCCGCGATACCGGGATTCAGGCCATGCGCGACGGGGCCTACGACTACTTTTCCAAGCCTTTCAGTATAAAGGAGATGGAGGTCGTCATCCGGCGGGCGCTGGAGAAGCGCGGCCTTCAGGCCGAGCTCGAAGTTCTGAAGCGCAACCTCAAGGGTGCGGGGCCGCTGGACAAGATCATCGGCGACAGCCCGGCCATGCAGGAGGTCAAGGACCGCCTGTCCCGCGTCGCCGAGCTGGACTGCGACGTGTTGGTGCTCGGCGAGACGGGGACCGGCAAGGAGCTGATTTCAGACACCATTCACGCCATGAGTTCGCGCGCCGCCGGCCCCTTTGTGAAGCTCAACTGCGCCGCCATCCCGGAATCTCTGCTGGAAAGCGAACTCTTCGGCCATGAGAAGGGCGCGTTTACCGGTGCGGCCTCGTCGCGGCCCGGCAAGTTCGAGCAGGCCGAGGGCGGCTGCATCCTGCTTGACGAAATCGGCGACATGCCTCTGCATTTACAGCCGAAACTCTTGCGGGCCGTGGAGCAGAAGCAGGTGGAGCGCGTGGGCGGCAGCAAGCCCATCCGCTTCGACGTGCGCATCATCGCCGCTACCAACCAGGAATTGGAACAGCGCGTGGATGCAGGAGAATTTCGTAGCGACCTGTACTACAGGCTCAATGTGGCCTCCATCCACCTTCCCCCGCTCAGGGAACGCAGGGAAGACATTCCACGACTGGTGGACCACTTCATACGGCAGGCCAACCTCAAGCTCGGGACCGACGTTCGCGGCGCAGACAAGAAGGCGGTCCGCAAGATGTTTGAATACGACTGGCCGGGCAACGTGCGCCAGTTTGCCAACGCCATTGAGCGCGCTGCGATCTTCAGCAAGAGCGGGGTGATACATGCCTCTGAGCTGGAGCTCGCCTTCTCCAGAACCCCGGGGGACGACGAGGCGGAGCAGGCTCCGGGAGCGGGCTTTGAAGAAATGAAGCTGCCCCTGCGCGAGGCCATCAATTCCTTTGAGCGGCGGCTCATCACCAATGCCCTGGCCAAGACTCGTGGAGTCCAGACAGAGGCGGCGAGCCTGCTTGGTATCAGCCCGAAAAACCTCTGGAACAAGCTGCGCAAGCACGGCATAGATTCAGCCGCCTTTTCCGCGTAATCCATTTTTTGTAGATCGCCAACCACCCGGTATCGTGAGGATAGTTGCTCACGATGCCGGGTTTTTCTGGATTGGTCGATCCACAAAAAATGGATTTGTGACCTTCGCAGTAGGTTCGTCTGTTGGTGCCGGATCCATCAATTTCACAAAGATTTCCTTTCAAGATGGGTGGTTGCAGGTCTTTTGGGAAAATTTCCCGAGTTGTGGCACGCGGGTTGCTCAATGGAGGGCAAGTTCGATGCGGCGTGCAAACGCCATGTATGTATCTTCATGAAACAAGGAGAAGAAAATGAAGACCCTCATGACTCTCATCCGTAGCGAAGAAGGCGCCACCGCGCTGGAGTACGGTCTGATCGCCGCGTTGATCGCAGCAGGCATCGTGACCGCGGTTTCCACCCTCGGCACCACGGTGTCCAACACGTTTACCAACATCGCCAACAGCATGACCGGCGCGGCAGGCAGCTAGCCCCGGTCGTCCAAGCCAAAGGGAGTCTTCAATGCAGATGCTCAAGACTTTAATCCGCAACGAAGAAGGCGCGACTGCGCTGGAATACGGCCTGATCGCCGCACTCATCGCGGCGGGCATCGTCACCGCCGTGTCCACCCTCGGCAGCACCGTGTCAGATACCTTCACCTCCATCGCCAACAGCATGACCGGCGCAGCCGGCGGAAGCTAGGTCGATGGGAAACCTTCAACCAAAGGGAGCATAATAATGCAAATCCTCAAGAACCTCATTCATAACGAAGATGGCGCGACCGCACTCGAATACGGTCTGATCGCCGCCCTCATCGCAGCAGGCATCGTCACCGCGGTTTCCACGCTCGGATCCACCGTCTCGAACACCTTTACCTCCATCGCCAACAGCATGACCGGCGCCGCTGGCGGAAGCTAGGCCATGGAAGCCAGTTCGGGGCCTGCGGAGGGGAGAAACCGCAGGCCCCGGGGTTCCCGGGGAGTTGGGAACACTGGAAACCAACGAGGCAAATCAATGAAAGGATTCGGGGAAGAACCATGGATTTCATCATCGCCGCGCTGTTGCTGGCCGCCCTGGCCGCGGCTGTCGTCACGGACGTCAGGAGCCAGCGCATACCCAACCTGCTCACGTTTCCGCTGATACTCGCGGGACTGGGACTGCACACCGCCACGGGCGGGCTTCACGGCCTGCTTTTTTCGCTGGCCGGGTTCGGTCTCGGCCTCGGCGTGATGCTCATCCCGTTTCTGATGGGGGTCATGGGCGCCGGAGACGTCAAGCTCATGGCCGGTGTCGGCGCCTGTCTCGGCGTGGAAACGGCCTTCATCGCCTTTCTTGTCACCTGTCTTGCGGGCGGCGTCTACGCTTTGGGCATGCTGCTGCGGCACATGGACCACCTCAAGGCGATCCTCGCAAATTTCCGCTACACAATCCTCGCGTTTCTTACCACCCGGACCGTTGAGTACACCCCCGTGACACCCGAAGGCTCCCTGCCGCGCCTCTGCTACGGCGTGGCCATAGCCGCGGGAACCGTGACCGCCATGGCACTGACCATGATCGAAACGGGCGCACCGTTCGCACGGTAGCCCACCCGGACGTCGCCGGACCGCCGCCGTGGCGGAGGCGGCGACGACACCCAAGGAGGAAGCACCATGACCAGATCCACGAAAGCGGCCCTTCAGATAGGACTGGCCCTTGTCCTGTCGCTGGTGGCGGCCTTCATGGTCTTCCGCTGGATGGCCCAGCGTCCCGCCCAGAATACGGCACAGGCCCCGGTCACCTATCACGTGGTGGCGGCCGCGGACCTGAAGAAGGGCATGAAGATAGGCCCCGAGGCCGTGGCCCTCAAGGGCAGGCGCACCGAATCCACCCCGCCCGACGTTTTTCTCTCAACAGGTCCCGTCGTGGGCCGCGTGCTGGCTCAGGACCTGGCCGAGGGAGACCCGCTGACCGCCTCCATGCTCGAACCGCTGGAGCTCAGGGTCCCCGGCGTGAGCGCCATGATCACCCCGGGCAAGCGGGCCATGTCCGTCAAGGGCAACCCGGTCATGGGCCTGTCCGGGTTCGTGCTGCCCGGCGACAAGGTGGACGTGCTGGTCTCCCTGACCAAGGGGCGCGACGAAAAGCCCGTCACCAAGCTGGTGCTGGCGAACGTCCCTGTGCTCGCCACGGGAACGCAGCTCTCGTCTCCCAAGGGCGAGGGCAAGACCGCCTCGGTGGATGTCTACACGCTCGAACTCACGCCCGAGGAGAGCGAGCGGCTGGCGCTGGCCGCCACCCGCGGCACCCTGCATTTTGCACTGCGCAACGCCGAGGACGCCGAACCGGTATTGACCCCCGGCTCCACTGTGGACAGCGCGCTGGCGGCCCACCGCAAGGCTCCGCCAAAGCGGAAGCGGACCCCGCGCAGGCGCAGGGTCAGCGTCGAGGTCATCAACGGCGGCGAACGCAGCAAGGTGAAGTTCTAGGAGATATCATGCGGCAAGCAGTATACATAATGACGGCAATCGTGCTGCTGGCGCTCGCGCCCGCGGCGGCCTCGGCCGAATCGCCCGACGAGGTGATGCTGGTCAAGAACAAGTCCGTGGTGATCGACGTGGAGTCGCCGGTCAGCCGCGTCTCGCTGGGATCGCCCGATATCGCCAGCATGCTCCTGCTCTCCCCGCGTCAGATCTACCTCGCGGGCAAGGAGTTCGGCGCGACCACCCTGACGCTGTGGACCGACGGCGGCATCGTGGTCAAGGACATCAAGGTGGTGCCGGACGTCACGGGCCTCAAGCGGATGCTGCACGAGGTGCTGCCCGCCGAGACCGACATCAGCGTGCGGGCCAACGCCGAATCCGTCACCCTCACCGGCAGCGTGAGCAGCGCCTCGGCCCTCAAGGCCGCCAACGAGCTGGCTCAGACCGTGGCCCCGGAAAAGGTCGTGAACCTGCTGCGCGTTGACGGCGTGATGCAGGTCATGCTCGAGGTGCGCGTGGCCGAGATGACCCGCACCGTGCTCAAGCGCATGGGCGTGAACTTCGCCTACCTGTCCAACAATTTCACGGCGTATTCGTTTCTCAACGGCCTGACCTCGCTGGATCAGGACGGCGACGTCATCAACCTGACCGACCGCATCAACGGCGTGGTCCAGTCCACGTCGGGCAGCAGCTCCTTCAGCGGCTTCATAGACGCCCTCAAGGCCAACGGGCTGGTCAAGGTGCTGGCCGAACCGAATCTGGTATGCGTGTCCGGTGAGACCGCCGATTTCCTCGCGGGCGGCGAGATTCCGATCCCGGTTCCGCAGGCGCTCGGCATGGTCTCCATCGAGTACAAGCCTTTCGGCGTGGGCCTCAAGTTCACCCCCACCGTGCTCAGCTCCGGCGTGATCAATCTTCAGGTCAAGCCCGAGGTCTCGGAGCTGGACTACTCCAACGCCGTCACCTTTCAGGGCTACACCATTCCGGCGGTCCAGACCCGCAAGGCCTCCACGGTGGTGGAGCTGGCCGACGGCCAGAGCTTCGTGGTGGGCGGCCTGATCAGCGACTCCCTGCGCGAGAACGCCAACCGCTTCCCCGTGCTCGGCGATGTGCCGGTGCTCGGCTCGCTGTTCAGCAGCAACGACTTCAGAAGCAACAAGACCGAGCTGGTGATCATCGTCACCGCGCATCTGGTCAAGCCCGTGGACGCGGCCACGCAGTCCCTGCCAACGGACGGATTCCGCGAGCCGAACGATTACGAATTCTATCTGCTCGGGCTGCTGGAGGGGCGCCGCGACGAGCCCGCGCTGACCAGCGCCCCCGAGAACCGGCGCAAGTCCGCCGTGGTCAGCCCCGAGAGCGGGTTCGACGGCGATCTGGGCCATTCCCTGCCGAACTGAGGCGGGTACAAGGAGAAGTCTTCATGAAGAACGTCGCAGTGACCGTCATCGTCTTCCTCGCCTCGCTTGGATTGTCCGGGTGCAGCGTCATGCAGGTGCAGCACGAGCCCAGCACCATGCCGCACGGCACCGCCGTGAGTCAGGCGGTGGAGGCCCAGAAGCTCAACCCCATGCCCGCCGGCACCGAGCCCGTGAAGGGCGCCGACGGCGAGTACGCGCTCAAGGTTCTGGAGCAATATCAGGAAGGCCCCAAGACGGGGAGTTCCGAAGGTGAGAGCCTTTTCCAGAAGGTTCTCGGGGAGATGCTGAACTGATGTATTGTTTCGAAGACAAGGTTACCTACTGGCGGGAGCTGCTGCTGATGCTGGTCATGGCCGCGGTCATCCTCGCGGACGTCTTCGTGCTGGACAGCTTCCATGTCGAGCCGATGCGTTCCGCGGGCCATGCGCAGGTGGAAGTTGCATCCCACGGCGGAGGCGCGCGATGAGAGGCAAGCTGACCATGACCGTGGTGGTGGCGGACGACGCCCAGCGCAAGGTGCTCGACAAGGTTGCCGAGGCCCTGCCTTGGGTCGTGCCCGCGCCGGAAGACGCCGAACACATGGGCGTGCTTTTCTACGAGCCCGGCCCCGAAGCCGTTCAGGAGCTGGCGGAGATCGCCGCGGAACTGGAAAGCGGCTCGGCCACGGACGTGGTGCTGGTGGGTGAAAAGCCCGCCCCTGAGCTGCTCATCGAGGCCATGCGCGGCGGCATCCGGGAATACCTCCCATATCCGCTGGACCCCAAGGCCGTGCGCGACGTGCTCATGCGCATCCGCAGCCGCAACGTGGTCGTGGACGGTCAGGACAGCAGCGGTCGCGTCAGCGTCGTGCTCGGCGCGCGCACCGGCGTGGGCGGCACCACGCTGGCCGTGAATCTGGCCTCCGTGTTCGCCAAGGCAGCGCCGGGCAGGGTGCTGCTGGCGGACATGGGCAGGCCGTGCGGCGATGTGCGTTACTTCCTCGACGCCCAGTGCGACTACACTTGGGAAGACCTGTTGGCGGACGCATCCCGTCTCGACGAAACCTTCCTCGCCAGCGCGGTGGGCGAAGGTCCGGACAAGCTGGCCGTGCTGGCCGGGCCGCGAAATCCCGCAAAGCCAGATCCGCAGGCAGTCCACGCCCTTTTCGAGACCATGCGTGCCGCGTACGACCATGTCATCGTGGATGCGGCCATGGAGTCGGACGACGCGCTGCCCACGGCGGCGGAGCAGGCGGACGACCTGCTGCTGGTCACGGAGCTGACCATGCCCGCGCTGGCTGACGCCAAGCGCGCCGTGGACGCCTTCAGGCGAGCCGACCCCGAAGCCTCCCGCAAACTGCGGGTTGTGGCCTCCGCCGTGGTCAAGGGCGGCGGCGTGGAGCCGGCCGATGCCGCCGAAGCCCTCGGCTGCAAGATCGACCTGACGCTGCCGGGCGTGTTCGCGGAAGCGTCGGCCGCGCTCAATCAGGGCGTGCCGCTGCTGACCGCGTCGCCCAAGAGCGCGTATGCCAAGCCCGTGACCTCCATGGCCCGTGAACTCGGGCTGCCCGGCGTCAAGCGCGGCGGCCTCTTCTCCGGCCTGTCCGGGCTTCTGTCGCGCAAGGGCGGACGCAAGAGCGGCTCCGCAGGGAGGGTGAGCGCATGAATCTGGCACAGCGGCTGAACCGCAACCGCAGCGGCGAAGAGACCGTCGAGGCCCCCAAGGCTCCGGCAACCCCCAAGGTCGAGGCCCCGAAGCAGGAAGCCTCCACCTCGGAAGTCTTTTTCGACATCAAGACGCGCATCCACGACAGGCTCATCGACATGCTCGACCTGTCGCTGCTCGACCGCCTCGAAGACGGCGAGATGCGCGCCGAGATCGCCCGGGCCGCCGAAGGGCTGCTTTGGGAAGAGTTCCACAACGCCCCCCTGAACATGGCGGAGCGCCGCAGGCTGCTGGCCGAAATTCAGGACGAGGTCGTGGGGCTCGGTCCGCTGGAGCCGCTCATTCAGGACCACACGGTCAACGATATCCTCGTCAACTCGTACAATCAGGTCTACGTGGAGCGAAGCGGCAAGCTGGAGCGCAGTCAGGCCCGGTTCCGCGATGACGACCACCTGCGCAAGATCATCGACCGCATCGTGTCCCGCGTGGGCAGGCGCATCGACGAATCCCAGCCCATGGTGGACGCCCGCCTGCTCGACGGCTCGCGTGTCAACGCCATCATCCCGCCGCTTGCGCTGGACGGCCCCTCGCTGTCCATACGCAAGTTCTCCCGCGACCCGCTGGAGATTCAGGACCTCATCGGTTTCGAGGCGCTGACCCCCGAGATGGCCCTGATCCTCGAAGGCGCGGTCCGCGCGCGGCTGAACATCATCATTTCCGGCGGCACCGGCTCGGGTAAGACCACGCTGCTCAACTGCCTGTCCCGCTACATCCCCGAAAACGAACGTATCGTCACCATCGAGGACGCGGCGGAGCTGCAGCTCAAGCAGGACCACGTGGTTCGACTGGAGACCCGCCCCGCCAACATCGAGGGCACGGGCGAGATCACCCAGCGCGACCTGGTCAAGAACTGCCTGCGCATGCGCCCGGACCGCATCATCGTCGGCGAGGTCCGGTCATCGGAAGCCCTCGACATGCTGCAGGCCATGAACACCGGTCACGACGGTTCGCTCACCACCATCCATGCCAACACCCCGCGCGACTGCCTGATGCGTCTCGAAACCATGGTCTCCATGGCCGGGCTGAACATTTCCGACGTGTCCATGAAGCGCTACGTGGCCTCGGCCGTGGACCTCATCGTGCAGGCCACCCGCCTGGTGGACGGGACCCGCAAGGTGGTCAGCATTCAGGAAGTCAACGGCATGGAAGGCGAGATGATCACCATGCAGGAGATATTCGCCTTCGAACAGACCGGCATGAGCGAGGACGGCAGGGTGCTGGGGCATCACACCGGCCGCGCCATCCGGCCGCGCTTTGCGGAGCATCTGGTGCGCATGGGCTTTCCCCTGCAGAACGAGATGTTCGACGTGCATCCCGCCCTGCGGCGCGACGACGGGAGGGAAATGCTGTGATGCTCCTCGCCGTGGCGCTCTGCGCCCTCGTGGTCTTCCTGCTGGTCCTGGGCGTTTCGTCGTTCGTGCGCGCCCGCCGGGACGAGGCGGACGTGCGCATCCGCAACCGCCTCGGCGCGCTGGCCGCCTCGGACGCGGACGCGGAGACCGTGGAATATCTCGTGCGCAGGCAGATGAGCGAGGTGCCGTGGTTCAACACCATGCTGCAGCAAATGCGGTGGGCCGCCAACCTGAGCAATCTCGTGGCCATGTCCAAGGCGCCGGGAACCCCGGGGCTCTACCTGCTGCTGAGTCTCTCGCTCGGGCTGCTCGTGGCCTACGCCGTTCTGGTATTGAGCAAGATGCTGGTCGCGGCCGTGGTGCTGGGGCTCATAGCCGGGTACATCCCCATCTGGTGGCTCCAGCGCCGCCGCAACAAGCGCATGGACCGTTTTCAGGAGCAGCTGCCGGAGGCGCTGGACCTGCTGGCCCGGGCCCTCAAGGCGGGGCACACCTTCGGCGGCGGCATGCGCATGGTGGCGGACGAATTCGAGGACCCCATCGGCTCCGAATTCGGCAAGACCATAGACGAGATCAACTACGGCATGGACTCCGACCGTGCGCTGGACAACCTGCTCAACCGGGTGGACTGCCCGGACCTGAAATTTTTCGTGGTCTCCGTGAACATCCAGCGGGAGACCGGCGGCAACCTCGCGGAGATCGTCGGGAACATTGCCCGGCTGGTGCGCGAGCGTTTCAAGCTGCACGGCAAGATCAAGGTGCTCTCCGCCGAGGGGCGCATCTCCGCGCTCATCCTCACCCTGCTGCCCTTTGCCGTGGCGGGCATCCTCTTCCTGCTCAACCGCGAATACATGAGCCTGCTGTGGACCACGGAGCTGGGCCGGAGCATGGCCATCGGAGCGGCGTGCTCCATGACCCTCGGCATCGTCATCATCCGCCGGATGATCAAGATCAAGGTGTAGGGACCGAACCATGTTCGAGCAGTACATTCCTCTCATAGCGGCAGCGGCCGCCTTCGCCGCGGTGCTCATGGCCCTTATGGGATTCATGAGCCTCAGCGGCGGCGCGAAGCGTTCCGAGGAGATCGCCCAGCGCATCTCGGGCCGCCCTCGCAGGGGAAGGAAGAGCGGCGGAGCCGTGCTCACCGGGCTCTGGCAGCCGGTCTCCGACATGTTCGGACAGCTCGGCGCGCGCATCGGTCCCAAGACGGACGAGGAGCGCCGGGCCAATCAGCTGGCGCTGATCCGCGCGGGCATCCGCAGGCCGGACGGCTGGCGCGTGTTCCAGGGGGCCAAGGCCGCCCTCACGGTGGTTCTCGCCGGCGGGTTTCTGCTGCTTCGCCCGCTCTTTTTCGAGGACCTCGGGCTGCCGCCGACCCTGCTTGGCGCGGTGGGGCTGGCCGCCATCGGCTGCTACGCCCCGGACATCTGGCTGCGGATGCGGACCAAGAAGCGGGCCGAGGCCATCCTCAACGCCCTGCCCGACGCGCTGGACCTGCTGGTGGTCTGCGTGGAGTCCGGCATGGGGCTGGATCAGGCCATCACGCGCGTGTGCAACGAGATGCGAAATTCCTCGCCCGAGATCAGCCTCGAATTCTATCAGCTCACGCTGGAGCTGCGCGCCGGGAGAAAGCGCACGGACGCCCTGCGCGACCTCGGCCGCCGTTGCGGCGTGGAAGACCTGAACAGCCTGATATCCCTGCTCGTGCAGGCGGACACCTTCGGCATCAGCGTGGGACGCACCCTGCGCGTGTACTCGGACACCATGCGCACCAAGCGCTTCCAGCTGGCGGAGGAAAAGGCCGCCAAGCTGCCCGTACTCCTGCTGCTGCCGCTGATTCTTTTCATCCTGCCCGCCCTGTTCGTGGTCATCATGGGCCCGGCCATTATGCTTTTCATCGACGTGTTCGCGGCTCTGCCGAAGTAGCGCGTCAAAAAAGGGGAGAACCGACATGAACGCCATCGTCATCAGAACACTCGCAATACTGCTGGCCGCCACGCTGCTGGGCGGATGCGCCGCGCGCAAGGCCGACAGCGGCGAATCGTTTCAGGAGTTCGCGTGGGGCGGAGACTCCGAGCTCACCGCAGACCAGCACCTCAAGGTGGGACAGGGCATGGCCGCCGACGGCAAGCCCGAGATGGCTCTGGTGCATCTGAACCGCGCCCAGCAGATGGCCCCGGAGAACGTGGAGATACGCGCCTTCAAGGGAGAAATGCTTCTTGAGCAGGGCGCCACCGAGGCGGCCCTGCGCGAGTTCCGTGCCGTGCTCGAAAAGCATCCGGATCATGCCGGAGCGCACGAGGGAGCGGGCGTGGTCTTCTACCTCGCCGGGCTCGACGAGGAGGCGGAAAGTCACCTGCAGAGCGCGCTGGAGGCGGACCCCTCACGCTGGAAGGCCAACTGCTACTACGGCGTGCTCCACGACCGGCGCGGCAACCCGGAGCGGGCGGACGAGCACTTCCGGAAGGCGCTCAGGTCCGCGGACGGAAAGGACGCGGCGCGAGTGATAAACAACCTCGGCGTGACGCACATGGCGCGCGGTCAGTACAGGCAGGCGGCCCGCCTGTTCCGCAACGCCCTTGAGAGCGGCGGGGCCACCTCGCGCACCTATAACAACCTCGGCCTCGCCCTGACCCGCATGGGCCGGTTCGAGGAGGCGCTTCAGGCCTTCCGCTACGGCGGCGATGAGGCCAAGGCCCACAACAACCTCGGCTATGTGCTGCTCATGGAGGGCCGCCCGAAGCAGGCCGCGGAATATTTCGAAAGGGCGGTGGAGCTCTCCCCGACCTTCTATGACAAGGCTTTCGAGAATCTGAAGCGGGCGCGCATGGCGCTCTCTTCCGAACCGGAAAACGAAGGTTCCACCCCGAACCTGCCGCCGCTCGCGTCCTCCGGGAACGAGCGTCGGTCCATCGCCAAGGCCGCGGCTCTCCCCGCCGCGGCCTCGGCGACCGGACCCGCGGTCGACATGGCTTCCACCGGATTCACGTCCCCGCCCCCCGGGCTGGGCGCCGAAGGAAAGGAAGCGTCGACCGAGGCGGTGCAGCGGGGTTCCGATACAGCAGAAAATGTCGACGCGGCATACGGCCTCCACGTCAGCTCATGGCGTGACAGCGAAGACGCGCGGAAGCACATGGAAGCTCTGCGCGCGGACGGCTTCACCCCGTCCCTTGCCAGTGCCGACCTTGGGGAAAAGGGTGTCTGGCACCGCGTGCTGGTGGGACGTTACGACTCTCTCCGGGAGGCCATGGATGCCCGTCCCGAGGTGCTCGAATCGCTGGGCCTGAAGCGCGCAGGCGTCTATCCGCTGGCAGCACGCTAGACACGTGTCCCGCTCCCGTCACGCCATATCCGCGCGTCCGTACGGTGTTTCTCCGTCGGGCGCGCGGTATCCCGCGCCGCTTCACTTTTTTCGCTCGTTCCAATATATTCCGACCAAAGAGGGGCATGCATCCCTCAAGGAAATAGAGGAGCGTTTCTTGCCCGTTCAGCAGACCACCGTATTCCGGGTGCTCGCCGTTGACCCAGACCGCGACGCGCTGACGCTGTACCGCGACATCCTGTGCTACGAAGGGCAGGAGCCGGAAGCGCTGGAGGCGCTCTTCTCGGAGCCCTCTGCCGCGACGATCTCCGATGCCCCGGTGGATTCGTTTCACTTCGAGGTCGTCAGGACCACCACCGGCGCGGAGGCGGTCCGCGCCATGGCGGACGGCGTGGCCGAGGGCCGGCCGTTCGCCCTCGCCGTGGTGGAAGTGCGGCTGGAGCACGGCATGGACGGCGTGGAGACCGCCGAAATGCTGAGGGAGATGGACGCGGGCGTCGAAGTCCTGATGATGTCTTCCGCCACCAGTGTGCCCCTTGCCGAGCTGAACCGCCGCGTTCAGCCCCCGGAAAAGCTGTTGTATCTGCAAAAGCCGTTTCGCTCTCAGGAGTTCCGTCAGGTGGCCGTGTCCCTGTGCAACAAGTGGCGCGCCGAGACCGAACTGCGAGAACTCAACGAAAGCCTTGCACAGGTGGTGGAGGCCCGCACCGAGGAGCTGAACAAGGCCAACCAGCGGCTGCTCAACGACATCGCCAAGCGTGCCGACGTGCTCAAGGACCTCAAGGCCAGCGAGGAGCGATATCGCGAGCTGTTCGAAAAGAACGTCACCGGAAATTTTCTTGCAGACGCGCAGGGCAGGATCGTCGACTGCAACATGGCCTTTGCCGAGGTCCTCGGCCTGCCGAGTCCGGACGCCGCGTCGGGCATGAGCCTTTTCGAAGCGTGGGAACAGCTGGGAGGCCGGGAGCCGCTTCAGGACCTGCTCGCGACCCGCGGCAGGATCCGCAACCACGAGTTGAGCGTGGGGTCCCTCGGCAGGGAGCTGCTGGGAAATGTGGATGTGGTGGAGGACGAGCGCGGCGGCCGTGAGATTCGCGGTTACCTGTTCGACATCACCGAGCGCAAGCGGCTCGAGCAGCAGCTTCGGCTGGCCCAGAAGATGGAGTCGCTCGGCACCCTTGCCGGCGGCATTGCGCATGACTTCAACAACATCCTCGGCGTGATCCTCGGATATGCCGAGATAATCGAATCTTCGGCCGAGGAGGGGACGGGCCTCGCCCGCCGTGTGGGGGAGATCCTCTCGGCAGGCCGCCGCGCCCGCGATCTCGTGACCCAGATCCTCAATTTCAGCCGCCAGAGCCCCGAGGAGCGGCAGCCCATGTCGCTCTCGCCGCTGCTCAAGGAGGCGTTCAAGATGCTGCGCTCCAGCATCCCCGCCAACATTGAGCTGAACCTTTCCATCGAGGCGCAGGACGATCAGGTCATGGCAGACGCCACCCAGCTGCACCAGATCATGCTCAACCTGTGCACCAACGCAGCGCAGGCCATGGAGCAAAGCGGCGGCAGGGTGGACGTGGAGCTGGCCGACGCGGACACGGGGGACCCCGCGCCGCCGGAGGAGATTGGCGGCCCGGAGTGGTTCGTGCGTCTGAGCGTGCGCGACAACGGCCCCGGCATGGACGCCGAAACGCTGGAGCGCATCTTCGATCCTTTCTTCACCACCAAGGGCCCGGGCGAAGGGACCGGCATGGGCCTCTCCATGGTGCACGGCATCGTCAAGCGCCATGACGGCCATGTGAGCGTGGACAGCGAGCCGGGGCGCGGCACGGTCTTTCATGTCTTTCTGCCGCGCACGCCCTCTCTGGAGAGGCCGGAGGCGGAGCCGCGGCCGCAGCTCGTGTTCACCAAGGGGCGGATTCTTTTCGTGGACGACGAAAAGGCGCTTGTGGACATCGGCAAGGAGATGCTGGAGTCCATGGGCTTCGACGTGGTCACCCGCACCAGCAGCATCGAGGCGCTGGAGGCGTTCAAGTATCGCAGCAACGACTTCGACCTGGTGATAACCGACCAGTCCATGCCGAACATGACCGGCATCGAACTGGCTCGGGAGATGGTCCGCATCCGGCCGGGCGTGCCCATCATACTCTGCACCGGGTTCTCCGAAGCGGTGAGTTACGAACGCATCCGCGAGATCGGCATAGGCGACTTCATCATGAAGCCGATTCTGCGTCATGAAATGATGGAGGCCATCGGCAGACTGCTCGGCGAAAAACGACCGGACCTCATCGACTGAGCCGGGCGAAACCTGACAAGAGGAGTGGATATGGGATTTCTTGACGGACTGATGGGCAACGCGTCGGAAGTGAACGCCGAAGACGTTGCCGAGGAGCTGGCCCCGATTCTGGCGGACGGCGAGCGCGTGCAGCGCGTCTTCAAGGTCATCCGCGACATGTTCGTGTTCACGGACCATCGGCTGCTGCTCATCGACAAGCAGGGGATCACCGGCTCCAAGGTGGACTATCTTTCGCTGCCGTACCGCTCCATGACCTGCTTTTCGGTGGAGACCGCAGGACATTTCGATCTCGACGCCGAGCTGAAGATATGGATGTCCGGCCGGAGCGAGCCGGTGGTCAAGGAACTGAAAAAAGGCACCGACGTGGTGGGCATCCAGAAGCTGATTGCGAACAGAGTTTTGAAATAAGGTATAGGATTGCCAGAAGTTTGTAATGGACAATCTTATCCCTCATGTGTAGTCCTGACTGCTCGATAGGAATTCAACTTCGGCACATGAAGAAATGAGGTTTCCCATGAAAAAGGTTCTGCTCGCGCTCACGATGATTCTTGCCCTGGCCACAGCCGCCAATGCCGGACAGCACTATGTCTCCGGCAGTGTTTCCGCCCAGTCCCTGATGGACAGCGACATTTCTTCCAGTGACTCGGCCGTCAACGCCGAACTGCGCGAAGATGACGCCCAGATCGAAGCCGATTGGGGCTGGGGCCTCTCCGCCGCCTCCGGTTACCAGTGGGACAGCGGCATCCGCGTTGAGCTGGAAGGAAGCTACTTCACCAGCGACCTTGACAAGATTAGTTCCAACATCGGGAATCTTGACGTCGGCGGCAGCTTCGACATGACAGCGCTGATGGTGAACGCGCTTTACGAATACCAGATCAGGGAGGATTCGCCCCTGAGCGTCTACGGCGGTCTGGGATTCGGCTATGGCTGGTCCTACGGCGAGCTGGACCTCGAAGGTGATGACTTCACCGATACCGCGAGCATCCCGCTGGTGCAGCCCATTGCCGGTCTGCGCTACCGTCTGGATGAAAACTGGAGCGTGCAGGCCGACTACAAGTTCATGGTCGGTCTCGACAAGCTGGACTATGGTCTGTTCGAAGCCGAGTACCGCTCTCATCGCATGGGCATCGGCCTTCGCTACGATTTCTAGGCTCCAGCCGATAGCCACCCATGGTTTTCAAAAGGCCCCCGGCACGTGCCGGGGGCCTTTCTCATACCATCTCAGGCCACTCCACAGCCTCAGGGAACCCGGCCTGCTGCGGCACATCCCGCAGCGCCTGCACGTAGGCGTCGAGCGCCGCGATGTCATCGCAGGGCGTCAGCCCCAGCCGCGTCTCGGATTCAAAGCGTTGCACACGCCACATGACTGCCGCGATGCGCTTGTCACGTTCGGTGCGGATCGTGTCCGCCCGATATTCGTGCCGTGCCGCCTCGTCCACCACGGCCTCCACGACCTGCTCGCGCAGGATCAGGTCCTCGCGCAGCCGCCATTCGGTGACGTAGCTGGTGAACGGTTCGCGCCGCAGCGGCCGCGCCTCGTGGTAGCCGAGCGCCGCGCGCTCCTTGCGGGTCAGTTCCGCGAAACGGCGGACGCTGTCGCCCTGCACCACCTGCGCGGGAGCGACCTGCCGAAAGGTGTTGTCCGGGTATCTCCACATGATGAAACCTCCTAGAATGCGTTGGAATATTTGAAAGGCTGCGCCGCCCAGGCCATGCCCACATGCCGATGGCCACCGCCGTTCACGGAACCGAAGGAACTGACGACCTTCATGCCGCCGGCATGGAACCGGAAATTCTCCGCCACCATTTCGGCGTTGGAGAGGTTGAGCTGCAGCATCCTGTCCACGGGACTCTCCGGGTCGCGGGCGGTGTCGTAGAATCGCCAGTTCTCCGTGGCGCTGGCGTTCTTCATCATCATGGCCAGCGGCGTGAACCCGAGGTCCACGAACGGCCCGTCAGTGTCGGCGTTGCCTGTGTAGCTGAACACCCTGGAGAAACCCGGGACGGAGCGGAAGACGTAGGCGATGTGCTCAGACCCGTCCTCGTTGGTGTTCCCGGTATGCCCCACGGTGAAGTGCGTGTTTGTCGGTTCCGTGTCGCTCCACCCCGCGCTCGACGTGACCAGCGCATTGTCGAGGTTCGGATAGACCAGCTTGGTGGCACCGAGGGCGGAATGGTAGGCCATCCAGTTCTGGCCGTTGGTGGTGATGTTCTTGACGATTATCAACTCGGGAACGCCGCCACAGTTGTGGGCGAGCTGCTTTCCGGCAATCCCGTCACCAACATAGGGCACAATATC